>CAUJFU010000001.1 GCA_963169055.1 Myxococcota bacterium
CCGCCATGAACGGATGAAAAACTCCCCGAAGCCGTGTTCCCTGACCCCCCAAAGACCCCCGCTCCGGAGGAACTCGCCGTGTTCCCTGACCCCCCAAAGACCCCCGCGAACTCTCCGAGTATTTCGTTTGTGTGACCATGAACAAAACCGCTGTGGCTGGTGTAGTGGTGTTCTGCGCCGATAATAAGATTATGAGAACCCGTCCTTAAAGGATTTCCAGACGGGCGAGTTTCGTTGTATCCAATGATAAGGTTACCAAGCCCGTTGGTTTGGGGGGGATCGTTGGAGGTCGGGCCGGGAGGGGCTGTTTGGCCGAGTCCACTTTGAACGTGGACGTTTGCGGTATCAAAGGTCGCTTTTTTGTTTGCGTCATCGATTTTGAAGGAGACTTTGTTGGCGGTTCCTTTGACCTCAAAAGTGGTCGAGGTGACGGCGACATCGGGAGATTTGAGTGCGATTTTGGACGTGGTATCGACGGAAAAAGTGGTTGAGGCGACGGTGATGGCATCGCCCGCAAAGTCGAGGGTGGCGTTGCCCGATTTGAAAGAGGCGGAAGCACCGAGATCAAGTGTCACATTGCCGCCGGAGGTAGGTTTGAAAGAAACGGTGTTTGCGGTGACGTTGAGGTTGTCGCCGCTGGCTTGGAGTTTGAGAAGGAGAGCTTTGAGGGCGGCAGCATCGGCGTCGGTGAACTTGGTGTCGCCGTCTTTGCCAGCGGTGCCGGTGTCGCCTTTGGGGCCTTGTGCGCCGTCTTTGCCGTCTTTTCCTTGGAGGACGTAAACTTCAGCTTGAACGGTGGGGGTGGTGCCAATGAGTCCGAGGAGAGTAAAAAAGCCCGCAGTGAGGGCAGCAGGAAGTGTAAGTTTCATGTCGGTATCCTTTATGTCGGTAGCAGTAAGAGTAAAAGTCTGAGATTTATCGGAAGATTGAAGTTTCCAAGAGTCGATGCGACGGAGGTTCGCCCCGAAGACACGCCATGAAGTACGGAAGCGGAATTTGGCTTCTTTGGCGTTTTGTGGTGCGGAAGTGCCGGTGGGATAGGAGATAGGTTGCTCTCGATCATCATCGCCTTCAAGCAGGGTGATGAGGACGTGTTGAGTATCGGGGGTTTCAGGGCGTTCGGGTTCGGTTTCGATGTAAGGCTCGGGTTCGGGATTCGTGGGTTCGTCGGGATTTGCGGCCTCTTCGAGAGAGGTCTCGTCGAGGGATTCGGTCTTTTCGGAGCCACCGTCTGTTTGTTCGGAGGCGCACTGTTTGGGATCGGGGTTGGTTTGGGGAACACAGACTTTTTCGCGGCAGATCAGACCTCGATCAAGGCAGTCATCAACGCAGGGATGACAGAGAAAATCGGGCCAAGGGGGGAGAATACAAGAGACCGCCACGACGGCCCAAAAGAGAGCGAGCACCGCGAGCCAAGAAAAAGCCCGAGGCCCCTGAAAAACAGGATTCGGCATCACAAAGACTCCTTCGTACGACAAAAAGACCAAGCCGCTGCTCGCCTTGCGATGAGGCTTTGCAAGCATCCGCAAAGAGACGATGCAGGGGCTTGAGAAGAGTATGCAGACAAACGTCTCACCAAAGGATCCTTTCTTTTGTAGCATGAGGAGGATGATTTGAAGAACGAGAAGGCGGGGACTTGGTGAGTTCAACAATCAACCAGACGGTCGAGGCAACCAGCAAAGCCCCGCCCGTTGCGTAGGCAAGATTCGCCCCCAACGCCAAACCATCGGCATTTCGGAAGTGAAGGGCCGCCGTAGGGAGCTTGTTGTAGGCTTTTTCAGCAGCATCTCGTTCAGAAAGAGCAACGACTCCAAGGACGGCAGCCCCCACAAAAGCAGCAGCCCCGATGCTCAACAAGACGATGGAAGGGACGAGATCAGGGGAACGAGAAGGCGGCGGAGGTCGGCGACGAACAGGATGATGGAGAAGAAACTCTTTGCGCCAGAGCAAGAACTGTTGGCGCATGAGCGGACTCATCTCTCCACGCAACGGGACATCGGGATCGATCTTAAGAGATTGACGAAAAACGTCCTTGGCGCGGCCTTTTTGGACTTTGTTGTAATAAGCGAGGGCGAGAAGTTGGAGGTATTGCGCTCGAAGAGCAGCGGAAAGATCGGAACGTTCGAGTTCTTTCCGCAAGAGAGGAAAGGCTTTATCGGGTTCTTCGTCAACAAACCGAATCAGTTGCGAGAGAGGAGGGGCGGCCCATCCGAGCGAACGGCCCCCCAAGCCTCCAAGAAGCACAAAACAACAAAGGATCCAACGCATCATACCAAGAACTCCATTGCATCCGAGCCGCAGCGGCAAAGATCGAGATTTACCAACGAACAAAAGGGGGTTGTGCGATCTGGTTGGGAGATATCACGATAGCGAGTTTTCGGACCTGCGTGCTTTGGCCTTCACGGTACAGAGTGAGGTTGTGACGACCTGAAGGCAAAGAGATCGGCGCGTGGCTTTGTCCGATCTCACCGAAGGGAGCGAGCAAAACAGATGACCAAGGCTTGCTGCGGATGAAGACTTGCCCCATCTCAACATACTTTTCAACGCGATGCGTTCCGCCCGAAGAAAGATCCACAGAAAAAGTCCAGAGGAAGAGTTTTTGCCGATGGATACAGCGAAAGCGATAGCGCTTTGGCTCCAAGAAAAGCGTGAACTGCGTGTGTTTGCCGTAGTCTTCGTATTGATTTCGCAAGACGCAAGGAAAGGGCGATATCTGAACGATCAGCGTGGCTTTCGGTGCGATGGGTGCGATGGGTGCGATAGGTGCGATAGGACGACGAAGAGAGGGGGCGGATGCATGAGACGTTAGATCCCGCGAAGTCTTGGGATGGATCACAAGAGGCGAGCGTTTGGCGATAGCGATAGATGGGGCGGTTTTGGCGTTCTGCGAGAGGGCCTTTGCAAGAGGTCGCGCCTTTGGGGAACGGATCCGCCGAGAATAAGGGCGTTGCGGGATGCGCACAGCAGGAGAAGGCGGATCTTCAAGTGTTATGGAAGAGGCATCCACAAGATCGCTTTGTTGTCGTGGAGGCTCAGAAGAAGCGTTCTCTGGATTTGGAGGATCAAGAACAAGGGAAGGCCGATCGGTAGGACGATTCGCCAAGATCACCCGCTCTTTGGGGCGAAGAGGTGAGGGCAGCACAGCATCGCGAGCTTTTTGAGGGCGAGATGGCGGAGAAGACCGTTCAACAAGCGAAACATTCGATAACTCGGAAGGATTACGCCAAAAAGCCCCCCCAAAAAAAGCCGTCCCAAGCAAGGCAACAACGACAAGCACAAATATTGTTCTATGCGGATACAACGAGCTTTTTGCTTTAGATAACCCAAGTTCAGAAGTATTCGTTGATGAAGCCGAAGCATCGGAATATCGGCCCGACATATCAGGTGCAAGAGCCGAAGCATCGGAATATCGGCCCGACATATCAGGTGCAAGAGCCGAAGCATCGGATACAAGAGCCGAAGCATCGGATATAAGAGCCGAAGCATCGGATATAAGAGCCGAAGCATCGGAGGATCGAGGGGAATTTGCGGAAAGAGAAAGCGAGGGAGAAGACCAGACAGCATCTTGGATGGTGTCTTTTTTGTGGCGAGAGGCGAGTTCTTCGGGAGTTTGAGCGAGGGTATCGGAATAAGCAGCCAAACCGTACCAAGAGACTTTGGAAAGGGATCTGGATTCACCACGCAACAGCGAAGAAAGCCACGATTGGATCTCGTTCGGCCCATAGAGGGGATGTTCGTGTCTTCGACAAAGCGCTTCGAGTTCTTGGCGGACGTGGAAAGCCTGTTGGGGTCGGCGTGTTGGGTCGGGTGAAAGCAATAGGTCGAGATAGGAACTGACCGCATGGGGAAGATGATCGACGATCTGTTTCGCCGAAGGGATGGGAGATTCAGCGAGTTTTGCGAGGCGGATGAGGTGTTCGTGGTAGAGTGTCGGTCGGAAGGGAGCTTGGCCAGTGAGAAGCTCGTAGAGGACGGCAGAAGCAGCGAAGATGTCGGACTGTGGGGATGTTTGTGCATAAAGAGCTTGTTCGGGGGCCATGTAGGCAAAGCTGCCTTTGGGCTTGGCTTCGAGCGTTTGGAGGGCTTGATCGCGCTGTTCCCACTTGGCGATGCCAAGATCGATGATCTTGACAAGGCCGTGAGTCGAGAGCATCAGGTTTTGGGGTTTAAGATCCCGATGAACCAGATGCAGCGGTTGCTCGTGGAGGGTTGCGGTGTGGGCGTGATGGAGGCCCTCGAAAAGCTGCGCTGCGATAGAAAGCGCTATAGGCCAAGGGATCGGTGTTTTGCGAGTTTCTCGATGTTCGTGCAGCAGATCAAAAAAGTCCAATCCTTCGACGATCTCCATCTCAAGGCCAAGCAAAGCGTGCTGTTTGTCTTCAAATGCGTTGTTGACACGCACAAAGTGTTGAGAGTGACGCAAACACTCGCTGAGTCGGGCTTCTTCACGAAAGGCAAGCAAACGCAGCTTGAGGACGTCGACGTTGGGGGTGGCGTCAAGGCGCATGATCTTGAGCGCGACCTGCATCTCAAGGCCGAAGGCTTCGGTGATCTTGATCGCACGCCAGACTTGCGCTTGTCCGCCGCTTCCAAGTAGCCGCACGAGCCGAAAAGCGCCTTGTTTGATGGTGGTTTCAGGTCGAAGCGGTTGCAAAGACTATCCCTCTCTCGAAAAGCCCGAGATTAGCGCAAAAACGAGAAGATCACAAAAAACACGACGGTAAAAAAGACGCCCACCGCAAGGCCGATCAAGATGCCCGCCTTCATGCTCGCGTCGGTCGGTGGGGGTGGAGTACTCGGAAGGTGCGAAACCACAGAGGCGACAGGCGCGTGATGAGGCATCGGGGCCGTCTCGGCCAACGAAGTGGGTGAAGTCGTCGCGTAGTGGGATGCCACAAACACCGATTGCACGTCAAAGGGCTCTTCGCGTGTTTTGCTGTAAACATCCGACGCATGAGAAGAAACAGCAGGTTGAGGGATGTATCCGTGAATCGACGGGGAAGAGTCCGCCGACGCCAAAAACGCAGGGCTTGATGGCAGAAGTTTTTCTGTGGGCGTTGATTTGGTCGATGGATAGAGGATCTCCAAGGCTTCTGCGGGGATCTGTTGTGTGGCGGGCATCGGATCGGTAGTCACATCGTGCTCATGGTTCGGTGAGGCGGATGTGTAGGATGGTGCGGGATAGGCCGATGGGTAGGGAGTTCCAGAAAGGTGCGATGACGCCGAAGCGTCAGGATATCGTGCGGGATGCGGCGAATTCGGCAGGTAGGGATGTTCCGAGGATGCCGATGAATAGGGATGCTGATGCGGCGTTGAGGATGCCGATGAATAGGGATGATGAGACGGCGTTGAGGATGCCGATGGATAGGGATGTTGAGACGGAGCCGGCAAAACAGACGAATAGGGATCGGAAGAAGCAGAAGAAGCAGCACTGGGAGGAGGGGGCAGCGCGGCAAGACGAGGGAAAAGATCGGGAGGAGGGCCGACGGGTGGTTGTGGTGCAGAAAGATCGATTCCGTGGATGGCACGAAGGATATCGAGGAGGCTTTTTGGATCGATCGGAGTGGTACGAACCCGCGAGACCTGCTGGAGATCGATGGTTTGATCGAAGAGATCTTCAAGGGCTTGACGAAAAGCATCGCAAGAGGGAAAGCGATCCACCGGATCTTTCGCAAGCGCCCGCATCACGATGTCGCTCAAGCCATCGGGAAGATCGGTGCGAAAGTTGCGGATATCATCGGGTTCGGCTTCGGTGTGAGCGATCAAAACATCGGTATATCCGCCTCGAAACGGTGGATGTCCAACAAGCAATTCGTACAAGCTGATCCCAAGCGAATAGATATCCATGCTCGGAGTAGGAGGTAACCCACGGATCTGTTCGGGCGAGATGTAGGTGATCGTGCCAAGGAGAGAGCCTTCTTTGGTTTTAATGAAGCTGCTTTCGAGCATCTTGGCGATGCCAAAGTCTAGAATCTTCGGAGTGATCCGCTCTTCTGTGATGTGGAGCATGATGTTGGCGGGCTTGATATCGCGGTGAACGATGTGATGCCGGTGAACAAAAGCCATCGCCTCTAAGATCGGCAAAAAGAAGTTCTGGATCTGTTCGATAGAAAGGCCAAACAGCTTTTGTTGGCGCATGAAAGTTCGTAGATCCACGCCGTCGATCCATTCCATCACAAGGGCAAAGATGCCGTCTTCATCGATCAGCCCCAAGACTTGGCCGATGTTGGGATGAGAAAGGCGGCATTGGATCTGTGCTTCTTGTTGAAGGCGTGCGCGCACTTCTTCCGAGGCATTGTGATGATCGGACAAGACCTTAATCGCCACCCATCGCTCGGGAACAAATTCGGCGACAGCTTTATAGACACGCGCCATCCCCCCGCGCCCAACTTCCTTAACAAAGCGGTAGCGACCAACCCGACTCCCTACAAGTTCCGCCATCTTCCACCCCTATCGCGCAACACTCCGCAAGGCCACCCAACCCATGCCATCCGTCCAAAAACCTTTTTGACGCAACACGCAACTCACCTCCAACAACACCTATCGACCCACAAGAAAAAAAACACACTACCCAAGCCACGCTTTCTTGCCAAGCCCCACAACACCAAAACAAAAAGCACCACCACCAAAACAAAAAGCACCGCCACCAAAACAAAAAGCCACACCACCAACGAACCAACGAACAGGCAGATAGATCAAAAGGAAGGAGTTGCGCGTTTCTTGATCTTTGCCCACAATGGGTTCAGCTTTGGTGTGTGGTGTTGAATGGAAGGAAAGGGTCAAAAGCCCCGTCCGACCGATAAAAAAAAGGATGGAACAGAAAACGATGTTCGATCACAGACGATTCGATAGATTGTTTTTGTTGGGGGTAGGAAGCTCGGTGTTTTTGCACCTTGCGGCGGTGTTTTATATGTACGCTTCGGCCAACGCCAGCCAAGGGCCGCGCCTGAAAGTCGAAGCGATCCAAACAGCCGTACTCTTGCGCAAAGGCCAGCCCCGACCGCGCCATCTGCTCCCCCGCATCTACAAGCCTCGCCCGCAGCCCGAACAACGCCGCCGCGTGATCGTACGGCGCAACCCAACGCCCAACCCACCGCCTCCCCAACCACGCCGTCGTCGCGTCAACGATGACGACTTAATGAAGCGCGCACTCAAACGGCTCGAACAACGCTCGAACGAAGAGACCGATGTTCGGGGGGACGACGACAAACCGCCCGGAGTCGAAAGCGGCTCAGACCTCGGAACCACCGACGATCCACGCCTTGCGCGTGCAGGTAGTATGTACGGACTGGAGATCCGCCGCGCCATCGATCGCCAAAAACTCCCCGATCTTTTCAGTGCCCAGCTTGCGTCTTACAAGAGCCGTATCCAGATCGCGATCCAGATCAGCCGCGAAGGTCGTCTTGTAAAAGCGGACGTCACGCAAACCAGCGGAAACAACCGATTTGACAGCGCCTTGCTTGCTTGTATTCGGCGCGCCGCCCCCTTCCCCCGACCGCCCGACAACGTCTGGAAGCTCGTGAAAAACGGCATCGAGATTAGCTGGTGATTCCTCGCTCCCGACGCTCCTCCCCGCAGCAAAAGAAGCCTGTTTTTTGAAGCCGCCCGCACAGCATGATAAGCAATAGAACCAAACGATGCGGTGTTTGTGATCTCCAAACGATGCCCGCTCAACGCATCGAGCCTGCCGCTCGGATCGCAGACCTTCGGAAAAGGCGCACAGACGGGCAGGATCATCGCATCTGCCACAGGAGTTTCTGATGACGAAAGCCATCCCCCAACGAGCCACCTTGTTGTTTGGGTTCTCTGTTTTTTTCGGGCTGCTGTCTTTGTTGTGCTGGCCCCCCAACACCGCCTATAGCGCCCGTCCCAAGCGCTGTATCGCCCACCGCGATTGCAACAAAGACGAGCTTTGCTTGCGGCGGCGTTGTCAAAAAAAGCCGCGCTTCCGCGTGGTCTTGTCGGGCGTCGGCACCACAGCCTTTCACTTGGCGATCGCCCCCGTCCTCTGGCAGGGCCCGATCAAAGGCCACCCCAAAGAAGATATCCAGCGCGATCTTGAAACACAGCTCGATGACAACTTTCGCCGTCTGGTGGGCATGATCCGCGTCTTGGAAAGAAAAACTTTTTTGGAAAAAGAAGGCGAGAACGGTATCGAACTCGGCACCTTTTCGTTTGTGACGTGGCAAAACGTCGCAGCCAACGGCCTGATCAAAATCGCGCTGCGCGCCCAAGATGAAAAACACCTGCGCGTGATGTTCCGCTATTACGACGTCGACACCACCCGCCAAGAGATCCGCGTCAATCGTGTCGTGACGAGAGACCGACTGCGCTGGTTTTTGCACCAAGTCTGCAACGATATCTACAAAAAATTAACCGGCCAAGAAGGCATCTTTACCAGCTACATCGCTTACGTTAAATCCAACCCCAAAGGCGGAAAAGATATCTGGGTGATGGACTTTGACGGCCAAAACCGCCGCCGCGTTATCAGCAACGGTGCGATCAATATCCTCCCCAACTGGTCTCCCACAGGACGCTATCTCACCTTCACCTCCTTTCTCGAAGGCCGCCCCTACCTGTACAAACTCGACCTCGCCACCGAACAACTTTCTCGCATCAGCCGCCTTCGTGGAAACTACACTGGCGGAACCTACGCTCCTAGCGGCCAACGGCTCGCCTTTTCCATCAGCACCAAAACAGGCTCCGATATCTACGCCAGCGACCCCAACGGCAACAACCTCCGACGACTCACCAAAACGTGGGGCATCAACATCAGCCCCACATGGTCGCCCGACGGAAAACGCATCGCCTTTGTCTCCGAACGCTTCGCCACTCCGCACGTCTTCGTCATGAACGCAGACGGCTCCAATCAACTCCGTCTGACCTACAAAGGCGAATACAACCAAGAGCCGCAGTGGTCTCCCAAAGCCTCCGAGATCCTTTTTACTGCACGCGATGAATTCCTCAAATATGATCTGTTTGTGATCCAATTAAGCTCCGACGAGCAGGGAAAAACCTCGCACGAATACCGCCGACTCACACAAAACCAAGGGCGCAACTTTGAGGCGTGTTGGTCGCCCGATGGTCGCTTTATTCTGTTTATCTCGACACGCAGCGGCCCACGCAAGCTCTACATCATGAACGCCGACGGCTCCGAACAACAGCCTTTCCTCAAGATCAAAGGGGACGTCGAAAGCCCCGCATGGTCGCCGATTATCAACCAACAATACCTCCCTGACGGAGCAGCCGGACGCAGCTATTACCGCCGCGTTCGCATGCTCGAAGGCCCCCCTCTCCAAGAACTCCCCGAACCCAAAGACGAACAAGGCCCCGAACAACCCACCCGTGATCCCGCGTTGCCACAAAAGATCTCCCCCACCACCGCCCCGATCCCTCCGCAACCCGCACTCCCTCACCCTCCACGTACCGATATCTCCACCCCCACCGAGCGCAGACGCCTTTCGTTACGCACGCTCCCTCCAAGCACCCAACCCCTCAAACCCTCGGGATCTTCACCCACTCCACCAAGACCACGATAAAACAAGAGGCACACGA
The DNA here is from genome assembly GCA_963169055.1 of Myxococcota bacterium. Taxonomy (GTDB): domain Bacteria; phylum Myxococcota_C; class UBA6777; order UBA6777; family UBA6777; genus JAKLKB01. Next base: position 9,556 of record CAUJFU010000001.1, read on the forward strand.
GAGAAGCGTCCATCCCGTCGGTGTTTCGCGCTGAACTCCACCGACAAGGCCGCGATCACACAAGAGGCACACCCTCGCCAAATCGCCCCAGATGAATAAAATGCCCCTGTTCGCGTTCTCTTTCATGCAGACGGCCTCGACGCAAAGCAACGTTCCATTCGACAAGGAGGGTCTATGTCTCGTTTTTTTCTGTGCTTTCATCGCTATCTTTTTTCGGGCTTGTGGATACTCTTCGCCATCTCTTTTGTGCAGCCCGCCCAAGCCCAACGCCTCAAAGTCAAGCTCGGTGATCTCAGCCTAAAACGCTATCCCATCGCTATACCCGACTTCAAAGGCGATGGCCGCGTCGCCCAAAAAACCGTCGCCATCCTTCGCAAAAGCCTCGATCTTTGCGGAGCCTTTCGCGTCCTTTCTCCTGCATCCTACCTTGAGCGCGCTCCCCGCGACGGCTTCGACCCGAACAGCTTTGACTTCGAACCGTGGAAAAGCGTCGGGGCCGAAGGCATCCTCAAAGGCAACGTCATGGCGATCGGCTCCAGCTACCGCCTCCAGTTTCGCTTTTACGAGGTCGGCACACAAAAACTCGCCCTTCAACAAGACTACATCGCCTCCAACGATAGCCAAGTGCGTTGGTACACACACCTCTTTGCCGATCATCTCTACAAGTTTATGACAGGCGAACCCGGCATCTTTGCCTCCAAAGTCTCGTTCATCCGCAACAATCGAGGCAAACAAGAAGTCTGGCTGATGGATGTCGATGGACAAGCCATGCAGCGCCTCACCAACAACGGCTCGATCAACGCACTTCCTGCATGGTCCCCCAATGGCCGATACATCGCTTATACCTCTTGGAAAGAACGCAATCCCGATATCTTTGTCCACGATATCAACACAGGCAAAGCCCAAAAGATCTCTTCCTTTCAGGGCCTAAATACGGGAGCAACGTGGTCTCCTGACAGCCAACGCATCGCCTTTAGCGCCTCACGCGGCACTGACAACATGAATATCTACATCGTCAACGCCGATGGTTCGGGGCTTCAACAACTCACCCAAGCCAAGTGGGGCGAGCGCAATCTCTCGCCGTCTTGGTCTGCCGATGGCAAGCAGATCACCTTTGTGTCCACCCGCTTTGCCACCCCGCAGATCTTTGTGATGAATGCCGATGGTTCGGGCGCTCGGCGCGTCTCCATGCAAGGCAACTACAACCAAGCCCCCAAATGGTCGCCTCGCGGCGACTGGATTCTTTTCACAGGACGCGATGAACGCAATGTCTTCGATCTCTTCCTTGTCTCGCCCACCGACGGGCAAGTCAAACGACTCACCCAAAACCAAGGCAGCAATATCGAAGCTACATGGTCTCCCAACGGGCGCAATATCATCTTCGTTTCCACCCGCAACGGCGTCGCCAAGCTGTTTATCATGACCCACGAAGGCAAACACCAGCGGCAGATCACCTTCCAACCCGGACAATACCTCACGCCTAGCTGGTCTCCGCGCCTCTCCAAAGATTAAAACCTTCGTCCTCCGTTGCGCCTCAACGGACGAATCACTCGAAACAGGATGCTTGTATGTTTGAACGATATGCCCCCCAACGCTACGGCGTGTTCCTTCTTTTGGGCTTCTTGATCTTGCTCACAGGATGCCCCAAAAAACCGCCGACACGCTCTTATCAAGACGCACTCGAAGCCCTCAAACGCGCTCGACAAGCCCAAGCCGATAAGTGCGCCAAAGAAGAACTCCAGTCCGCCGAAAAAATGATGGCCGAAGCCAACAAACTCATGGACGAAGGCAAGTTCGAAGAAGCCAAAGTCGCCTTTGACGCCGCACGCAAACTCGCCGACAAAGCCCGCGAAGAATCCGAACTCAACAAAGAAAAATGCCTCAAACCCAAACCCGACAACACCGTCAAACAAACCCCACCACCCACCCTGATCACCGCCAACGAGAACCCCACCGCCGACAACCGACAAAGCCTTGAACCCGTATACTTCGGCTTCAACCAGTACACCCTCGAAGGCAAAAACCGCGATATCCTTCAACGCCACGCCGAATGGATCAAGCAACGCCCCAACTCACGCGTCCAGATCGAAGGACATTGCGATCAGCGCGGTAGCATCGATTACAACCTCGCCCTCGGTGAACGCCGAGCCATCGCAGTCAAAAAATACCTCGAAAAACTTGGGGTCTCTTCTTCGCAACTCAGCACGATCTCTTATGGCCACCAACGCCCCGCAGATCCCGGCATGACCCCCGAAGCCCACAACAAAAACCGCCGTGCGGAATTCAAGATCGGATCATGAGATATCTCCGACACTTCGGCCTTTTCTCTACGTTCTGTTTGCTCTCTTTCCATTTGCCCCCCACTTCCGCACAAACCACACGCCCATCCTCCCCCCAAAACCTCCACAATATCCGCATCCAACGGCCCTTCTCTCCCCAGTACAAAACCGCTGTTTGCTGCATACTTCAATGCGCCGAAAAACACAGATACATCGATACTTTTGAGCGCAAAGCGCCCCATCACCAAACAGCCTCCAACAACAACGCTCGAAGTGGCGCAGCGGATCAAAAAAACCCGTGTTCGCGCCCGTTCAAGCGACAGAGCCGTCGGTTTGAAAAACCTGTGATCTCTTCGCCGACACGGGGTCAAGGGGGCGGCGACCCCTTGCGGGGCGTGGGGCAGCGCCCCAAAAACACAACCCCGCCTCATCACACAGACAAAACAAAGCCCAAAAACAAAAAGATCGCTTGTCTACTCGCCGCCTTCACACGCATTCAACACTGCCGAAGTGATCTGGCCCTTCTCGAAAAAAATATGCGAAAAAAGCTCGAAGACGAAGAGACCGCATGCAAGACCTCTTGCGCAACCAACGAACCCTGCTTTAGCGCCTGCACAAACATCTTTTCGACGCGCACCATCAACTTCGAGCAGACGCTTCGCTCTCTTCGGCCTGTGTGCGAGACACTCCCCACCCAAGCGATTTCGTGCTTTTCTCCTGCGGCACCTTCCTCACAAACCAATGCTTTTTCGGCCTGCATCTCTCACTGCAAAGTCCCCGACTGATCGACATCTCTCACTGCAAAGTTCCCGATGGTTCGACCTCTAGCAGAATCCAGCCCACCCCTATTCCGACGGCCTTGGTCCCTCAAAAACGGGGGGTTCGGTGCGGCTTGACCTTTGCGAAAAAGTCTCCATCCTAAAAAACGGCGTGTTTCAACGGCCACTCCCATACCATAGGAGCTTCCCCGTGCAACCGAACGATCGACCCTCCGCTGCCCCTTCGCATCCCATCGATCAACCCACCGATCTGTCTGTGCATCCGCTCGCTTCGACATCGACGCCCCCTCCTCTTCACATCCACGGTGTAGAACTCCGCAGCGTCAATCTTTGGACGCTCCTTGAGACCGCCTCCGTCAAACAAGCCCACAGCTTCGCTTATGACTGCGCGATCCGCGCACTCCAAGAAGAAAAAGCCCAAGATCGCCCACCTCCCGTCCTCGCGTGGCAGCTTCTCGAACGCAAACGCATGTGGATCAACGGTAGCCTCGAACTCCAAACCTACGACAACGAACGCCTCGTTGTCACCGAACTCTTGCGCCAACACCGCCGACTCGCCCTCAAAGAAAAACACCCCTACGGATTCGCCGCATGGGCGCACCTCGGCAGCCTTGAAACCTTGGCCGCCGCTCTCGGCATCTCTCACCAAAGCGGCATTCATACCAGCACCGCCGCTGTCAAAGCTGCCGCTGCTCGGGCCAATACGCGATCCAACGCTCACCCCTCTAGCATCGCCGTCGAACAAGAGATCCTCTGGCAAAAAGCCTTCTTCCTCTCCCAAGAAGCCGCACTCCAACAAGCCCGACAGTGCCTTCTTCAAGCGTTGTGCAAATGCCCGTCCCAAGGCATCTTACAAGCTTGGAAGATCCAACTCGAAGCTCAGCTCTTTGACTGAGATTGATCCAGAGTTACGCCAAAAAGCACTCCCTCCCAACATTCGGCCATCTGTTCGCTGCATCGGTGGATATCCGCTTGACGCGCAGCCAGTATCTGCAAGAAGACACCGCGCCCTGCGCGTAATGCTTCGTTTTCGTTACGTTTGCGCCCCCGCGATCCACAAGCCTCCGCAGATATCTCGACCAAACGCTCTTCCATCAACGCAAACCACGCCCGATAAAGCCCCGTCTTACGCGAAGTCGGCCATCCGATCGCCAAACCATCCCGCGTCAACCGCGCTACATCATGCGGGGTCAGATACAACGGATTGCACAGATGAGAACAATACGCGAGCGGCGGAAAATGCAGCACAACACGAACATACGGATGATTCCACCGAGGCTCCAGCACCAAACTCCGACAGCGCTCGTTATAACGCCAACAAAACACCATCCCATCCACCCGAACCGTCCGAAGCTTTTTGTAACTCATCGCCATCGTTCTTGTTCTCTCGTATAGGAGGCCACACAAAGCCATCCGCCTTGTGGCCTCAAACATCACCGCTCACAAACGCAAAACGTAGCCCCGCAACGGATCTCCGCTCACAAACGCAAAACGCAGCCCCGCAAACATCGGTTCAATCCTTTTCGCAAAGAACCTTGGACAACGAGCAAGGCAAACCCAAACCTATTACAAATAGGAGTTACGCAGTTCGGTAGGTTTTGTGGGGCTCCACCCCACACGCGCTAGGTTAAGCCATGGTTGGCCCCCACCCCTAACACTCGGACACTTCGTCTGTAAAGCCCATCCAGCGGGGGGTCTCTGGCATGGGCAGATTTGGTATCACCCCACAGGCATCGGGTGAAGAAAAGAGACTGAACT
>CAUJFU010000002.1 GCA_963169055.1 Myxococcota bacterium
TTCGCCCTGTTTTCTCTCACATCGAAACATCGAGAGATGTCGAGCAACGATGACGCAACACAACGCAAGATATCGACCTGTTACCCCAACGCGGTCTTTTGGGCCATCCCAAAAAACCGCGCAACGAAACCCTCGTTTTACCCCTACAAGGAGGAGCCCACGATGAGACGACGCCTGTTCCTTGCGGCGTTCGCGGTGTTCACGATGGCTGTCTCGTCCACATTCGGTTCAGGCTGTGCCTACCGACGTGCGGACCGAAGCCTCGTGCAGCCGCTGGCGCTGGACAAAAAACAATTCCAAGGGGAGTGGTACTACCAAAAGACGGTGTACGAAGCTCCTTATGAAGCTACTCTTCCCGGTACCAGCGGTCTCTTCGCGGGTGCAGGAGCCTACGGTGAAGGCGCAAAAGTTCGCTTTGAAGTGACCGAGCGTTATCTGTTTGCCTTCAACGCTTCGCCCAACGTCCGAAACACCCAGAGCGCCTTGACGCCTGTGGCTGCGTGGCCGATCTCTCGCCACTTTGATATCAAGCCACGCCTCAACTACGCCACAGGTGAACCCTCGAACGTGATCGTCGAAGAATCCTCCGATGGCCCGCCTTGGTATGAGCGAAAGTTCATGCGCGTTCATTGGGAAGCCTCGGTAATCGCGGACTTTAGCGATATCATCCGCACCTATTACCAATGGATCGGCTTGATGCGCGTTGCCCCCGCAACCTACGTCCCACCCGAACAATTCGTCTTCGGCCAAGATCCCAACGACGCCACCCAAAACGACTACATCGGCTTCGTGACGGACGATATCGTCACGGCGGCCAACTACACCCAAGCCGTGTACAGCTTTATCCTCGAGATCCCGATGTCTTCGTATCGCGTGCGTACACGCCACGCCTTCCGTAAGGTCAAACCCTCGACCTACCAACCCAAAGAATACAACGATTATATGCTCGATAAATTCGGTGTATTCCGTACTACCGTTGTGCGCTTCCACCCCGAACGCGGTCTCGTGGACTGGAGCTACAAGATGTACGCCAACCGCCACAACATCGCGAGCGCCGAAGAGATCCAACGATACACTTCGGAAAATACCCCGATCGCTCAACAAAAACCCCGCAAAGTCGTGTATTACCTCTCGCCTGCTTTCCCCACCGATATGCTCCCTGCGATGCGTACGGTGGAGCGCGGTTGGAACCAAGCCTTCCAAACCGCAACAGGCCGCAGCGACACATGCTTTGAACTCCGTATGAACGGATACCCCGCACTCAAACGCGAAGACGGACCCGACGAAGCCGAAAAAGCCAACGTCCCCGCCTCCTGCAAACTTTCCCTTGTGGATGCGAAGCCCGAAGATTTCAAAGCCTGCGCAGACGCAACCAAAGCACGCCGTGAACTCGGCGATATCCGCTATAACTTTGTTTGGTGGGTCGATACACCCCTTGCCTTCGGTCTTTTGGGTTTTGGTCCGAGCATCACTGACCCCGACTCTGGGCAGATTATCCACGGTGCTGCATACATCTACGCAGGAGCTTATCGCCGTATCGTCGATACCTATATGACTTACTTCGATATGATCACGGGCCGCTTCACCGATCAGGATATCACCAACAGCGCCGAATACTTCGCTGCCGTGGATCGCTTGCGTGACTTTAATATCATGGTCGGCCTCAACGGTGAGTCCACACAAAAGTACACGCAATCTTTCATGGCCCCGAAAACCCGCATGGATCTCAACCAACTTCGCTCTCGCGTGTTGAGCACCAACTTCTTCCAAAAAATGCAACAACTCCGCAAGCTCGATGGTTCGATGATCCAAGCGCAGATGGCTCGCATCGACGATGATCCCAACCTCAAGCGCATGATGATGAGCCAAGACTTCCTCGAATTGGCCCGTCCCGACGTCGAAAACCCCGCTGCGCTTTTGTCCGATCCCGATCAAGATGTCCAACGCCACCTCAACTTCTACAACCCCACCGAGATCTTGCGACCCACCAACCTGCACTTGCAACAACATGAGATGTGGCGTCCCTCCCAACACAATATGTATATGCAAGCCTACGCAGACCCCGCTGTTCGTACCTTTGTGGAATTCCACGCCAAGCAAAAAACCCCCCGCGACGAAGTGCGCAAGCGCATCATGGAACTCTTGATCACTTCCGTCACCGCTCACGAAGTCGGCCATACTCTCGGCTTGATGCACAACTTCAAAGGCTCCACCGACGAACACAACTTCCCCAATGCCTACTGGGATCTCAAAGAAGGCAAAACTCCCGCCACCGAATGCACCAGCGGTCCTTGTCCTGCTGACACAGGCCACAAAGACTTTTATCGCAACGCTTCGGTCATGGACTATGCTGGCGAACTCTACAACGACTCCCAAGGGGTCGGCAAAACAGACGTCGCAGCCATCTCCTTTATCTACGGTGGCCTTGTTGAAAAAGCCGTCGATGACCCCCGTAAAAAGGGCGAACTCATCAAGTGGGATCTCTCCGTCGACCGCCAAAACGCCGATCCCCAAAACCCACTCAAACTGCGCGATTTCCGTTACTGCTCGGACTACAACGTCGGCCAAGATGCCTTCTGTATGCGCCGTGATACCGGAACCACCGCAACAGAGATCGTCCAATACTTGATCGATAGCAACGAACGCACCTATCCGCTGCGTTATTGGCGTCGTGGCCGTCGCCTCTTCTTTACAGGCGATGCCATCGGCCTTTCGATGAATGCCTATCAAAACGTTGCGCTGATCTATCAAGACTTCGTTAACCGCTTGATCACCCAACCCGACTATCGCAGCACCAAAGACTTCGAAGACAAACTCAAGGCCGTTCAGTTGGGCTTTACCTTCTTGACCAACGTCGTCCTACGCCCTGATGTTGGACAGCACCTCAAAGACAAGATCACGGGTGTTTGGGAACGCCAAAGCAGCCGTCCTTCCGACTACAACGACGAGATCGTTAACCTTCCCGTCGGCGTCGGCAAGTATATGTTTGCCCGCCTTGTTGACGGATACTACGGCGTGTCTTCGCAACGCTATCGCCGCGTTGGTTTCTTTGTCGACAAGTACTACGCGATGCTTGTGATGGCCATCCGCCAATGGGACTTCTATAACAACGATCTCAACTGGGTCTTCACCAACTTCTACGACCTCTTCCGTGACGACTCCTTGGGCCTGTTCACACAGTCGATCTCGGGTGTTTGGGAGAAAAACAGCAACTTGTTGTTCAAACAAGTTCAAAACAACAAAACCCTCCCTGTCGCTCCCGGATGGCACCCTGTCCTCCAACAGATCGGTATGTACGTTGCCCTTGCTGCGCTCAACAACGATATCACGGACAGCACCTTTACCGAGTACATGCAAGTCGGTATCACCGGCAACGGCGCAAGCTGGACGCCTCCCCCCGGTGCGCGTACCCTCAGCTTTACCAACTATCGCGGAACCCGCGAATACTTCGCTGTCCAAAGCAAAGACAACAACAGCATCGCTTGGAAGATGGTTGTCCGCGCCAAAGAACTTGCTGGAGAACTCGAACTTCTCCGCTGCTGTACGCCCAACGTACAACGCAGCGAAATCGAGCGCAAAGAAGGCGAACTGGATCTGTTGGAAACCAACCTGACGATCATGAAATGGTACGTCTCGCTCTACAGCGGAAAGTAAGCCCCACCGCAGCGATGCGGTGCCATGAATCAAAAAAACAACGTCAAGATTATAAAGGAGAGTCCCATGGCTAGGCACAAACGAACATCGTTGGCCTTGCTTCTCCTCGGCGCGATGGCGTTCGGGGCGATGGCAGGGTCGGGATGTGCCATCTCACGCGGTGATCGAAGCACCGTTCGACCGCTTGCCTTGGACAAGCAACAGTTCAAAGGCGACTGGTATTTCCAAAAAACTGTAATCGAAGCACCTTACGAAACTCCCGGATTCATCTTCAAAGGAGCCACCGGCGACGGCTACAAGATCCGCTGGGAGATCACCGAAAATTATCTCTTTGCTTACACCGTACAACCCAACGTCCGCAACGCTGACTCCACCGTTGCACCCATCATGGCATGGCCGATCGCTGGTCACTTTACCGTTCGCTACGGTGTCAACTACTCCACAGGCGAACCAAGCAACGTGATCGTGGAAGATATGGCTGACAAACCTTGGTACCAACGCCCCCATTTTCGGGTCGTCTGGGAGCGCCAAGCGATCACCGACTTTACCGATTCTTTCTGGATCTATCGGATGCTTGGTTATAGTTCCGCCATGAAAGAGATGACCACCAACGTCCGTCCCGAAGAAGTCAAGATGGAAAAAGACTATATGGACATCGTCACCGAAGATGTCCTCTCTCCCGCGCTTGGCGGCGTCTTTTCTCTTTGGGGTCAGGGCTTGCACCTTAGCTCTTTCCGCGTCCGCTACCGCAACTCTTTCCGTCAGGTCAAGAAAAGCACCTATACTCCGAAACCCATGACCGATGGGCAGTTTGAAAAGTTTGGCTTCTTCCGTACCACCATCCTCCAATACAACCCCGATCGTGGCCTTGCGGATTGGAGCTACCAATACCTCACCAACCGCCACAACGTCGCCACCCAAGCCGAACTCGATAGCTACAAAGCCAATCCCATCCCCGACGATCAGCGCAAACCTTCTCAGATCGTGTACTATATGTCCCCCGACTTCCCGAAAAATATGGAAGGTTTCGCTTATCAGATCATGGACGAATGGAACGTCGCCTTCAAACGCGCCACCAATCGCTCTGATCCAAACGACCGCGTCGTCGTCTTGCGCGCCAACGATCACGGCCTCCCCAAAGGACAACGCCGCGAGATCGGTGACGTTCGCTACAAGTTCTTTTACTGGGTTAGCGAACCGATCTCCTTTGGTCTTCTTGGCTATGGTCCGAGCTTTGCCGATCCCGATACAGGCGAGATCATCTCCTGTGCGGCCTATGTCTACGGTGGTGCGGTCAAACAAGTCGCCAACCGCTTCTTGCTTCTCTATGACATGGTGCGTGGAGCCTACAGCGATGAGGACTTGCGCAACGGTAAAGACTACCTCGATATCGTCAACAACCTCAACCCCGATGGCACCAAGCGTCAACCGTTGATCGTCAAAGACAATCAACCCATCATGGCCCCTGCCTTCCAAGGCTTCGATCTCGATCAAGCCCATCAATTCGTCGCAAGCCCCGTCTTCAAAGAGCGCATCCACAAACTCCGCAACCTCGACCGCGCTCAGATCCAAGAGCGCTTGATGCGCCTCGACAAAGAGCCCTCCTTGCGTTGGGCCATGATCCCCGAAGAACTCCTTCGCTCTAGCTTCCCCAACGCCAACGCTCTCGATCTGCAAAAGATGCCCAACGAGCACGTCGAGCAGATGCTTGCTTCGTACATGAACCCCTCCAACTTTGGCCGTCTCTCCATGTTGAACAAGCTCTTTGAAGAAGAGCGCATCCTCAACAAACACAACATCTATCTCGCTTCTTACGTCGATCCCGCAATGACCAAGTTCGTCAAAGCCGTCGAAAAAGAGAAAATCTCGCGTGAAGAGCTGATCGTCAAACTCGAACGCTACATCTTCTACGGTACCCAAGCACACGAGATCGGCCACACCCTCGGCCTTCGTCACAACTTTGAAGCCTCGGCGGATGAACCCAACTACTTCAAAGATTACAACGAACTCAAAGCCAAGCAGGGCGAAAACGTCCCGGGTGAAGATGGCGACAACCGCCACCGCTGGTTCTATATGTACTCCTCGATCATGGACTATCACGGTGAGCGTTATGGCGACGTCGTTGGTATCGGAAAGTACGACCATGCCGCCATCATGTACGGCTATGGCTCGCGCCTTGAGATCTCCGATGAAAACCTCAACCTCAGCCGCAGCAACCTCGCCTCTTACTTTGCTGATATCGAAAAGCAGATCCAATCCGCCAAAACCGGTATCTACAAGGATATGTTCAGCGAGATCCGCATCACCCGCAACGAGATCAAAGCCGATGCGGATTCGACCTTCGATGCTTCTTTCTGGAAAGGCCAAAAGACCGTCACAGGCCAAGATGTCCCCGCCATGAAGATCATGGACGCCAGTCAAGTCCTGTTTGAAGCCAAAGGCATCCCCGCAAAAGGCGGTGAACCCGTCTCGATCCTTCGCTTGACTGTCGATGATGTCAGCGATCGCGATGAGCTGATGAAGGTTCACGGCTTGTTGGGCGTCCGTCCTCCCGGCTCTTTGCCGACCAGCGATGGTATCCCCTACATCTTGCTCGACACCTTGCCGCTGCGCCGCCATTATTACCGCTTCTGCTCGGATGAACTCGTCGGCCAAAGCCCCTATTGCAACCGCTTTGACTCGGGTTCCAATCCGATGGAGATCGTCGACAACATGATCCGTCGCTACGACGGCAACTATCCCTTGAGCAACTGGAACCGTGGTCGTCGTTTCTGGCGTCTTGGTGGCTGGTACTTGGGCGCACGCATCGATCAATTCCGCGTGGTCTCGGACTTCTTCCAAAACTGGATCTTCCGCACCATCAACGAAAACGCCTTCCAAGGTTCACCCGAATACTTCAACCAACTTGCGGCGATCCAACGCGGTCTCTCCTTCATCAACCGCGTGATCTCCACCCCCGAACCCGGTCGTCACGTCCTCAACGCCGAAACCAACGGCTATGTCCCCTCTGCGGATCCCAACAAAACCAATCCGTTGGATGTCCCCGTCGGTGTGGGCCGCTACTTCTATAGCAAGCTCCAACAAGACGAGATGGGCCTCGGGATGTACCGCTTCGATCGCATCGGAACCATGTATGACAAATACATCGCGCTCCTCACGCTCGCGATTCGGGACTGGGGCCTCAACGTCAACCGCCTCGACTTCTTCTTCGTGAACTTCTCCGACTTCTTCTCCAAAGATGACGTTCACAACATCTACGCAGGCGCTATCTCCGGCCAATTCGAGAAGAAATACTCCATGACCTACGGCGACAAGACCATCGCACCCAACTGGCACCCGTTGCTCCAATACTTCGGGATGTTTATCGCGATGGCCGAACTCAACAGCGGTCTCTTCGGAAACACCTACACCCATTACATGACCGTCGGTGTCACCGGCAACGGCTCCGCTTGGACCCCTCCTCAAGGCGCTGATACCGTCCAATTCACCAACGCCGCTGGTACACGCACCTACTTTGCCGTCCAAACCAACGACCAAAAGAGCATCGCTTACAAGTTGGTGTCTCGCGGTCGCGAGCTGGCCGAAAAGATCAAGGTGCTTCGCGCTGCACAACCCACCTCTGCTGTGATCCAAGCCGAACTTCAAGAAAAAGAAGCCGAGCTTCGCCAGCTTGAGACTGTGGTCATCATGATGAAGCGCTACGTCCAAGTCTTCTACGAATAATCTGTACCCGCCTTCCACCAAAAGAGGCTCTCGCAAAGGGCCTCTTTTGGCGTTTTTGCCCCTGTCTCCCAGACAGGCCAGTTTCCGAAATGTATAAGGAGCCAAGCAAGTATGCGAAATCTTCTCTCCCTCTGGCACCGTGCGATCTTGCTCGCAGCTATGTTGATGATCGCCGCCGTTGGATTCGGTGCCTGTGGTGACCCAAGCAAACCCCCCGGCACCGTCGACGGACCCCTCAATCCCGAAGATCGTCCCGAAGCCAAACGCCCCGAAGGCAAAGATTACGATCCTTTCCCCAAACCCTACGCCACAGGAACGCCCCCCAAATACGTTCCCGTCACCCATCTTTCTCCCTGCACGGGTAGCGCCGATTGCAGCGGGCGGATCACTCCCCAGTCGGGCGAGCAGTCGTGCCAAAACCTCCTTGGAGACGCACTTTGCTTCTATCCTTGCGATCCCAAAAAAGGGACGGGCGATATCCAAAACCCCGATTGTTTGCTCCCTGAAAACTGCCTTGAGTTGAGCACCAGCGACGGCAAAACGGTTGGATATTGCATCTACATCCCCGGCCAGCTTTACGGCAGCGGTAGCTACAAAGCCGTCATCCGCCACCCCCAAGGCGCGCAATGCTTGATCCGCTACGGCGGTTGCGACACGGGCTTGATCTGCGTCGATGTCCGTGGTTCTGGAAGCGTCGGCACTTGCGAACCTGAGTGCATCCCCGCCGATGACGAAGCCACCAACGTCAAAAACTGTCAGTCCATCAAAGCCAACACCCTCTGTAAGCGCCTTGCTTCCGGCTTCGGTGCTTGTCTCCCCAAATAATCTCCCCCGCTTTGCTCGCCTTCGCGTCAGTCTCCCTCCTTTCGCCTCTCTCCCTTGGTGCTTTCTTTTCCCCGTCCCGTTTGGGATTTGTTTTTGTGGGCTTGTTTTTGTGGGGTTTCACCCCACGCCCCACAA
>CAUJFU010000003.1 GCA_963169055.1 Myxococcota bacterium
TGATCCTCGGGGGGCGGCAAGTTCGGGTGTTTTTTGATGCGCGTTCGGGGACTGGAAACGGCCTCTATCTCTATCGGCGCGATGGGATGGCGTATATCGCACACGACAACGTGGATAAGGCGATCCCTGCGATGTGTTATTAAGCAGAACTGGCCTGTTGGGTGGTGTGCTGAGGCGAGGTATCACGTCTCGCTTCCAATGGCGCGGCTCCCTTGACCCGATCCTATCGAGCTTTGCGCCGAGGCTTCGCCTACGAACTCCGACGCCGAAACAGAACAAGCAGTAGGCACAACGCAAGCCAAGAAAACGAAGCGGGCGACGTTTGACATCCACAACCAGCGGAGGGTACGCCTTGATCAGAGGACGGGGCCTCGTTTGTGGAGGCGTCTTGTTGCGTTGTATCGGTTGTTTGCGTCGTGTCGCTGGAGCTGTTGTCTTGTGAAGGTTGGTCTTGTGGTTGCGATTCGGCGTCTTCTTCCGTCGCCACGGGATCGGGTAACGGGAGGGTGTCGGTGGGGGTGGTCTCATCGGAAGGAGCGGACTCTTGGATGGAAGCATCGGAATCCGCGCTTTCTTGCGGAGGCTCCGCGATCAGCTCGGTGGTTGCTTCTTTTTGGGGTTCGGTGGTGACTTCGGTGGTGGGTTCGGTGGCGCAGCCGTTGTCAAGCACGCCGTCGCAGTCGTCGTCGATTTGGTTGCCGCAGATCTCGCTGCGTGGGATCACTTGCCCTTGGCAAGTACCCCAACGGGAATTGCAGGTTTGTACGCCCGCTTTACACGGCCCGACGCCTTGCGTCTTGGGAAGGCCCCCATAACAAGGCCGTGTCTCGCCTTGTTTGGTGCAAGTGCAGTTTTCATCGATGACACCGTTGCAATTGTTATCTTTGTTGTCGTTGCAGACCTCGGTCTTGGGCAGCACGATACCTTGGCAAAGGCCCCACGTGCCGCCTGTGCAGGTCTGGCTGCCCGGCTTGCATTCGCCGATCCCGATCACGTTGGTTGGGGCTCCATCGGCGCAAGGGCGCTTGTCCCCGTCTGTGCAGCCCGTACATCCGTCATCGACCGTCCCGTCGCAGTTGTCGTCTTTGCTGTTTCCGCAATAATCCGTCGCCAGCGGCTTGGTTTCTCCACTGCAAGCTCCCCAACGAAAGTTGGAACAGGTTTGCGTTCCATCTTTGCAGATGCCGATGCTTCGGGTGTTGGGAGGGCCTGTATAGCAGTTCCGCTTTTCGCCTTGCGTTTTGCACTCGCATGGCGGGTTTTCGTCGACTTGTCCGTTGCAGTTGTTATCGAGGTTGTCTCCGCATACCTCGTTGCTTGGGGCCACAAAGCCTGTGCAAGCCCCCCATCGACCGCCCTTGCAAACTTGCGTCCCTTGTTTGCAAATCCCCACGTTGGCGATCGTCGCAGGCCCGGGATAACAGGGCTGTGTTGCGCCCTCTTGACAAGGCGGAGGGACTTGTTGGCAGGCGGCGGGCAGCGTGACGGCTTGAGCAGACCAAAACGGGCAAGACTTATCGTCTTCGTTAAACGCGAAAGAGCCTGTGCTTGGATAAGTATAACTCTGACCTGTGGTGGTTTGTGCATGAAACACATAACGTTGGCAGCCTGTGGATGGCAGAATCAGCTGCGTTTCAAAGGCTCCGTGTTTGTCATCCACGCCGTGTTTTCGGTACATCGCGTAGCATTCGTTGGCGAACACCACGCGGCTGATCGCGACGGCCTCGGTGGCGTGATAAAAGACGATCCCGAAGGTCGTTGTCTGGCCTGTGGAAGCCGTCGTCTCCTTGAAGTGCATCCCCGAAAACAATGGAAAGGTTCCGCGATCCCCGCCGCTAAAGTTTTGAACCGATCCGCTCGCGATCCCCACGCCGAGGTGAGTCGAGCTGCCCATCATATTTTTCCAGTGACCTGACGAATTCGCCCACGCTTTAAAAGAAGATATCCCACCCGCCCCAGAATACATATTCTCGCCCGAACAGCCTACACCAAAAAGCTGGCAACGCGCTCCCCATGTGGTCGCACCACAAGCCCAGTTGGCATCGGTGCATTGGACTTCGTTGTTGACCACCCCCAGTTTGCAGCAAGAGCTGTGGTCACTACACCAACAGCCTTTGCCGCTGTTTTTTCCTGCACCCATATAACCGCCGATGTGTTGCGCTTGAAAGCGCGCCACGTGGTTGAGTTTTTCGTGCCAGCGATAGGGCGGTCGGTAGGGGGTGGTGTAGGTTTGGGTGTCGCTTTGCCCCTTATAAGGGTTCGGATCGACACGAGCGCGGTTGACCAGATAGTGATTGATCCGCTCTTGCACGTTGGGATAAGCCCCTTTGTCCTCGCCGTAGCCCCACGCCCGAATTGAGTATTGGGTCCAAACCAATACACACAGAAGAACCCCGAACCATCGCGTTTTTTGCATGAAAGCACCTCCATTCCAAGCCAACACGCGGCTTTCCCTGCACTCTACTCCACACAAGGCTTTCGGGCTAGGGCGTGATACGAATGCGATACTTTCGGGCGATAGCCTTGTGCGAAGAGGAGCCATACGAAATCCGCTCATTGCGTACACGGAAGATGTCGGGGCAAGGTGTGGCTGCCCAAGGACAGGGCGTCTACAGCAGAGCGCACCCTCCCTTCATGCACACTTCTCTCGGATTTCGTTGTTATGCGCTCGGTGGGGTGGGGGCGGAGAATCGTTGATAATACAGTTGGTAGAATGCAGGAACGAAGTAGAGTGTGATGACGGTGGAACTCAAGAGGCCACCGATGACGGCGCGTGCAAGGGGGGCTTGGGCTTCGCCGCCTTCTCCTGCACCGATCGCCATCGGCAACAGACCAAGGATCGTGGTGAGCGATGTCATCAAGATCGGGCGCAAGCGGCGCGTGGCAGCGTCTTGAAGGATGGTGTTGAGGCCGATAGTTGGGTGTTCTTGGCGCATCTGGTTGCTGGTGTCCACAAGGAGGATGGCGTTGTTGACCACGATCCCGCCGAGCATCATACAACCGATCATCGACTGCATATTCAGCGTGGTGTTGGTAAAGTACAGCGTGACCAGCACGCCGATGGCCGCCAACGGAACGGATCCCATGACGATGAAGGGATCCGAGAAGTTTTCGTACAAGCTGGCCATCACCATATACACCAAAAGCAGCGACAGAAGGATGCTAAAGATCAGCTCTACAAAGGCTTTTTGTTGCTCTTCCAGATCGCCTGTAAAAGCAACATACACCCCCGGCTGTTTGGGTAGGGTGTCGATGGCGCGGCGAAGTTCTTCGACGACGGCGCTGTTGTCCCGTCCAACAACGTTTACAGCGAGCGTCACAACGCGCTGCTGTGCGCGCCGCTCGATCCGCCCCGGACCTTGGCGGCTTTCGCTGCGCAAGATGCTGCCAATTTGCACGACTTGGTTGGTGCTGCTTGTGAGAGTCAGGGTCTCGATCTCGGCCAGCGACAGCTTGTTTGCATCGCGAAACTGTACACGGATCGGATATTCTTTTCCGTCTTCGCGGTAGTAGCCCACAACAGTCCCCGTAAATACGGTCTGTAAGAGGTTTGCGATCTGTGTGACGCTCAGATTCAATTCACCTGCTTTTTGGCGATCGATCTGTAAAAATCGTTCGGGGTTGGTTGATTCAGCGGTTTGACTGAGTTGGGCATCTGTCACTCCCGGGATATCTTCCGCAAGCGCTTGGATCTTGCGGGCGATCTCGCTGGCCTTTTTTAAGTCAAATCCTCGCACTTCAAGTTGGATCTTTTCATCGCCTCCCCCCATCGCACGCTGAAGCACAAATAGACCTTTGCTGACGCGCACGCGCACCGTCAACCCCGGTATCTTCTGCACATCCCGAAGCAAAGAGGCCGCGACTTGTTCCGAGGAACGCTTGCGCTGGGTGCGTGGTGACAACACCATGCGGATCTCGCCTGTGTTGGTTCCCCCTCCACGCCAACCCCCACCGCCTACCCGTGTCTCCATATTCACGAGTTCGGGAACACGCTTGGCCACGATCTCTTCGAGTTGTCGCACTTTTTCTTCGATGATCGGGATGCGGATCCCGGGTTCCATCTTGATGCTCAATCGCAGTTCCCCTTCGTCGGCTGCGGGCATCAGTTCAAAACCTATTCCCCGCAAGCACAACAAAGACGCCAACATCATCAGCAACACCGAACCCATCAGAGTCCCGGGAGCATTCAGGGTTTTTCCTAGGCTTCTTCCATACCAAGACTCGACACCTGTAAAGACTTTTTCACTTAACGCAAAAAGTCGGACACTCCAGCTTTTCGGATCTTTCGGGGCGTCTGAGTCGTGTGTCAACAAGCGAGCCGCAAACATCGGAACCAAGGTCAACGCCACCACCAACGAACAAACCAGCGCAAAGGCAACCACATAAGCAAGCTGCTTAAATAAGGCCCCTGAGACGCCTCGCGCAAAGATCAACGGCAAAAACACTACCAACGTGGTCAGCGTACTCGCGACAACAGAGGCGGTGAGCTCATCGCCGCCTCGGATCGCCGCGTCGGTGGGTGATGCGCCTTCTTCTCGATGGCGGTAGATGTTTTCGAGAACAACGATCGAGTTGTCCACCAACATCCCGACACCAAGGGCCAATCCACCAAGCGTCATCAAGTTCAGCGTATATCCCGCAAAATACACCAGCGCAAAGGTACAAATAATGGAGATCGGGATCGAGAGTGCGATGACGATGGTGCTGCGAAAGTTTCTTAAAAATAACAAGATCACAAGAACGGCCAACAAACCCCCCGAGTACACGGACTCTCCAATGTTGCTGATCGAGCGCTCGATGTATTTGGAGTTGTCGGTAATCGGGATGATGGACAGGGCCGTGATATCGCGGTTGATGCCTTCGAGTTCTTTTAAGACGCGCCGCGCCACTTCGACGGTGTTGGTTCCTGCTTGTTTTTGGATCGCAAGGCGGATGCCGGGTTTGCGATTGATGCGCACGACTTGGGCGCGCTTTTTTCGTGTGTCCGAAACGCGTGCGATGGTCTTGAGATAGATCGGTGCGCCATCGCGCACAAACACCACCGTATTTTCGAGATCTTCGAGCTTTTGATATTGCCCAACCGTACGCAGGTTCACTTCAATATTTCCGCGTTCGATCGGTCCTGCGGGCGAATTCAAGTTCTCCGCTTTCAGGCGTTGCAGCAATTGATCGAGAGACAAACCAAGCGAACGCATCTTGCCTGTGTAGATATCCACATGGACTTCGCGTTCATCGCCACCAAGGATATCAAGGGAGGCCACCCCGGGGACTCGCTCGATCCGTTGCTTGACTTGATCTTCGATGAGGCGTTTGGCTTGCATCATCGGGATCTCGCTTGATACGCCGAGGATCAAGATCGGTTGGCTCGCGGGGTCAAACTTGCGCATGGTCGGGCGCGTCGCTTGTTCGGGGAGTTTGGCGATCACCCGATCCATCCGATCGCGGATATCGTTGGCGGCTGCTTCGAGATCGATCCCCCAAGAAAAAGTCACACGGATCTGGCAGTTTCCTTCCATCGAAACGGACGATACTTCTTGGACTCCGGGAACGGCGTTTAGCGCTTCTTCGAGCGGGCGCGTCAGCAATTGCTCGATCTCTTCGGGGCTTGCGTTTTCATACGTCGAAGACACCGAGAGCGTTGGAAAGCTCACATCTGGCATCAAGTCCACAGGAAGGCGAAAAAACGCCACGCCACCAAGCAACACGGCGATCAACGTCACCATCGAGACGAGGACTGGGCGGCGAACTGAAAGACCAGCGATCGACATACTCAGCCTCCTTTTTGCGGGCTGTTGGAGCCGTCTTCTTTGCGTTTGCCTTGTGAGGTGTCTTTACCGTCTTTTTTTCCGCCTTTACCCCTTTTTTTCTTGCCTTTACCGCCTTTTTTTCCCTTTTTTCCTTGCTTCGCCAATTCCGACGCGAGTTGAATCTTGGAGCCTTCGCGCAGTAGGTGATAGCCCATCGTGACCACTTGGCCCTTGAGTGGCGTCAACAGTTGACTGAATTGGGGGGTTTGGACGCCCAATTGAACAGGGATAAAATGCGCGGTTTTTTTCTTAGGATCGATGCGAAAAACACCTGAACCTGTTTCACGTTGCACCAACGCGATGCGAGGGACGAGCGTGGCTTTGGGATGACGGGCATATTCGACGCGCAGCCGCACAAACATCCCGGGTTTTAGTGAAAGATCTTGGTTGGGGATCTCGATCTCAACACGGGCGAGGCGTGATGTATCCTTGAGCAACGGAGCGACACGAACGACGCGCCCCGTAAAGCTGCGATTCTTGTACACATAGGTGGTTGCGTGGGCGGGTTGTCCCTCTCGAAGTCGGATATAGTCTTTTTCCGTTACATAGATTACGGCGATCACGGAGCGGATATCAAGCAATGTTAGCATCGGCGCGTTCGGTTGTACCAACGAGCCTTCATCAACGAGGCGCTCACCAACGACGCGAAAACCATCGTTTTCTTCGGGCTTGGCCGCTGCGTTGTTTTTGTTCTTTTTGTTGTTGGTTTTACCGTTCTTTTTTTGATCGACAGACTGAGCGGGAGCTTTTTTGGAGGATTTTTTGGAGGATTTCTTGGACGCCTTTTTAGAAGCTTTCTTTTTGCTCTTTTTCTGCTCTTTTGGTGGGGCTTCTTTTCCTTTTTCTTCTTTGTTTTCTTCTTCTTTGCTCTCCAGTCGTTCGCTTGCCTCCATCAATTCGCGGCGTTGCTGTAGACTGAGCGGGCGGCGAACCCATTGGGCTGTGATGCGGGTATAAGACAAGCGAACGCGGGCTGCACGCAAAAGTGCGCTTTTTTGAGAGAGCGTCGCTTCCGCGACTTTGAGTTTGGCTGCTTCGATCCTGTAGTTGGATTCAGCGGCTTCTCGGTCGGTTTGAGAGACCAGCTTTTTTTGGCTCAGTTCTCGTGTTCGTTGATATTCTTTGTGGGCGCGAGAAAGTCGGCTTTTTTGCTCGTCCACTTGGGCGTTGGCGACGCGGACTTCGGCGAGAGCTTGTTCGACTTGTTGGATGATCTCGTTGTTTTCGATGGTTGCGAGCAATTGGTTGGGCGTCACTTGGTCACCCACGCGCACCTTCAATAGGCTGAGACGTCCGCCGATCTGCGGAGCTACGGTGTATTGGTAACGCGGCAGCAAAGAGCCGATGTATTGGCCCTCATCGACGATCTCGCCTTGCTTGATGTCGGCCACTTCGACAACGACACTTCCTCCGCGACGTTCGCGTTTGAGTTTGGATTCAGGCTTGCGCCACTGCCAGATCAGGATGCCCACCAACGCGATGGCGGCGACCCAAAACAGCACTACTTTGATACGCTTCATCAACAAAACCTCCGCTTTTTGGCTTTTTTTGCCCATCTTCTCGGGATATCAGCCACTTCGCCCGATACGCTACTCGGAAGCGCCCATACACACAAGCACCTCGCAAAAAAATCTTCGCAAAACAAAGGCTTGGATATGGGCAGGAATGACGCTGTCGAAATGGTTGGACGTGGCGTTGTCTCAAATCCCTTGGATGGGGTAAAGCCCCGCACTCTTTTGATGGGGCGTTGCCCCACATTCCTTGTATGGGGCGTTGCCCCAAACCCCACAAGGGAGCACGGCTCCCTTGACCCCGTATCGGCGGAGAGATCTGATGCTTTTCAAGACAACAACAGCGCCGCTTGGTCGGGCGTGAACACGCCTTTTTTCGCAAGGCACTTCGCTGAGGCGTGAGACAAAAGCTCATGCAACGATCGAACGCTCACCAGCACACAGTCGCCCAAGCGTCGAGATCCCAATGCTTGATCATGCTGCTGAAACCTGTGGGGACTTTGGGGCAGATTTGCGACTTTGTCTTGTCATATTCGACATGAAAGACGGCTTTTCCTGCGTCAAGGAAAGGTTGGAGCAGGTTGCACTCACTGTAGCTGAGACATTCTTCATTAAGGGCCCAATCAAAGTCGCCCACAAGCTGTTTCACTTGGTCGAGATCGTTTTTGAGGCCGATCGATAGGCCGCGTTGGTGGGCTTCTTTGGCGAGAAAGCGGTTGAAGTCGAGTTGATCTTGGGCGGTCAAAGGAAAGCCCGTTTTGTTTTGGTAGCCGTCGACGTTATCAGGTTCGACACCATCGCAGCCTTTTTGCTGTGCGAGATCGAGACGTTTTCGCATAATATCGCGCACGTTCACAGCACGGATATCGAGCCAAAGCTCGTCCCATCCGTCCATTTTGAGGCCCTTGGCGGCGGCAGGAAAGGCGGCTTTGTCGGGCCGCCAGTCTTCGTAAGAACCCGCGCTAAAGTAGCAGATCACGGTGCGGCCTTTGGCTTGGAGTTGGGCGATGGTTTGGGCCGATGTATCGAATAGATCGATGTCGTACATTTGGACATTGACGTTCATATCGAGGCTTCCCGTGAGTTGCCAGTGCCACGTTGTGCCGAGCTTGGGTTGCCAGATCGAGCGAGGGCAATCTTGAGGGCAAGATTGCGGCGTTTCGGTGGGATCGCAGCGTTTGTCACCACAAAAGCCGTCGGGGGTGGCTTCTGGAGCCGCTTCTTCGGGGGTGGAGCTTTCGGGCGGAAGGGCTTCTGCGACGGGTTCGGGGGTGTGTTCTTCGGGGAGCGTTGCATCGGGGAGCGTTGCATCGGGGGGAGACGTTTCTTGGATCGTCTCGTTGGATAGCTCGATGGGATGGGGAGATTCGTGTGGCTCGTTGGCGATTTCTTGGGGAGTGGTTTTCTCGGTGCTTGGCTCTTGGGCCGAGCCTTCGGGACAAGCAGAGAAGGCCACAGCACAGAACAACAAACAAAGCGCAAGAAAAGCCTTGGTAAACAAGCGATTTGATCGATGGGATGGAAGAATGGAACTCATAGCGACCTCCTTTGGGTGGTGCAAGTGTAGCAGAAACCAGCCCAAGAGGTCAGCTTTTTGTTAGGCGGCTGTGCAGGAAGGGTTGCTTGCACAGTTTTGCGTGCAGTTCGAACCTGTGCAAAGCATCTGGCAGTTTGTGCTGGTGGCGTTGCAGTTTTGTTTGCAGTTTCCGCCCGCACAAGAGATATTGCAGGTTGCGCCGGGAGCGCAGTTTTGGGTGCAATTTCCACCCTCACAAGTGAAATTGCAGGTGGAGCCTGACGTGCAGTTTTGAGTGCAATTTCCGCCTGCGCAAGCATATGGACAGGATGAACCCACACAGTTTTGCGTACATCCGCCGCTTGTGCAGACTGAGTCGACGCCACCCACGCAAGCAGAGGCGATCCAAACGACCAAGCCAAGCCAAAGAGCCATCTTCACAAAGGAAACAAAAGAATGATTTTTTGTACCAACAGACATCGGAAAAAACCTCCAAACGTAAAAAGTCGACCAAACCTTTGCGTCGCGTCCACACGAAAACACCTGTTTGATCGTTGTGTGTCAAAGCGCGGGCGGTGATAGTCTTACTCGAAAGGAGAAGCTTGTGTCAAGCTTTATGACGGCTTGATCGCGCCCACCATCCGTTTCTTCGTGATCTTGGTCTCGTGCCTCGTTTTTCAAAAAAGCTGCGTTTGCGTCCCCTCAAGCAAGCCGTATCTTGCTTTTTTTGCACTGAAATTTAGGAATTACGCATTTGCCAAAAAAAGCCGTGTTCGCGACACTTCAAGCGAGAGCGTTGCTGTTTTGAAAAACAGTGATTGTTTCGCCAATACGGGGTCAAGGGAGCGGCGCTCCCTTGTGGGGTGTGGGGTGAAACCCCACCCAAACCAAACCATCCAACTGCGTAAGTTCTATGAACAAACCAACGTCCGACTATTTTTGATAGCGAATACCTTCCATTTTTTTGAGGCGTTGGATCAATTTGCGTTGTTCTTTTCGGATGGCTTCGAGGCTGCTGCCGAGGCTTTGGAGGCGTTGTTTGAGAGCGTCTTGTTGAGTGATGGCCTCGATGGCGCGTTGTGCATCGCGGGAGCGATTGGCGGTGGGGGCATGTTCGGCAAAGCGGCGGAGGTGGGGGATGGCTCGTGTATCGGCGAGAATTCCGAGGGCATAGACGGTGGTATTTCGGACAAAAGAATCGGGATCTTGGAGATGTGGCAAAAGCGTGTCGAGATCAGCGGCTTGGGGGGTTTGACGAAAGAACTTGGCGAGTTTTGCAAAGCCTGTGAGTGCGGTGAGGCGGACAAATCGGGGTTGTCCACGTTGAAGAGAGCGTTGGAGGATGGGAAGCGCACGGGGATCTTCGAGCGCGATCATTCCTTGGAGGGCGGCGATGCGGATGCTTCCGTTGTCGAGTGTTTGGGCGTAGGCTTCGAGAAGCAGTTTCCATGTTGAGGCGTGGCGGAGGGCAGCGATGGATGCGGTGGCTGCGGAGCGCACCGAGTATCCGAGATCGTTTCGCAGGAGGTTTGCAAGCAAAGGAAAGGAAGAATCGGCGATCTGTTTGCAGCGGCCCAAGGCGTGAGCGATAGCAGCGCGTGTTCGGGCTTCTTTGACGTGGAGTGCGGTTTGGAGGACGATGCAATCGGCCTCTTGGCGTAGGTGAGCGAGGGTGTGGGCGGCCTCGTTGCGTAGGCTCCAATGGAGGTTTTCTTGGAGAAGAGTCTGCTTTAAGGCCGTGCGCACGGTCTCTTGGTTGGGGTGTTTGCGCAAGGAGCGCGCTGCACGCAGGCGACTGAGAAGGCTTGAGCCGTGTTGAAGCTGGAACAGCGATTCTTGCCAGCTTTTTTGGGCAGTGATCACGGCGAGCAGGTCGGAGGATGCGTCGAATTCGATGAGCTGCGGGCGTTGATGGGCGGGGAAGGTGATGGTTTCGTTGGATTTGTGCAGCGAGATGGGGAGGATGCGGCGGGTTTGGGCGGCATCAAAGATCGTCAGCGCTGTTTCAAGGGTGTAAGGCTGCTTGGTTTTTTGTTGGATGGTTGCGATGACGATCTTGTTTTTTGCATCGTATTTCCAAGAAAAATCAAGGACTGGATGCCCTGCACGATAGATCCATTGGTCAAAAAAAGGTTCCCAATTGTCTCCGCTGATATCTTCAAGAGCGCGACGAAGATCATCTGTTTCGACCAGTCCGAAGGCATGGCGTTTGACGTAGTGTTGGATGGCTTTCCACCAAAGCGTCTCACCGAGGCGACGGCGGATCATGTGCAAGACAGCGGCTCCTTTGGGATAAGAGTGCCCATCGAAAACATCGCTTGGATGGAAGTAGCGCCGTGTGACGATGGGCCGCTGGTAGGGGGAGTGATGCAGGTAGCGTTCGCGTGAAAACAAGCGCTGGGCGTCAAAGTCATCGCGCCCGAATTTGTGCTCGGTGTAGAGGTGGTTGAAGTAGGTTGCAAAGCTTTCGTTCAGCCAGATGTGGCTCCAGTCTTTGCAGGTTAAGAGGTCGCCGAACCATTGGTGCGCGAGTTCGTGGGCCACCAGATCATCGCTGCGGCGGTCAAGGTGAGCGCGCTCGTCGTGAAGTATCCCGTCTGTGAGTGTCGTGGCGCTGATATTCTCCATTCCGCCGGCCATAAAGTCAGGGACCGTCACTTGATCGTACTTTGCATAAGGATAACGGAACGCTAGTTTTTCAGAAAAAAACTTCATCATATCGGGTGTATTTTGGAAAGAGAGCGGTGCTTTTTGGATGTCGTTTGGATGGACAAAGCTACGGATCGGGATCCCATCCCAAGATTGGGCATACACAGCAAATTTTCCGATAACCACAGACAGAAGGTAGTTCACATGGGTTTGTTCCATCAGGTGATGGACGGTGGTCCATTCGCCTTGTGTTGTGCGCGAGATCAGGCGGCCATTGGTGATGACATCAAAGCCCTTGGGAACAGTAAAACGAGTTTCGGAGGTAAAGCGCATATTTGTTGTATCAAAAGAAGGATACCAAAAGCGATTGTATTGGCTTTCTCCTTGAGAGAAAACAACCATAGGCTTGTTTGGGTAGTCTTTATCAGCGCGTATGAAATGAAGTCCTGTGCGTGGAGTAGCGTGATAGGTGATTCGTACGAAAAAAGGTTGTTTCGGGCCAACGATTGCGCCTAATTGAATGTGTAGTTTGTGATCTTGACCGACCCATCGGACGATCCGTTGATTGACCCAGATCTGTTGAATCTGGAGTTCGGCAGCGTCGAGAGATATCTCGGAGAGGGGGCGAGCGTTGGCGCTCATGCGCAATTGAGCTTCGCCTTGGATGCGTTGGGTGTGTGGGTGGATGGTGAGATCGAGTCGGAGGTGCTGGATCAGGTAGGGGAGATCACGTGCATAACGGGGCGGAGTGCCTTTGGGAGCGAACGGAGCGAGGTGTGCGTGTTTGACCTTGTGCTGGGTGTGGTCTGCGTTGGCTTGGGAAGCAAGGAGCAACGCGGGTAGGAAAAGGGAAAGCCATCGTCGGGGAGGCGTGGGTAGGAAAAGGGAAAGCCATCGTCGGAGCATCGTGGGCCTCTTGGTTAGGGGAAAAACGGTTTGCGCTTGAGGGAGCGTCGAGGAACTGCGGGCAAAACGGTAGCGGATCTTGTGGCGTGGGGCAAGGCCGTGTGGAGGGGTTGCGAAAAGAAGCTGGGTTGGAAAAACGAGAGGCGCAAAAAGGTTGAGTGAATTGTGATAGGGTTGGCACTTTTTTCAAAAAAACCCGTGTTCGCGGCAGTTCAAGCGACAGCATCGTTGGTTTGAAAAACGGTGATCTCTTCGCCTATACGGGGTCAAGGGAGCCGCGCTAAGGGTGCGGGGTTTGGGGCAGCGCCTCATTCAACGGATGGATGTGTGGTTAGAGGGGCTTGTTTTCGATGTAGGATTCGGCCTAGTATCGGGGATGTTTTGAAAAAGAGGCAAATGTTGAATGCCCCTATTATCGGGCGACGTGGAGGTTGTTTTGTGGAAAGAGATCTTTCAGATTCCCAACTTGTTGACTCTTTCGCGGATTGTGGTGAGTCCGTTGGTGTTGGTGGCGTTTGATTCGCTGCCGTTTTTGTTGGTGTTGGGTGTTTTTGCAGCGGTCACGGACTTTTTGGACGGCTTGATCGCACGCTTTTTGAAGCAAGAGTCGGGGATCGGTGTGGCGCTTGATCCGATCGCCGATAAGCTGTTTGTGTTTTTTTTCTTGGTTGCAGCGTTGTGGCGTGGGATGTTGTGGCCTTGGATGATCGTGGGGTTGGTGTTGCGCGATGTGTTTGTGCTTGTGGCGATCCCTCTGTTTTTGTTGCTTTTTCGTCGTGATGTCGAGATGCGCCAGATCCAAACGCGATTTAAAGCCCGACTTTCAGGGAAGATCGTGACTTCCATTCAATTTTTGTGTGTGGTTTCGTTTGTGTTGACGCCTCGCGCATTGTGGATGCAAAACGCCCAAACCGTGCAGTGGTGGCATCTTCCGTTTTTGTTGCTGTATCCGACATCGCTGTGGGCGGTGTTGGACTACCTGCTTTTTCAACTTCGTCTTGTGCGAGAAGCCAAAGCAAGCCATCAAGAGAGCAACTGATCGGATAGCTCTCGATATATTGGGCGGTTTGAGCGAGGAGTTCTTGGTATGTTGGGCGGTTTGAGAGAGGAGTTCTTGGTGTGTTGGGCGAAGAACCCTTGATGTGTTGGGCGGTTTGAGCGAGGGACCCTTGGTATGTTGGGCGGTTTAAGCGAAGAACAAAGGAGGTTAAGATGTCAGAAGGAGTTCGTTTTGCGTCGAAGGTGGACACTTGGTTGGCGGTGATTTTGTGCGCTTCATTGGCTTTGTCGTTGGTCAGCGCGGTGTTTGTTTGGTGGTTTGTTCCGGGGTGGTCGCGATGGACGGGGGTTGGGGGGCTTGGATTTGTGGTGCTGTTGTGCGTGACGGTGCTGTTTCCGTTGTATTATGCGCTTGAAAGGGATCTCTTGCTTGTGCGCAGCGGGGTATTGCGATATCGCATTCCCTACAAAGAGATCACCAAGGTCGAACCCACCAACAACCCCTTATCGAGTCCGGCCTTGTCTTTGGAGCGGCTGCATATCCACGTGGAAGGGCGATTTGGCGTGATGATCTCTCCTTTGGAGCGGGAGCGCTTTTTGACGGAACTGTTGGCGCGATGCCCTCATCTACGCCGCGAAGGGGATCGTCTGGTGCGTCCGTAGCGGACGGCGAAAGATCGGTGAACGAAAGGCGCGTTCACAAAGGAGTGCATTGTTTCTTCTTTTTTTTCAATATGTTGTAGGGTGAAGTCGCGGTGGGACTACGGGACAAATCAAGAGGGGAGCTTGGTAAAGTGTGCGAAAACGCAAATAGCGGGTGTGACGTGACGCACGGGTGATTCGGCGAGCGTGGCGATCTGTGAAGATCCCGTGAACAGGGAGGGAGGGAACCATCGGGGGTGTTCATCGAGTGTTCGAGGTCAATTCATCTCCAGCGCAAACGCAATTCGCGAAAAGGGTGTTTCTTGGTGGGTGTCAGGCCGCAGGTGGCTTGAAAAAAAGGCTCGGCTGGCTTGTTTGGAGAGGCACAAGGGTTGTGTCTCTCTCCTCTCCAAGAGGCGCTTGTGGAAAAGTGTAGGCAAGTCAGATGGATCGGATCTTTCTGAAAGAGACGCAAGAAAGATGAGATCCAAGAGCCATAAAGTCGGAAATGAAAAAAGGAGAAGTGCGATGAAATCCAAGAAAACACTTCATCAGTGGATGGCATGGGGACTGATGAGCTTTGTCGGAGTTCACGGAGCGGCCTTGCAAGGTTGCAAGCCACAAACGCATACGCCCGAAAGCGTCCAGGCCCAAGCACACCAAGAAAAAGCAGACGTTGCAGACCTGCTCTCGTCCAAAGCCACGCTCCGATCGCCTGCTGTTCGACCGTCTCAAGCGCCGATGGCAACGCCCGCAAACAACGCGCCCAAGCCGAACCCGCATGCCACGGAGATCCCGCAGCACGCGACGCCAACAAAAGACAAGGCCGTACGCCTTGATGCCACTACACAGCGCTCCAAAGAACAGGCCCAAACCGCTCGTTCTTTGTCGGCCAAACGCCCTTCATACCGAGAGGGCACGCTGCTCTTCCGCAACGGGCAAAAACGCCTCGTGTATAGCTTTCGCAACGGAAAGCGAGAGGGTCAGTGGGCGAGCTTCTACAAAAACGGACGACCACGGCTCGTTCGACACTACAAAGAAGGCCGATTGGACGGACTCACCACAGCCTTCTTTGCAAACGGTAAAGCGCAAACAGAGCAATCTTTTCTGCATGGAAAACGAGAGGGTGTCTGGAAGGCATGGGATAAACAAGGTAAGTTGTTGTGGGAACGCCACTACACAAAAGGAAAGCTCCACGGACCCTCGAAGCGCTTCTTGAATGATCGCGAAACTACAGTCTTTTTCGCCGAAGGGAAGCGCAAGCGCCAGCAGACGGTGATTTACAAAAAAGGGAAAAAACAGACACTTCTAGAACGCGATCTGGAAAAAGAAATGAACCGATGGATCGCTTTTTATCCCAATGGAAAAAAGAAAAGAGATTATCAAGAGATTAAGGGAAAACGTCACGGAGCCGAGCTTGAATGGTTTGCAAACGGTCAGAAAAAACGCGAAGCGCATTACGAATCAGGTAATCTACACGGCAAGTGGAAGTGCTGGAATGAAAGCGGAACATGGTCGATGGAAGGCGAATATCGCGAAGGCAAAAAGCACGGCGATTGGAGCGTTTGGCGCGCACCGAAGGCCAAAAAAGCACCGAAGGCCAAAAAAGCACGCAAGCCTACAGTCAAGAACCGTCCGGCAACAAAAGCACAAAGATCCGCAACAAAGAACGGCACACCCAAAACAACAAGCATTCATCCACAAGCCTCTACACCCGTTGGCTTGCAAAAGATGACAACCCTCCCAAGTCCTGCGAAAGAAAAAGTAGAAGAACCCGCCCCCAAAACCCCTGAATCCTTCGGTCCTCCCCGCGATTGATCGCCCCCGCCCTCAAAACCTCTGAAAACCTTAGCTCTCTTCGCCAAAACGGGGTCAGGGAGCCGCGCTCCCTGCGGGGCGTGGGGCCGCGCCCCACAAAAACCTTCCAACCGCATAAATCCCGTTGATATCAAGTATTCGTTCCGTTGATATCAAGATTTTTCGTAGGTGCCGTCTGGCAAGATCTCAGGGGTTTCATTGGCAAGGTATCCCATCATGGCTCCCATGACTCCGTGTGCGTAGGTTAGCGGCAAGCA
>CAUJFU010000004.1 GCA_963169055.1 Myxococcota bacterium
GCTCCACAAGCCCAACAACCTCCACCATCCCGGTCACAACAGCCGTCGTCCTCGCCTTCCTCCCGATCATCCCAGCCCAACGCACAGTCCAATCCACGTTCGGCTTCATCGACTCCGCACTCAACACAACACACTCCTCCACCCAACACGCGCTCCAATCCTCAACAAACCTCTTCTCCTGCTCAAAACTCCTCCAACGCCAATCCTTCCTATCCACAAAACCGCAATGATCGCCCCTACTCACAAGGCCCTTCACAAAATCAAGGCGATCGTCCCTACTCACAAGGCCAAGGCCAAGGCGATCGCCCACAACAAAGCCGTCCCTACTCACAAGGCCAAGGCCAAGACGATCGCCCACAACAAAATCGCCCCTACTCACAAGGCCAAGGCCAAGGTGATCGTCCCTACTCACAAGGCCCTTCACAAGGTCAAGGCGATCGCCCACAACAAAGCCGCCCCTACTCACAAGGCCAAGGCCAAGGTGATCGCCCACAACAAAATCGCCCCTACTCACAAGGCCCTTCACAAGGACAAGGCGATCGTCCCTACTCACAAGGCCAAGGCGATCGCCCACAACAAAGCCGTCCCTACTCACAAGGCCCTTCACAAGGTCAAGGCGATCGCCCACAACAAAGCCGCCCCTACTCACAAGGCCCTTCACAAGGCCAAGGTGATCGTCCCTACTCACAAGGCCAAGGTGATCGCCCACAACAAAGCCGCCCCTACTCACAAGGCCCTTCACAAGGCCAAGGTGATCGCCCACAACAAGGGTATGATGCTTATCCCAGACGACCTCGCGCCCCAGAGATCCCCATCCTCGATCCGATCCCTACGGATGCCTTTGGCTTTGGCGAAGATCTTCGCGGTTCTCGCAAACAAAGCAAACGTCACAACCGCAGCACGCCCAACAGCAGTCCGACAAACGACGAGTTTGGTCGCGGAAAACGACCGACCAAAAATGGTCCCGCCCCTTCGCAGCTTCTCAAGCCCAAAAAGGGAAAAGACCGCAAACTCATCAAACAGCGAGGCCCACAACAACCCATCACCGCGCCCATGTCCGAACGAAAGCGCGTGATCAAAGTCGATGAAGCGATCTCCGTGAGCGAATTGGCCCATCGCATGGGCGTCAAAGCAACTGAACTGATCATGAAACTCCTCAAACAAGGACTCATGGCCACCATCAACCAAGCCTTGACCATCGAAGAAGCAACTCGCCTCGCAAAAGACTTCGACTACGACGTCCAAGACGTCGGCTTCGAAGAAGAAGCTATCCTGCACCAACGCGAAGAAACCGATAGCCCCGACGAACTTTTCCACCGCTCCCCTGTCGTCACCGTCATGGGACACGTCGACCACGGAAAAACCTCGCTGCTTGATAGCATCCGCAAGGCTCGCGTCGTCGATCAAGAAGCAGGCGGGATCACCCAACACATCGGGGCCTATGCCGTAGAACGCAACGGACACAAGATCGTCTTCCTCGATACGCCCGGACACGAGGCGTTTACCGCAATGCGAGCGCGTGGCGCACAAATCACCGATATCGTCATCCTCGTGGTCGCTGCCGACGACGGGATCATGCCACAAACGGTCGAAGCCATCCGACACGCCCAATCTGCGGGCGTCCCCATCGTCGTCGCAATCAACAAGATCGACAAACCAAGCGCCGATCCCAAACGCGTTCGCTACGAACTCACTCAGTACGATCTCTTGGATGAAACCTTTGGTGGTAGTGTCCAAATGGCCGAAGTGAGCGCGATGACAGGTGCAGGTATCGACGATCTCCTTGAGCGCGTCCTGCTCGAAGCCGAGATCCTCGAACTTCGCGCCAACCCAAACAAACGCGCCAAAGGAACCGTCATCGAGTCCCGCATTGAAAAAGGACGCGGCCCCGTCTCCACTTTCCTCGTCCAAGAAGGAACCTTGCGCAGCGGCGATGCCGTGGTTGTCGGCCCACACTACGGTCGCGTCCGTGCGATGTTTGACGACAGCAACCGCCCGCTCAAAGAAGCCGGCCCGGCCATGCCCGTCCGCGTTCTCGGACTCTCCGGCCTCCCCGATCCCGGCGAATCCTTCGATTGCGTGGCTGACGAAAAAGCCGCCAAACAAGTCGCAGAACACCGCCAAGAACAAACCCGACGCATCGAACAAGCTGGTGCCGTTCGACGCACTTCCTTTGGCGATCTTTTTGGCGAAGAGAAAAAAGAACTCAACATCATCCTCAAAGCCGATATGCAAGGCTCCCTCGAAGCCTTGCGCGAAAGCTTGCTCAAGATCCAACACGTCGAGATCGAACTCGCGATCCCCCTCGCTGCGGTCGGTGGTATCACCGAAAACGATGTCAACTTGGCGGCCACCACCAACGCCGTGATCATCGGCTTCCAAGTCCGACCCGACGCAAAAGCACAAAAACTCGCAGAGAACGAAGGCGTCGAGATCCGTATCTACCGCGTGATCTACGACCTGCTCAACGATGTCAAAGCCGCGATGGAAAAACAACTCGCTCCCACCATCCAAGAAAAACCCATCGGACAAGCCGAGATCCGCAGCGTCTTTGCTATCTCCAAAGTCGGAAAGATCGCAGGTTGCTACGTCACCGAAGGCAAACTCACTCGCAACGGCTTGATCCGACTCTACCGCAACGATATCCAGATCTACGAAGGCAAGATCGGCGGCCTCAAACGCTTCAAAAATGATGCGCGTGATGTCGCCCAAGGCTACGAATGTGGTGTCCAAATCGACGGCTACCAAGATATCCGCGAAGGCGATACCATCGAGTGCTACGAGCTGGAAGAGATCGAGACCAAACTGGAGAGCTAATCGTGGTTGTCGGGGTCTGTCGCCTCAGTCTCTATCTCCAAGGTGTCCGCTCGCTCAAAGGCAAACGACAGATCGTGCGGCGCATCGTCGAACGCGTCCGAAATCGCTTTCAGATCGCAATCGCCGAAGTAGCCGACCAAGATATGCACCAGCGCGCAACCCTTGGCATCGCCCTTGTTGGAAATCAACACACCCATATCCAAATACGCCTATCTTCCGTCCTCCAAGCCATCGAGTCCCTCCAACTTGGGATCCTTCTTCAACCCCAAATCGAGATCGCCCACTACAGCGAAGACTTCGGCCACCCCGAAGACTACGCCTCCATTCTCTCCCTTTCTTCTTCACTCCAAGACAACGCAAACCACAAGAAGCACCAGAAGGGCGAGCAGGGCGAGTTCGACGACAACGAGGATCACGAAGAAGAACCCGTGTGGGATATCGAAGCCGAAGAAGCCGCGCTCCAACGCGACGAAGATCAAAACGAAGACGACGACGCCATCCCGCCCGCTTGGCGGGACTTCGTCAAAGAAAGAGATCGCAAACCATGAGTGCCCACCGCACCGACCGCCTCGCCCAACAATTCCGCCAAGAGATCAGCGATATGCTCCAACGCAACGAGATCAAAGATCACCGCCTTGGCTTTGTCACCGTCTCAGGAGTGCGTGTGAGCAAAGACATCAGCCAAGCTCTTGTCTTTGTCAGCGTCTTCGGCAGCCCCCAAGAAGCCAAAGACAGCATC
The DNA here is from genome assembly GCA_963169055.1 of Myxococcota bacterium. Lineage (GTDB taxonomy): Bacteria > Myxococcota_C > UBA6777 > UBA6777 > UBA6777 > JAKLKB01. Next base: position 3,557 of record CAUJFU010000004.1, read on the forward strand.
GCGGCCCTCCAACACGCCCAAGGTTTCATCCGACACGAACTCGCACAACGCCTTCGCATCCGACGCACACCTGCGATCCTCTTCCAACTCGACCACTCCATCGAAGAAGGACACCGCATCAACCAACTGATCCAACAACTTCCCGAGTTCCAACCCTCCACACAAACCGATGCTCCACCCGACGAGGACGGCAGCGTATGAGCCTAGACAACACTCTTCACCTCGATCACCTCTGGTCCCAGATCACCGCAACCATCCACGCCTCCCAACGCATATTGATCGCGGCTCATCGTGGACCTGATGGCGATGCGGTCGGTTCTGCCCTCGGCCTTTACGCAACCCTCCAAGCTCTCGGAAAAGACGTCACCCTCTACGATAGCGCCCCCTACCCCGAACGTTTCGACTTTCTTCCCAACCTCCACGCCCTCACCACTTCTCTTGATCCCCAAGCCCATTTTGACGCCACCATCCTTTGCGATTGTGGCGAACTTACCCGCGCACCCGAAGGTTTCCCCCCCCGCGAACGCCTCGGAACCTTCATCGTTCTCGATCACCACATCACCTCCGGACTCGAAGGCGATATCAACCTCAACAACCCCAATTCCCCTGCCACAGGGCTGTTGATCCTCGAACTCGCTCAGCGCCTCCGCGTCCCGCTTCTCCCCGCCATCGCCAAATCCGTATACTGCGCTCTACTCTCCGATACGGGCGGCTTTCGCTATCAAAAAACCAGCCCCGCCGCACTCCGCGCAGCAGCCGAACTCCTCGAAGCGGGCGTCGATCCTTGGGAGGTCTCTTCTGGACTCTTCGAGTCCAATCCGATCGAACGGCAGCGTTTGCTCGCTCTTTGCCTCCATACCCTCGATCTCCGAAACAACGGCCTGATCGCGTTCCTCCATGTCACCGAAGAGATGTTCCACCAAACCAACAGTGACGCAAGCATGACCGACGGTTTTGTCAACTTTGGCCGAGGCATCAAAGGGGTCGAAGTCGCCGCCTTCTTGCGCCCTCTACCACAGGGCTGGAAAGTCAGTATGCGCTCGCGTGGCCGCGTCAACGTCTCAGGTGTCGCAAGTCACTTTGGCGGTGGAGGACACCAACAAGCCGCTGGAACCGTCCTCCAAGGCGATCTCGAACAAGTCAAACAAGCGATCCTTCTCTCCCTCCTCCCTCAACTGCAAACCTTGACTTGATCTTCCTCAAAAAACACACCACACCATAACGCCCATCCCTCCGCAAAAACCATCACACCAAACCTTCATCCCAAAACGGAACACATCATGGACGGCCTACTTCTTCTCGACAAGCCCCAAGGTCTCACTTCCATGCAAGCGCTTGCACGCGTCAAAAAGATCCTTCGCGCCCCAAAAGCCGGTCACACGGGAACTTTAGACCCCCTCGCTACGGGAATTTTGCCGATTTGCCTTGGCCAAGCAACACGCCTCGCCCAATTCTTACTCGCCAGCGACAAACGCTACGAAGCCGAGATCCTCCTTGGGATCGAAACAGATACTCTCGACAGCGAAGGGACGATCACTCGCCAATCCCCCCTTCCCACCGACCTCTCCGAAGAAAAGATCCAACACACTCTCCAAGCCTTTCTTGGCCCCCAAGAACAAGCTCCTCCCGCCTACTCCGCACTCAAGATCCAAGGGCAACGCGCCTACGATCTCGCTCGTGCAGGCCAAGACGTCGAACTTTCTCCCCGCCCCATCGAGATCTTCTCGATCCAGCTTCTCTCCATCGATCTCCCACGCCTTCGCTTTTCCTGCCACGTCTCCAAAGGCACCTACATTCGGTCGATGGCGCGCGATATCGGACAATCCCTCGGGTGTGGCGCTCATCTGACCGCCCTACGCCGCACACAAACAGGCCGATTCTCCGTCGAACAAGCTCTCACCCTCCCCGCCATCCAACAAGATCCGCACGCTGCGATCGCATCGATCCTCCCCATCGATGCGATGTTGATCGAACTCCCAGCCCTCCAACTTTTTGACGAAGAAGCCAAACGCCTACGCCAAGGTCTCTTAACCCGCGCCTTCCAAGAGCGCGTCCCTCCGCCTCCTCACAACGAGGCTCTCCCTTACCGTGCCCTCGACCCACAACAACACACCCTTGCTTTGCTCCAACCCACCCCCCACGGATGGACCATCTTGCGTGTTCTTGATCCATCCTCTACCACCAACACTCCCTAACCACCGTCCAGTCCGCCGTTGCGAGGCTCACTCCGATGCCCGTTCGCGCTGGCGCGAAGCCAAGGATTGCGCTTGCAAAAACGCTCGGGTTGCTTCGTCATTCTTTTTTTGCGCTTTGAGAATGTAGGCCAATTGATGAAACAATGACGGATCTTGGGGGGCAAGCGCGATCGCCTCTTTGAGAACTTTTTCGGCGCGGGTGTAGCTGCCCTGTTGTCCGAGGGCTGTACCCAGATTGAAGTACGGAGAAACATCCAACGGATCCAATTGGATCGCTTTCAAAAACGCCTCTTCGGCTTCTCGATAACGCCGTTGTCGGCCCAAGATGATTCCGAGTTCGTTGTGATACACCGACTTGTTCGGAGAAAGCTGGATCGCCTTTAAGAAAGCTTCTTCGGTTTCGAGCAAACGATCCTGTTTGCCCAACGCAAGACCAAGGTTGTAGTAAGATCCCGCTCGTTGGGGTTGGAGACGAATGCTCTCTCGAAACGCTTCCTCGGCCTCTCGATAGCGAGCCTGTTTACCGAGGATGATGCCCAAATGAAAATGAGGGGCCGGATCTTGTGGATTTTTACGGACAGCCTCACGAAAAACAGCCTCCGCTTCGGGTAGTTTCCCAGAAGCCACCAACCCCATCCCACGCTCTTTAAAACGTTGCGTCTCGATCGACAACGCTTCCTCGGGCTTTTCGACCTCCTGTGAAAGCAGAGCGATTGTGGTAGAAGAAGCGCTGCGTCGGCCATTTTGGACGGAAGGTAGCCCTCCCCCGGTCCCTCCTGACGTGGGCGAAAAACTGGGCAGCGGATGGGCACTCGAAGACGCCCGATTACCCGAATTCGGCGCTGCTACCGCAGACGTCCGATTACCCGGGTTCGGTGCTGCTACCGCAGGCAACCGCCCCATCGATATCGATGCCCCTCCCGCAGACGCCCGACTGCTCGAATTCGAGGAAGATCCCGCAGCAGACGGATGATTTGGCACTTGCCCGGAGACCGAAAGGACGGGCAACACCGACGAAGATGCGGCTGCGGCCTGTTGGCCTTCGGGCGTCGGCAAAAAATGGAACGGGATCTCATCCGAATTGTCGTGTTCATTCGATGCTCTCGCAGAGGCGGGGGCGTCCGAGGGAGCGTCATTGGAAAGAGGCTTTGCGTCATCGAAGACGGGCGGAGAAGGCCGAAAAATCGTCTCGTCGTCGTCTTGTGGCTCGTTGCGCAACATCGCCGCCAAAGGATGACCCGCAAATGGGTCCATCTGCAAACGCAACGACGCCAGCAAATCCTCTTCTTCGACGACTTGCGTTTCCTCTGAGCGAGAGGCAGACAATCGCCGCTGAAGTCCCCGACGCTCCGCCGAAGTATCCTCTTGGACAACCATCCGAACCGCCGTTTCTTCCGTGGTTTGGAGGGGAATCGACTGATAGCGTACCCTTGTTTTGTCTTCGTTTTCGTCTGCATCGTCTAGCGCCAACGCCGCTTCGACGGGATCTCCCTCTGCTTGCCACGGGTCGAGATCCAAGTTCGTTTCCAAAGGCTGACTTAAACGCCGCTGCCACGAGGATGTCACCGCATAATCACGCACGACCGTCTGATCCTCGGCCCCCGCGTCCATAAACAACACAGCGGTATCCTCTTCGTCTTCGGGCTGTAACGCGATCTCGGGAACCACCCAAGGCAAGGCACGCCCCGCCTCCCCAAGCACCGAATCCTCCGCATTTCTTGGCCGAAATCGCGACGACACCGCCTCGCCGATCTCTGCCGACGGAACAGATCGCGCCTCTTGCCCGCCCGAAACATCGACCGCCACAGAACGGTTTCCCTGCTCCATCAAGGCCGAGGCATCGACATGGATCAACGAGGCTTCATCCGAATCTTGCGAAACCTGCGAGAGCGCCGAAAGATCAGGAACCGATCCAAGCTGCTGCTCGATCGGCATATCACGCAACGCCACGCACTCCAAAAAAGCAACCTTCAGATCTTCCCAGACCTCAAGAGCGCTTGCATAGCGTGCTGCGGGTTGTTTCGCCAACAAGCGGCGAACACATGCTTGCAGGTTCGGGCTACAACGACGATCCGGAATATCGGGCGGAGGTTGATGAAGGTGCATCTCCATCAACGCAAAGCGCGAGGGTGCATGAAACGGCGGACGTCCCGCCAACATCTCGAACAAGATAATCCCGAACGAGTAAAGGTCCGTCCGATGGTCCAGATCGGGATCTCCCTTGATCTGTTCGGGGGACATATAGTAGGGCGTCCCCAACGAAAACCCCGGTCGTGTCAAGTTCATCAACGACGAATCGTTTTCCATATGATTTTTGGCGATCCCAAAATCAAACAGTTTGACCTGCGGGTTTTTGTCGCTGTCTTTGGTCACCATCACGTTGGACGGCTTCAAATCGCGATGGATAAAGTGCCGTGTATGGATAAAGTCCAACGCAGAACACAATTGTTCACACACATCGCGGATGTACCCCAACGACAACGGAAAATCTTGCTCAATGGCTTGTTTCAGCGTACGCCCCTCGACGTACTCCATCACACAGTACGACAACCCATGTTCGTCCTGCCCAAAATCCAAAACATGCACAATGTTGGGATGCTGTAAACGCGCAAGGCTCCGTGCTTCCGAACGTAAACGCGCAGACTCCCCTCCCCGCGTCAAGATCTTAATCGCCACCGTCTTGCCTAACGTCGCGTGTTCGGCTTCATATACTTGGCTGAATCCGCCCTCTCCCACTTTTCGTTTCAGCAGATAACGATTGTCTAACAACGACTGCTTTTTCATCCAAAAAAAAACCTTGCTCCAAAAAAACGACCTCTTGCGCTTCACAAGCGGCGTTTACAATAGCAAGAGAACGATCGTTGCGTCAACACAAGACAGCGCGTTTCACTCGGACGCTGCACACACCGACTCCCTTCCGACCGAAAACACGGGGGAATGTCGTGTACGATCCCCACCTCCCCATCCCTCACTGAAACATCTCCAATCCACCGATGCGGATATCCTTTACGCCTTCGATCCGCCGATGCGGGTATTCTTTACGTTTTGGATCAACCGATGTGGATACTCTTCCATGCTCCGCGTTGCCAACGCCAAAACAACAACACCCCCACCAACGAGATGTACAACACCGCCCCCCACCAAGCCCCGATCACACCGCCATTCATCCATCGTCCCAAAAGATAGACTAACGGTACAAAAAAGCCCCAACTGGCCGCGATCATCAGCCACATCGGATACGTTGTATCTCCCGCGCCGCGCAACGCACCCGTTGCAGCCATGCCCAAAGCATCGAATATCTGAAACAACCCCGCCATCAAAAACAGCGTCGTTCCCAACTCGACAACGCTCGGCTCTCGGTTAAACAACAGCATCACTTGTCGGCCAAACACCGCGAAGATCAACGCCATCACGCCCATATATAACATCGCCAGCTTGATCGCCGAATATCCGCTGCGTTCTGCGTCTTCTTTTCTTCTTGCACCGATATACTGGCCGACAAGCGTTGTCGCTGCGATCGAGATCGCAACACCCGGCATAAACGAAAGATGCAGCATCTGAAGAACGATGTGGTGCGCAGCCAAAGCCTTCTCTCCCAAATGCGCAACAAACGCTGTAAACACCGTCCACGAACCCGTTTCCAACACCCACTGCACACCAATCGGCAGACCCACCGCGCTCAAACGGCCTAGCTCGCGCCCTTGAAAAGACCACGTGCGTGTCTGATAACGCCCATGTACCCGAGGACTCCAATACACCCACAAATACAACAACAACCCCAACAACTGCGCAAGATTGGTTGCGTGCGCCGCACCTGCCGCACCCATCGCAGGGATCGCTCCCCATCCGAAGATGAAGACGTAGTTAAAGGGCACGTTCAAAAACACGATCAAAAAAGAAACGTACATCGGCGTGCGCGTGTCACCTGTACCCCGCAAAAACGACACCACCGAAAAACTCGCGCAAGCCAAGATCCCGCCCCACAAACGCACCGAACTGTACGCCATCGCGGGTTCAGCAAGCGACGCCTTGGTCCCTGCCATCGAAAGCATCCACGGCAGCATGGGCTGGAATGTCAACAACAAAAGACCCGATCCCACCGCGATCATCAGACCGTAATTGGCGTAACGCCCTGCTTCGTGAAAGAACCGCTCGCCGTCTTTTGGATCGGCTCCTTCTTGTTGAGCGGATTCTTTGCCCTCGCCTTCTTTTTGCGAAACAAACGTCGACACGCCGTTGATCACGCCAAAGAAAAACGAAAACAACACCCACACCAACATATTACCTAAAACGACCGCTCCTTGCGCCGCCGTAGAGACATACCCCATAAACCATGTATCGACGATGCCCAACAAGGATTGCGCCATCATCGAAAGAACCACAGGGTACGCCAACCAAACGATCTCTCGAAACCCTCCAGCTTCCGCACTTTCCATCGAGGCGGAGGATGCTTTTTTGGGAGAACTTCCGCCGCCGCTTGGTGGAGCACCGCCTTGTATGCCTTCAGACGAGGACTCTACAATGCTTGTCTCGACGGACACAGAGGATGATCTTGGAAGCTCGTCGTTCGGAACAGGCGGATGTTCCTGAAAAAAACGCTTTGAATTACGCCGTTCACGCGGCGATGATGTAAGCACGACAACCTCCCATACGATCTGCCGCACGCCCAAGCCCACACCAACGCATGCGCCCGTCCTACGGCAACCAACAAAAAACAATCTTGCGGATCTTGAAGATCTCTGATGCGTTCATGCTCCCCCAAACACCCGACCTCTCCTCCTCAGAAAGCTGCTTCGCCCCAACGCGGCGGCCTACGAGAAACGGCTCTTCGATCAAAACAGTTCTTTAGTGCGTGCTTCGGTATTCTTGAATCGCCTCGCCCAAAAGGCGCATCGCTCGCTGCAACGCTTCTTCTTTTAATACATAAGCGATGCGGATCTCGTTGCGCCCCAAACCCGGCGAAGCATAAAAACCTGCCGCAGGAGCCACCATCACCGTCTCGCCATCACGCGAAAAGTCTGTCAACAACCAACGGGCGAAATCCTCAGTGTCATGGATCGGCAGCCGAGGGATGGTGTAAAAAGCCCCTTCTGGGCGGCCTGCCAAAACGTCTGGTATGGCTTGTAAGGCTTGAAACACCACGTCGCGGCGTTTTCGATACACATCCACCATGTCATGCAAAAAACTCGCAGGCAGATGATGGGCCGCTGTCGCGATATATTGTTCGATTTGGGGAGCAGAAAGACGCGCTTGCGACATCCGCAACACCGCGTCCATCACTTCTTTGTTACGACTCATCAAGCAACCCACTCGCGCTCCGCACATGCTAAAACGCTTGGATACGCTGTCCACAACAATCACTTGATCTTCCAAGCCGTGGATGTTCAAGACGGAGGCATAGGCGCTGGGTTCAGGCTCAAAGACAAATTCCCGATACACTTCATCCGATATCCACCATAAACCGCGCTCTCGTACGATCTGCGCCACGCGATCCATCTCTTCACGTGTGTACACCACCCCCGTCGGATTGCCCGGATTGCACAACATGATCGCACGAGTTCGCGGTGTCAGGCACGCTTCGATCGTTGCTTTGTCTGGCAAATGGAAGCCCTGTTCGACTGTGGTCGTCAACGGAAGGATCTTCACACCCGCCATACACGCAAAACCGATGTAGTTGGTATAAAACGGCTCCGGCACAAGGATCTCGTCGCCTTCGTTGAGCGTCGCAAGCATCGCAAACAAGATCGCTTCGCTCCCACCTTTGGTCACGTTGATCTGCCAAGGCTCTAAGGCGATCCCTTCCCGCGCATAAAAAGACCGCAGCGACGCAAGGTAAGAAGCCGAGCCCTGCGAATGCGTGTACGCCACGATCCGCTCCCCAAAATTCCGTAGAGCCTCCAATACAGGCGCTGGCGTCTCGATATCGGGTTGACCGATATTCAGGTGATAAACATGGATTCCCCGTGCCTTCGCTTGATCGGCATACGGCACCAATTTTCGGATCGGAGACGCAGGCATCTCGCCCGCACGCTTTGACAAAGACAGTTTCACTTCCCACCTCACTTTCGCTACAATCAGGCTCCATGCCTCTCCCATAGAAGCCTTCTGCCGTCAAGACCACCCCACAGGATATCGCCTTTCTCTTGAACCGCAACGCTTTTCCACCTACATTGCTGCAAGCGAATCGACCGCAACACAACACGCGCCGCTGCGACACACCACATGCGCCGCTGCGATGCACCACACGCGGCTGGCCCTAGCCAAATCATCTCCACGACACAAAGGATCGCGATCTTGCAGCCATCACAACCCACCCACCTCTCCTTCGATCCCTCCGACTCGTCCCTTGGACGTACCATGCATACGTCTTCCCCTACTTCCCCTCAACCTCATTCGCCCAATAAACAAAAACGCTCGCGCACCCAACACGCCCACGCAACCGCCCCCACCCACCCAGCAGAACTCGAAGCGATCCTTCAATACCGCTTTCGTGATCCGCAATGGCTCCAACAAGCCTTGACCCACCGCTCTTTTTGCCACGAAGACCACCAAGAACCTGTCCCCTCCTACGAACGACTCGAATTCCTCGGCGATGCAGTCCTCCAATTGGCGATCAGCAGCGCTCTTTGGAATCACGATCCGTCCATGCCAGAAGGCGGATTAACCGCCTTTCGCGCTTCACTCGTCAAGCGTGAAACCCTCGCAGCGATCGCACGAAAGCACGAATTAGGCCGATTTCTCCGCCTTGGACGCGGAGAACAACGACGCGGAGGCGCACTGCGCGAATCGATCCTCGCTGATTCCGTTGAATCTCTGCTTGGTGCCGTCTACGTGGATGGCGGTTTCACCGAAGCTCAGCGCGTTTGCAACCTACTCTTCGCCGAAAGCCTCGCAGAACTCGACCCGACCAAACTCACCCTGTATAAAAATCAACTCCAAGAATGGGCTGCGTGCCAACAACTCCCCGCACCACAATACCGCTTCCTTCGGATGGAAGGCCCCGAACACACACCCACGTTCTTTATGGAAGCCGTGATCGAACCCGATTATCGGGCAACAGGACAAGGCAACACCAAAAAAGATGCCTCTCAACACGCCGCGCAACTTCTCCTTGCCCAACTCCAACAAGAATACCCCACACCGCCCTCGCCTACCAACCCAACACCTACCCCCGCTCCCACTCCAAAAGAATCCCCACCCCCTCAAACAAAAAGCACATCCTCTGCACCCCACCCATCGCGCCCGTCCAAGACCGCCGCCCCACCGCGCTCTCGACCTTCCGCTCAAAAGTCTCGGCCTCCCGCTCAAAAGAATACACCCAAAACCTCTTCTCAAAACGCACCAAAAACCTCTTTTCCCAAGCAACAGCCTTCTCGCAAACACAAATAACCACCCGTCCATTCCACCACCCAAAAGGAGAACTCCCGTGGCACAACCCACACCAAGGCGCTTTACGCGTGAACCCAAAAAACCGACATCCGCCCTCATGCGCATCCTCGGCAGCCCCAAAACCACCCTTGTCCTCGGACTGCTGGCCTTTACAAGCATCCTCTTCTACAAACACTTCATCCTTTCCAAAGATATCGGCACACCCAAAAAAACAGTCCAAGAGATCATCCATGAAAAATCTCTCTTTGACCCCAAGAAAGAACTTGGACGCGCTCGCGATGGAGGAATGCTCCTCACCGCAGAATCCGTAGACACGGGCGATCTCTTGATCCGCCAACACGACGGACGCTTGGAGATCGCCGTCGTTGCACGAAGAAATGCCGACTTCTTTGTCCTGCGCCCCGCTTCGCCCATCACCCCCTTGATGACGTGGCTTCGCCAAGGTGACGGATACTTCGCACTTTACAGACTTTCTCCCACTCCTCGACCCAAGCTCCTGCGCCTACTCGCCGCCCTCCAAGATCTCGCTGAACAAAACCCACTCCCCCCTCTGCCAGTCCGCTCCTCCACCTCCCAACCTTCCGCCTCTCAGCCATCGACCTCCCAACCTTCCCAAACCACCGCCTCTACCACACCGCCGTCGATTGAAAGCCTTCGTAACCTCTGGATACTCCAAGCCTTCCGACAACAACAAATCAAACTCCCCACCCACTCTCTGCTCCCGCACCAAGAACAACACGCCCTCCAACGCATCCTTCAACGTAGCCTCTACAACGACCTGAGATTCCCGCAACCAAGCCCCTAACAAAACGCCGCAGACACCGACCCGTTCGCGCAACGAGCGAATGGATGTATCCTCACCACCACACCCCAAACAGAACAGCACGCACGCTAGACATCTGCCTTTGATTCGTTA
>CAUJFU010000005.1 GCA_963169055.1 Myxococcota bacterium
CTCCAGATCTTCGAGCGCCATCCAGAGATCCTCCCGCTCTGCCTTCAACTTCGACAACGGTATCGAACCTGTATGGGCGCGAACAACGGGAACCGCCCCAACCTTCGGCTCTTCAGGATGGATCACCACCACATACGCGCCTTGATAATCTCGATGCACTTCTTCCCAGATCAGCCCTGCATCGATCTGCTTCACCATGTAATGCGGCACCACATAAAACCACAGCCGCAACTCACCAAATGCCCCTTCTTCCGGCCATTCAAAATCTCCCCACGGCTCCAGATCCTCGATATGCTTGTTCAACCAATCCAGACGATCCGTCAACGCATCCCGCTTGTCTTTGTTCGCAAGTACCTCCTCCACAATCCCCCTTATATCCGTCTCCTTCGTACCCTCCGCTTGGCGGCGATGGCGCGGACAATCCTCCAAATACTTCAGCGCCCAACGACTCCGCTCCACTTCCTTGCTCTTCGCCTGTTCCTTCCAATGGTTCGCCCCCAACGGCAACAAATGTAGCTTGCCATACTCCTGCAACCATCCCAACACCGATGCCTTCTCCGCAACAGGCCCAAACAGCGTCACCTTCTTCAACGCCACAATGCTCATCTTTCCCGCTCCATCGCCCAAAACCTACACAACCACCGCCCTCGCTCTCGTGGGATTCCGCCCTCGCTTTCGTGGGGTTCCACCCCACACCCCGCAAGGGGTCGCAGCCCCCTTGACCCCGTGTGGGCGAAGAGAGCATCCTTTTTGACACCAACGACTCTGTCGCTTGAACCTCCGCGAACACGGGGTTTTTACAACAGCTTCGCTGCACTCTACAAGCCGCATCCGTCCTGCGTTTCTGTGGGGCTTGCATCGTTTTGTTCTCTAGACCACCAAAGGTTTGCTGCATCGCTCTGCTCTCTAGCCCACCGAGGCTCGCTTTGCCTTCGCTATCTTCGATCGGATCACCGCGCTCCGCTCCCCTTCCGCTAAAAACAGCCGAATCCGCTTGCTATCCGCTTCCGCCCTCGGAATCAACACCTGCTCAAACAAATTCACCCGCTGCGTCGTCTTCCGCAACGCTTCCTCCAACAAACTCAATCGCTGCTTCTGCACACGCAACCGCACCGTCAGTCGCAACACCGCTTCGAGATGTCCCAACCCCACCTCCAACCAGTGCGGCGTCCCCCACATCGCAAAATCCACCACACCCACCCGCACCTCTTCCAACTTCGGCAACCACAGCCCCACGATATTTTCTTGCACGATCCTCACTTCTTCCACCCTTACCATCGAATCCAAAACCACCGCTTCATCCGCCATCATCGGCAACTGGCGAAACACAACATCCCGACGCTCTGCGATCTCCCCCTCTAACCCCACAACTTCTTGCTTGGCTACGTTCTTACGCGCCATCAACAACAACCGCTTCCGCTCCAACGACGGCAAAAAGCTTCGATAGATCTTTAGCTTCTGCTGCTCTTTCAACAACGCATTTTTATTGAGCGCTGGCCCTTTCAAACATCACCTCCCTCAAGCGCTGGCCCCTTCAAGCATCGCCTCCTTCGGGCGCTGGCCCCTTCAAGCGCCCGCTCCTGCTTCTTTGCGCGGCAAAAAGTACTTCTCCACAAACACGCGCTTCATCAACAACTCTTCTGCCTCAAAGCACTCGGCCAACGTTGTCCAGCACAGATCCAGCGCATCCTCTAGCGCAATCGACACTTGAACATCCATAAACCGCTTGCGAAACAGCCCCCCAAACTTCAGCAACTTATGATCTCGCGCATTCAACTCAAACGACATCGCTTGCTTTTGCTCTGCATCTTGGGCATCTGCGTACAAACGGATCATCGTGTTCATCACTTGCGCGTGATCTTCGCGTGTCACCTTCCCAACCACGTGCTGCTTCAATCGCGACAAGGAACCAAACGGATCCAAGAATCCATCGTGCAAATAAAACTGCCCTTCCGTAATGTACCCCGTATTATCCGGGACGGGATGCGTGACATCGTCCCCCGGCATCGTTGTCACCGACAAGATCGTCACCGAACCCGCTCCCCGAAAGTCACACGCCTTTTCATAACGACGCGCCAACTGCGAATACAAATCCCCCATATACCCGCGATTCGATGGAATATGCTCCATCGCGATCCCCACTTCCTTTAACGCATCCGCAAAGCTCGTCATATCCGTCAACAGCACCAACACCCGCTTCCCCTCTCCCACCGCAAAACGCTCCGCCACCGCCAGCGCCATATCCGGAACCAACACCCCCTCCAACACGGGGTCGGACGCCTGATGCACGTACATCACCGTCCGACTCAACACCCCCGCCTCTTCAAACGCCCGCCGAAACGCATAATAGTCATCAAACACCAAACCCATCCCACCAAACACCACGATATCCGCATCCGCTTGCACACCGATCCGCGCCAGCAACTGATTGTACGGCTCTCCTGCCACCGAAAAAATCGGAATCTTCTGGCTCTCCACCAAGCTATTAAACAGATCGATCATCGGAATATTCGTCCGAATCATCTTCGACGCCAACACCCGACGCATCGGGTTTGCTGACGGCCCCCCGATCTCCACCTTCGGCTCATACGAAAGATCTGGCCCCCCATCCATCGGCTCCCCTGAACCCCGAAACACCCGACCCAAGATGTTCTCCGAAAAAGTCACCTGCATCGGGTGTCCCAAAAAGCGCACAGTCGCTCGCGTCGAAAGCCCCTTCGTCCCCGAAAAGATCTGCAACGACACACGCTTCTCATCTAACTGGATCACCTGCGCCAACAACGACTCGCCATCCACGTTGTCCACCACCGCCAGATCTCCAAACCGCACCAACGGCATCTCTGGCAAGGATTCCCGACTCGGGATCTCCACACGCACCATATCCCCCACGATCTCCAAGATCTTCGCATAACGCACCGCCGTCTGCCGCATCACACCTCCACAACAATCCGCACACCCAATCACTCCCAAACAACCCACCCCACTCACGACGCCGTAATCTAACACACTTCGCTC
>CAUJFU010000006.1 GCA_963169055.1 Myxococcota bacterium
TAATCTACCGATACCCACGCTTCTTCCCCGCCACAAGCATTTCCATAAGTCTTGCCATCGCAACCGCAGACACGATCGTATTGCGTGGTGCAAGCTTGGGGTTTTGGAGTGCAAACGCCCATGTTGTCGGCCACTTTGCAGGTTCCATCGGCCATTTTGCAGAAGTCGCCTTTGTTTTTACAAGCGATTCCTGCGATCCCACCGCATTTTTCAGCGGGAGGGGGGACACAGGCTTTCAAGGTACAAGCGACTTGACCGTTTGCGCTACACGAACAGGAGTTGCAGCCGTCGGTTGAAGCGAAAGCATCGCCCGGGTTGTAGGTCTTGCCTCCGTAGGAACAAGTCTGTTGGATCGGGCCACCACATCCGCCCTGTGCGCCCGTAAGCATCACAAAGCCGCCCATCATCAACGTCCAATAAAACAGATACCGTTTGAGATCCATACCATTCCTCCACATTTGGGTCTTGCGAAGCACAAAAAGCCGTGTGTTTCTAAAAAGCGCGTCCACGCTTTTTCTAAAACAAGGTCACGTCAGGCTTCGCGGTGAAAAATCAAACATTGCGATCATACCCTGATCGCCAAGCTGCGCGATCTTGTTGTTTGCATCGTTTCACGCAGCGCCTCTGATCTCTATCCATCTTTTTTTGAAATTATTTGCAGGCCCCTGTGTAATCAACCGAAACACCCGCAACATCGGCCTCACAATCGTTTCCATAGGTCTTTCCATTGCAACCGCAGACTTGCATCACCACGGTCAGGCAACTTTTGGGCTTTGGGGTACAAACGCCCATATTGTCGGCCAATTTACAGGTGTTGATGGGAAATTTACAAAAGGCGTTGGGATCGCTGCAAGTGAAGCCCGCGATCCCACCGCATTGTTCGGGAGTAGGGCAAGCGCGTTTGGTGCAGTTCGCAACACCGTTGGGGCCACAAGAGCAAGTATTACAGCCGTCACCCGCAGGAAAAGTTTCGCCGTCTTTGTACTCTTTGCCATTGTATTTGCAGATCACGCCGGTGCTTTTGCATTCGCCTTTGTAATCGACCGATACACCGACGTTGTCGGCATCACAAGCATTTCCGTAAGTCTTGCCATCACAACCACAGACAGGGTCGTACTGTTGGGTGCAGCCTTGGGGGGGAGTGGTGCAAACGCCCATGTTGTCGGCCACTTTGCAAGTGCCGATCGCCATTTTGCAAAAGTCGCCTTTGTTTTGGCAAGCGATCCCTACGATCCCACCGCATTTTTCTTCGACAGGGCAAGCGATCTTGGTGCATCCGATCACTCCGCCTTTTTCACACATACAAGTGTTGCAACCGTCCACAGCAGGGAAGGACTCTCCAATCTTGTAGTTCTTGCCGTTGTAAGAACATACCACCACAGGACACGCCCCCACAGAACGGCTCGATATCCCCGCTGCTGCGGCTTTGCAGGCACTTTCGTATTCTTGACCATCGCAGCCGCACACAGGCTCGACGATCAACGCACACACCGAAGGTTTTGGCGCACAAGTTCCGGGGATATCGGTGGTTCCGCAATGGCTATCTTGGCGGCAAAACCAACCGTCAGGACAAGCAGGCAGACCACGCGATCCACACGAAGGACAAGCTTGGGTGGTACAAGAGACCGTCCCACCTGCAACATCCGTACAAGTGCAGCGATTACAGCCATCGCTCGCAAGAAACGTTTCGCCTTGTTTGTAGCGTTGCCCGTTGTATTGGCAGATCACAGGAGAGGTCTTGCACTCGCCTTTGTAATCGACCGAAACACCCGCAGCATCGGCCCCACAAGCATTTCCGTAAGTCTTGCCATCACAACCACACACAGGCGCATATTCTTGTGTGCAAGCTTGCGGCTTGGTCGTGCAGATGCCTTGGTTGTCTTTCGTGTTGCACGAGCTTTCAGCGTATTTGCAAAAATCGCCCACCTTCTTGCAAGCGATCCCCGCGATCCCACCGCAGGTATCGCCGTTGCAGACCAACAGCGTGCATGCGATCTTTCCGTCTTGGCTGCACCCACAAGTATTGCATCCGTCTTTTGCAGGAAAGCTCTTTCCAGCGAGATACACCTTGCCCTCATAAGAACAAGTCGCAGGCCACTCCCACGGATCAAAGACGCACGCCGAAGTCACCCACCACAAGCCACACCACAACAAGCCCCACCGACGCATACGCCCTCCTTACTGAAGCCGCTTTTGCAAGGCCAAAAAGTGCGGATAATAGCTCTCTTTGGGCGAATGTGCTTGCAGATACGAAGCGATCAACTTTCGTGCTTCTTGGCGCTCGCTCGGGCCGCGCTGGCTCAAGGCTTCCGTGAGCCAATACAAGACTTGTTGTTTTTCCATCCCACGCTGCGCATAACGCTTGAGATAATGCCGATACCATCGCACACATGGCGTCCCATCCAAAAAGATCGTGCGGCAAACTTGCATGGCGGAAAGCAAGCTAAGTTCCGCAGCACCATCGGGGGGATTCATCCGATATTCGGCCAACAAGAGAGCGTACACTTGGTGTCGGTACACCTTGCCGTTGGGCTGCTTGGCGAGACGACGCAGCGAAGCTTGTGCGCGCCGAAACAAGGCATCTTTTGAGATTGCGGATATGCCGGGTTCTTCGGCACGATCCAAGACAAAAGAAAACAAGGCTTGGGGGGCGTGTTGGGCAAACCAATCGATCTTTTGTGCAGAAGAAGCCTCCACAGGAGGCAAGGGATAGTGCTGGATCTGACCTGAAGACAAATCAATGCGCTGCCCTTGGCCCGATCTCAAAAGGCCGAAAGATCGGGAACCTTGTTCGAGCAGAACTTTTCCATGCGTCACTTCCACGCGCACCCAATCGCGGCGTTGCTCGACCGAAAAGACAGTGCCACGCACCAAGACGCGCAGATCACCCCGACAATGCACAGCAAAACGCTCCATACTCTTTGGCGTGACGTGGATGTGAATGTGACCGTGTGCCATCTTGACTTCGGTGGAACGGTTGTTTTGGCGCAAGAGATGGAGTCGGGTTTGTTGTTTTGCTTGCAAACGCCAGCGATGACCTTGGCGGATACTTCCCTCTGCGTCTTGAGTGTGGAGGCGTTGTTCTGAAACGGCCTGTACATCGGCGTTTTCTTGGGCGGCCATTTTTTGCGTAGAAGAGGGCTGTTTGCTTGGTTGGTTTGGCGAGGCTTCTTTGTTCCATTGTCCTGCAAAACGCAAGGGAACCAGCGCTTCTTGTGTCGAAGCGCTCCACCACACAAGCAAGGCCACAAAGCACGAAGCCATCGCGCCCATCGTACCCATCGCCCAACCCGAGGGGCGGCGGATCGGCAATGTTCCAACAACCTTGGGAAATGCAGCAATTAGTTCGCGCTCGACTTCGCGCAAGATCACCTGTTCTTCGGACGTGGTCTGCTCCCAAGGAATCAGCCGCTGCTCCAAAGAAACCATCTTCCCGTATGTTCCTTGTGCTGCTTTTGGATGATTCATCGAAGCCACTCCTCTACAGACAAGCCCAAGCGCTTGCACTCGCGCACAAGACGCTCACGCAGTTCTTGGCGCGCCCGATGCAATCGCGATGCAACCGTTCCCACCGAGATCCCCAGTTCTTCCGCCGCTTCTTCGATCTTCCGCCCTTCGAGATCGCACAACAACACCACAACTCGCTTGTCTGCTCCCAAGCGCCCCAATACCTCATGCACCAACTGGCGAAGTTCCTCTCGCAAAAAGATCTGCTCATGCAAAGCCTCGGAAGATCCGCCACCTTCCTCACCATCAGGCCAAAAACGCTCCAAAAACGAGCGCCATGTTTGTTGGCGACGAAAACGATCGCGCATCATGTTCGTTGCGATGCGGTTGAGCCACGCATGAAGTAGGCCATTCCCTTGGTAGCGACCGAGGTGTTGAAGGCTCTGCAAGAAAAATTGTTGAAGACTATCGCGTGCGGCGTCTTCGTCGTTGGTCCAACGCAAGAAGCGCCGATAGAAATAAGGGGAGTAATGTCGATACATCTCGCGAAAGGCCCTTTGATCGCCCGCCAAGATCCGCTGCACAAGAGCAAGATCTTGTTCGATCTGTTGTTGTACTGAAGAAGCATCTTGCGAAGGAAAGGGAGCGGGTGTAGTCATCGATTCATCGGTGCAACCAAGAGGTAAAGCAGAACACGCGAGTGTTTGCGCACTATCGCATCCTTTTCGCTCTGCTGACAACCCTTGCTCCATCGCTCGACCTCAACCAACCACGACGCATCCCAACACCTCGCTTTCCACAGCCTTGACGCACCAAGGCAAAAGTTTTTCCCAAAAAAATCACCCTTCCACAGGAATTGCACAATTGGATGGCTTTTGTGGGGTTTTACCCCACACCCCACAAGGGAGCGCGGCTCCCTTGACCCTGTATGGATGGGGCGAGCAGCGCTTTTCAAAACCAACAGATCGATCGCTCGAATGCTTGCGAACACGGCTTTTTTTGCCCACAGATGGCTCCCATAGGCGTACACTTCCAAAAGATATCGCTGTGTTCGACACCCTATAATACGAAATCCGCCCGTTGCGCTATCGTAAAGAGGTAGGGGCAGCCCCCTGTGGCTGCCCAAGAATCGGGCAATTACAGCGGATCGCATCCACCTTGCGATCACGCACCACTCAGATATCGTATTACCTCGGACTGAGGATGTGTCGCCCCAAGCTCTCACGATACGATCTTAAAAAGTGAACCATGCTCCCAGCCCCACGGGCATCTGTACAAGATGCGGTGCGTCGGTGCTGCCCTCTGTTGGAGAGAAACCAAACGGCGGCAGATAATGCACGGAGATATCCAACGACAACGTGAACCATGAAGCCAATTCCAGCCGCAGCCTCGCCCCCAACGCAAAGCCCCACCCCGACACCAGCGCATATTTCTGCTCTCCGCGATCCACCACCTGAAAATCCATGACCGCCCCTGCCAAGACCTCAACACGCAAAGGATACGCACCAAGCTTCCACGGCAACAGCGGCGACCAGCCCAACAAAAACGACGGACGAAATAGCCCGATGCTCCGCCCCATCTGCAACGTATAAAGATGCGAGCGCAACCCCACATACAGCGTCCAATCTCCCAACCCCACCCCAAAAAACACAGGCCCCCCAAAATCCGCACGTTGAAATCCTGTCACCAACACCTCTGGCACCAAACCCACAGCCACATGAAACCACCGACGTTTCGAGGCCAACGAACGGCTCTGCATCAATGAACCTCGTTTGACTGGCGCAACTGGCACCAACAACATCGAAAGTTTTTTTTCTTTCGAAGGTTTCGTTGGTTTAGGAGGCTACGTTATGATCAGGGCTTTTGTTGTATTCGGTGTATTCGGTGTATTCGGTGTATTCGGTGTATTCGGTGTATTCGGTGGTTTCGATGGTTTCGATGGTTTCGATGGTTTCGATGGTTTCGATGGTTTCGATGTGTTCGATGGTTTCGATGTGTTCGGTGTGTTCGGTGTGTTCGATGGTTTCGATGGTTTCGGTGGTTTCGATGTATTCGGTGTGTTCGATGTATTCGGAAGATTGCGTTGAGTGGGGGGGAGTTGAGGAGACGAGGCGTTGGGATGGGTAGCCAAGCGCTTTCTGATGGTTCGTCGTTTCGTCCGATGTTTTGGGCTTTTTCGAGCGCGTATTGGAGGCGCAAAGATCGCCGATGGCGGGGGGGAAACAAGCTGTGATTGAACAGAAGAAGGCGACGGCTTTTGCTCGATCCAATCTGCAAAAAGCTCCAAATACACCACCATCGCTCTGGCTCGAACGGTAGGTGTTTTTAGTTTTAGAGGAAGGTGAAAAGACCGTATCCATCGCCCCTTTTGGATCAAAAGGGTGTTGGAATTTTGAAGGTGGAGTGTGGTGGTGTGAGGTGTTTGTGTTGGACGGGTGAGGAGCGTATAACCTTCCAACGTCAAGAGATGACGGAGTTTTTTGTATTCGCCGCTTTTTTTGTAAGGCTCAGGGACGTGCAAGAACACAGGCCGAGGAACCGCCGTGGAGGGGAGACAAAAAAGGCAATACAAAAGCCACAAACAAGGCATTGCGCCACACCATACTCTCGATCAATCCGAAAGGTAGGCAAAGACACGCATCTCGATCTGCCCGAAAGGTAGGCAAAGACACGCACCTCGATCCGCCCGAAAGGTAGGCAAAGGCACGCATCTCGATCCGCCCGAAAGGTGGACAAAGACACGCATCTCGATCCACCCAAAGAAACCGCAAAGAACAACGGATCGCGCAGGAAGATAGGTTGTTTGCTCGAAAGCTGTCAAGATCAAAGAACTCCCCCACGTCACCCCGCCCTTGGGAGCAAAAGAACACAAATCAGCGGCACAACATCTTGGTGCAACCGACGCTGCCATTCAAACAGCGGCAGGTATTGCACTTGTCGCGGAAGCTGCTTCCGTGCGGATAGCGGCGGCCTTTGTAAAAGCAACCTTTGGGCTTACACGCCATCTTGGTGCAAGACACAGCACCGTTCGAACAGCGGCAGGTGTTGCATTGATCGCGAAACGAAGCGTTGTGTGCGTAAGTGTGGCCCTTGTAATAGCACTTCTTCATCACGGGTCGGCAGACGGCCACGTAGCAGCAGCCTTTTTTGACTTGACTGACTTTGATCTGCCCTGCGGGGCAAGTCGGGGCGGCACATCGCACAAGGCGACAATCGATGGCTTGGGCTTCTTGTGTCATCACAAAGAGCGCCAAAAAGGCAAAAGACGCGGCCAGAAGAAGTTTCACTTGTTTCATAGGAGCCTCCAGTCGGGGGTTTTGGGTGTAGCAGCGTATGTTTGAGAACGCCACTAAAAACGCTGAGAGGCCGCAACACGCGAGACCTCTCTTCTCGTTCATTTTTCGCTGGACGCCTTGGACTCAAAGAGCGCTCACTTTATTCTCTAAAGCCCATGTCAAATTTTTTGATGGGGAGGAACAGAGGAAAGAGGCGACTACCCGACGGGGAAGAACAGAGGAAAGAGACGACTACTTGGGGGAGAGGAAGCGCATAAAGGCTTCTTGTGCTTCGGAGGATTGGAGGCGCTCGATAAAGAGCGCGCCTTCTTTTTGCAGGACTTCGTGGATCTGTTCACGCAAAGGAGCGCGCAACAGAGCTTTGGTGAGCACGATGGCTTGGGGAGGTTGGGCAGCGAGTTGACGGGCCATTTCGACGGTGCGATCCCATAGGGATTCGGGGGCAACCAGACGACGCACAAAGCCGATCTCTCGGGCTTCTTCGGCATCAAAGAATCGCCCAGACATCAACAGTTCGCTGGCGTGGTGGATCCCGATCATCTGAGGCAACAGCAAGGACGAAGCGGCTTCGGGAACAAGCCCAAGACTCACGAAAGGCAAGCGGAAGCGGGCATTTGTGGCAGCAAAAACGATATCGCAATGCAACAGCAACGTCGTTCCAATGCCGATGGCAAGGCCATTGACGGCAGCGAGGATCGGCTTGGGAAAATCAATGAACGTTAGCAAGAACTGAAAGACCGGACTATCGGTGCTTGTAGGGGGATCTTGCATAAAGTCCAGCACATCGTTTCCCGAAGTGAAGCTACCTGCTGTCCCCGTCAAGATCACCACACGCACGTCAGGATCGGCGGCAGCTTCTTGAAGATAGGTCGTCAATGACCGATACATCGACAACGTCAACGCATTTTTCTTTTGTGGACGAGCGATCCGCAAGCAAACAACGCCCTCCCCCACGTCCTCTCGTTCGATCTCTATGTTTGGATGAGTCATCTTGGCCCGGATGCCTCCGAAAAATAGGGAAATTCTTTGTTTTGCCAAAAGCACAAACCGAGGTGAAAACAAACAAAAAAAGCGCTCGAAGAAGGCTTGAGCGCTTTGGAGATGAGCGGGAAACGAGATTCGAACTCGCGACTTCAACCTTGGCAAGGTTGCACTCTACCACTGAGTTATTCCCGCAGAACATGTCAAAGATCAAAAGAGATGGAGGCGACACCCGGATTCGAACCGGGGTTGGAGGTTTTGCAGACCTCTGCCTTAGCCTCTTGGCTATGTCGCCTGAAGAGCGGGAAACGAGATTCGAACTCGCGACTTCAACCTTGGCAAGGTTGCACTCTACCGCTGAGTTATTCCCGCGTACTGCATCGCCGCAGCGTGGATACTATCTACCCCCCACCCCTTCCTTTGTCAACTACTTTTTTCCGCTTCCCCCGCACTTCTTGGATTTGCTGCGCATCACTTGGGCTTAGGCCCTTCAAACATCACCCACGCTTTTTAAGCTGCCAACGACGATCCAACTCGCGGATGTGTTGCATCGCCTCTTTCTCTAAGCGTTCAAAATCACGCTGATTTTCGTGAAAAACCATCAATCCGATCTTCGCGTTGGGTTGGTGTTGAAAAATGGCTAACGCAACACCACCACCAGAAGACGAAATGGTGTCAAAAGCTCCGAAACCACCGAGCTTCCAACCTTTTTCAAGGAAGCTTCGTTTAATCTTCTTCAACATCGCCGCGCACTGATCGAGGCTATCCTTTTCAGGGGCAGGCAACTCATAAACGTACAAGCGCACCCACGGCACATCCCCTTTCAGATGAGCTGGTTGACACGACCACAAACAAACGCACAAACAACACAACACAACGCATCGCATCAGCATCTCCCATCCCCTCTCGCCCTCAAGGGCTGCATAATTTTTCAACCGCTTTTTTGGCCTCTGCGATCTCCTTCTCTTTCAAAGAAAGAAGCATCTGCACTTTTTGAAGCGCGGTTTCTATCTCTTTTACAACAGCCCAAGCAGCCGTCGCAGCAGCGGACGCAACGGCTGCTGCCGCTGCCAACGCGACGTTAAGTCCGGGCATCCAAGCAAAAGCAATCGCCGCAACCAACGATGCTGCCGCTGCCGTCGCCAAGATCCCAAACGCAGCGATCGCCCCCTTTGCTTTTTCTTGAAGTTCTTTTTCCGCTTTTTCCAAATCACTCTTGTTTTTTTGCAAAGCTGCTAAAGACGCTTTGGCCTCTTCGCAAGTGGACGACTGTTGCCGAACTGAGTTGTCTTTTCCGTAATCTTTCGTCTGCCCCTTCCCAACTGCCGTTCCCACAACCCAGCCAAGGCCCAACAAAAGCAGCAAAGCGGCAAGAACAACACTTCCATAAAACACACCCGCTGCTATCCCGAGTCCCTCCAACGCAGCAAAAAACACTTGCGGAAGCAAAGACATTGAGCATTCTCCCTTTTCAATATACAGAGAAAACGGCGTCTGACGTTCATCAAAAAAGTAATCATAAAACGTAGGGACCCCACCCTGTGGCTGCCCAACAATAGGACGTCTACGCACTACCCTCCGATCGCACATCTCTCGGATATCGTAAGCCTACTCTCTCTGCCTGTATTGTCAAAGCTTTTGCCTACCCTCCCCCAGAAAGAAAAGGCCGACGGAGAGAAACAAACGTTCACTCCGTGACAAAAAGTACATTGGGACCACAGAACCTGCGCGACACCGAATGTTTCGTTGTTGCGGCCTTTTCCAACGATGGGATTGGCTTGCTCAACTCCACAACGAGCCACACACCGCCTGCGACCAGCAACGCTCCTCCGCCCCCGTACGCAAGATTCGCCCCCAGTCCCATCGCACCGGCACTTTCGTAAAGCGCTTTCACTTCTTCAACCATTCCGCCGGTATCGATGCCTTTTTGTGCATCTTGGCGCTTGCCTTGGGCTGCCGCCCCCAACCCCACGCCCGCAACAAGACCAGCCACTCCGACACCTAACAACACAAGGCTCGGCAAAAAGTTCCTTTGCTGCGTAAGCTTTTTTATGCGTATTCGCAAAAAAGTGCTTCGCCACTTTTCGTATTCTTCTCGAACGGGCGGACTCATCTGTCCAAGCAACTTGACGCGTTCATCAAGGCGCAACGCCTCCCAAAAGATATCTTGTGCCTTGTCTTTTCGGTCCTTAAAGTGGTGCGCCAAAGACAAAATCTGGAGAATTTGCGCCTTTTTCTCGCCAGACAGATCGGGCCGCGCAAGTTCCTTTTTGATGGCCTGAAAAAGCTGCGGTGAACCCACATCCAGCATCGACACCAACGCATCCAAAGAAAGCGCGTATCCAACAGACGCACGCCCACACAAAAGCAAAAAACACACGATACACCGAGATATCCAAACCATTCGGCCTTCTCCCAAGAAAACACAACGCCCTCGAAATGCCTTATCCGTGCTGTAGCTTTCCAAAATTTAGCGCGACTCTACACCTTTCTTCCACTGATCGCAAATCTCCCACGCCCATCCGCCCAAATTTAGTGGGGTTCCACCTCACGCCCCGCAAGGGAGCTTTGCCCCCTTGACCCCGTATTGGCGAAACAAACAAGGATTTTCAAACCAACCACTGCGCCGCTCGAAAGAGCGCGAACACCTCTTTTTTAACAATTGAGCCGTTGCGCTCGAAGAAAAAATCACTGCATTTTGGGTCTTGGGTATTTCAATCTGCTCAGAGCCTTACACGCTTTCGCGTCTTGATCATCCGATACAACATCGCTCAAGGTTGTCCACAACAGTACCGAATCGGATCGATTTCGTTGTAGGCGCAGGGTTAGTGTTGGCATCGCCACCTTCGAGGGAAAAGGTCGCTTGTATGGTGGCATTTTTTTGTGTGACACGCAAAGCGATGGAACGGGCGGAATCATCGAGTTTTAGAGCGGTGGCGTTGGCCCCCTTGACTTCAAATGTTGTGGTTTCGACGGAAAATGCGGTCGATTTGGCAATGATGGTATCGCCCGAAAAGTCAAGGGCGGCGTTTCCTGATTTGATCGTGGCGGTAGAACCGAGGTCGAGGGTGACTTTTTGAGAGGAAGCAGGTTTGAAGGAGACGGTATTTGCGGTGATGTCGAGGTTGTCGCCACTGGCTTGAAGTTTGGAGAGAAGGGCTTTGAGGGCGGCAGCGTCGTTGTCGGAGAACTTGGTGTCGCCTGTGTCACCTTTGGGGCCTTGAGCGCCGTCTTTTCCTTGGAGAACGAAGACTTCGGCTTGAACGGTGGGGGTGTTTGCAATAAGCCCGATCAGCGTAAAAAAGCCCGCAGTGAGGGCAGCAGGAAGAGTCAGTTTCATCTCAGTATCCTTTATGTCGGTGGCGGTAAGCGTGAAGCTCTGGGGATTGTCTTTGGATTGGAGTTTCCAAGAGTCGATGCGACGGAGGTTTACACCAACGACGCGCCACGACGAGCGAAAACGCGAGGTCGCTTCTTTGGCATTGGGTGGAGCGGGTGTGCCGCTTGGATAGGAGATCCCTTGTGTTTGAGTGTCGTCTCCCTCGATCTGAGTGATCACCACATCTTGGGTGTCGGGTAGGTTCTGTTCCTTGATTTCTTCGATCATGGCTTCGCCATCGGCGGGAGCGCCATCTTCGGGTGAAAAGGGTTCCTCGGGCGGAGTGATTTCTTCGGGGATTTCAGCTTTCTCAGAACCACCCTCGGATTTTTCATCCGAGCATTGCTTGGGATCGGGGTTCGCTTCGGGGACACAGACACCCTGCACGCAAACTAACTTTTGATCTTCGATACAGGTTGTTTTGCACGGATAACAGCGCAAGTTCGGCAATGGCTCGATCACGCACGACGAAACAAACCAATACAACGCAAACAAGCACCCTCCACCAACAGATCGTATCCACCAAAGCCCCGCATACAACGGGATCTTCATCGTTTATTCGCCTCCTTCCAACACACAAAAGAAATTCACCACAAAACAACAGGTGGCCGCAGTTCTTGCCCCGCTTGTACCGCAACATCCAAGGTTTTGGAAACCAAACGATCTCCTTCTTTGTGCAACAACAAGCGGTGCTGGCCTTCTGGAAGATAAAGGATCGTGTGGCTATGCCCGATCCGTCCAAGATGCGGCAAAGAGATCGTCGCCCAAGGGACCGAACGAATGAAGATCTTTCCCATCGACGACAACTTGGTGATCTGCTTTTCGGTTTGACCCTCAGACAACACAGCACGAAACTTCCAAAAAAAATTTTTCTCTCGGTTCACGCACTGAAATGAGTGCGTCCCGGGCGGAAGATACAAACGAAATCGCGAGGCCATCCCATAACCGCGAAACGCCGCGTCAACCAGTTTGCATGGTGGCGAGACGAGGATCGAAAGCGCGATCTTCTTTGGCTCTGCGGGGACTGAGGGAGCAAAGGCAACACGACGCGGGGACGGCGGTTGCGAACGCTCAGGCATCGGAGGTTCAACCCCACGCATCGAGCGGATCGTCGGAACCGACGGCGCAAGCTTTGGCGGAAGACGTCGATCAACGGAAGCGAAACGCGGCCTCTTGCGATAAATGCGAGGTTTTCGACGCGCCCGATTCAGAGGCGCAAGCGCAGGCTCTCTCGCAAAGGGCGGAACAGGCAGGCTCAACGGAGCACCTTGTTTTTTCGAGGCGCGACGGACTCCGTTCTGCATGGAAAAAGCGCGGGCGGCTCGCGGGTCTGATGCGTTCTCCGCATCGCGAGGCGTGGGACGCTGAGAGCGAGAAACGGGTTCTGTTCGTTGAATCGTTAACTTTGTCCGATTTTCGGGGAGGAGCGGACTCCCCCACCAAAGGCGATTGCTCCCCCAAAAGGCCACAGCGATCACCAGCAAAAACGCCCCACCAAGTCCCACCCACAGCGACGAATACATCGGATTAACGGGGAGAATCGGCTCTTGAATCGTGATTCCATCGGGACGCGATCGGCCAACCGAGAATGCAAAACTCGGCCCCCTCGCTTTTTCGGAGATATCAGATAACGAAGAAAAGCGCGGTCCCTGCGCTTTTTCAGAGGCGGGTCCGACAATCGGTCGAGGCTCGGAAACAAATGGGGCCATCTCATCGATCGTGCGATCTGCGCCTTGTTCACGGGATGATTGGGGAACGGGTTCCTGCTCATCCAAAGCAAAGACCGCTGGTTTAGCAAAGACGTTATACCACGCTGTATGTGTACGAGGCTGCGAAGTTTGACCAAAATGTTCTTGCCACCAACGTGCGATCTCGTTGGGTTCCAGAAAAGCCTGATGTTGTTTTAACAACCGCATCAACGCCTCGGACACCAGCCAAGCACTTTCAGGCCGATCGGTCGGTGCATAAGCCAACAAGGATAACAGCCAGTCCCCCAAAACAGTCGGAAGTTCGTTTGCCCATCTGCACGGTGATTCTGGCGGACTTTTCTGGCTTTGTGCAACCTTGATCACGTAGGTTGGATCGTGTGGATCGCCAAACAGCCCACGGCCCGTCAACATCTCGTACAACACCGCTCCCACGGCGAAAAGATCGGTTTGTACGCAAAGGTCTTGCCCCACAACCTGCTCGGGTGCAGCGTAACCATAGCTCAATCGGCGGTATCCCGGGGCCGTCTGAAGGGCTTGATCGCGTTGTCGCCACTTCGCAAGCCCCAGATCAAGGATCTTCACGATGCCTTGTGTGGAAAGCATCAGATTCGCGGGCTTGATATCGCGGTGGATCAAGCCGAGAGGTTGGTTGCCCTTCGTTGCAGTGTGCGCGTGAGACAATCCGCACAACACTTGATATCCCAACGAAAGGCTTAAAAACCACGGAAGGCGCTTGCCGTACTGCGAAGCATATTCCTCTTGTAAAGTTTCCAACGTCATGCCCTCGATAAGCTCTAGCTCTAGCCCAAAACTCGCATATTCGGGCAATTCAAAAGCATCCCGCACCTTGATAAAATGCTCGCTCTGCCGAAGATACTCGGTAATCTGTGCCTCTTCTAAGAAAGATAGCTTTTGCAGCTCACGATCCATCAATCGCGCATGTTCTGGAGTTGCAAGCTTCAGCGCCACATCCAGTTGCACGCCAAGCGCGGTCTTTTTGCGTGCGCGCCAAACGTCGGCTTGCCCTCCCCCTCCGAGATATTCTTGAAGCGTGTACTGCCCATCGCGCAACGTAAATCCGGGCTTCAATCGCATGAAGCTCGCCTCCTTCTCTTGCGTATCCACACAAAACACCTTCAACGCAAAGACCACCACACCACCAAAAAGATCACCGAGTTCTTTCAACAAAAGTCCACACAAACAGGGCTTGCGCCATTTGAAAAAAGACGTGTTCGTGCCGTTTCAAGCGACAGAGTCGTTGGTTGGTAAAACCTGTGTTCTCTTCGCCAATACGGGGTCAAGGGGCGACAGTCCCTTGTGGGGTGTGGGGCAACGCC
>CAUJFU010000007.1 GCA_963169055.1 Myxococcota bacterium
CGACTTTGCCTGCTCCAACTGCCCCCAGTTCACGGGGGGAATGAGGGGGGGCCGATAAAAGAAAGAGCGATCATCCTCGACTCTACGAGGTTTCCACCTTAACAAGGCGCGTATGGGGTTCCACCCCACGCCCTGCAAGGGAGCGCGGCTCCCTTGACCCCGTTTGGGCGGAACGAACAGAGATTTTTCAACCCAACGACAGCACCGTTTGAAGCCTCACGACCACGTAGGTTTTGTCTTGCGCGAAATCCGCTCATTGTGTACACGGAAAATGTAGGATCTGCCCCCGTGTCAGCCTGAAAACAGGGCGCATCAGTCTCCTAGGACGTACGGGATCATCCCACCACACATCGCAAGCGGTCGTGCCAAACCATGCGCCAACTGTTTGGGATATGCCGAACATCGCAGCACAATCAAGCCGATGCGGTCGCAGATAACCAGCGGCTGATCAATTCATGGCCCCATTCGCCCGAAAGCTCGGGATGAAATTGGCAAGCGACGATGCCGTCTTTTTCAAGGGCCGCGACAAAGGGGCCGCCATATTCGGAGAGGGCACAACGCCAGCCTTGCGGTTGTTCGCTCAGCCTGTAGGAGTGGGCAAAATAGGCATAGCCATGACAAAGGATGCCTTGGGTTGTGGAGGGGACTTCGACGGGGGCCCAACCAAATTGAGGGATGCGTGGTGTGTTGCGAAAGCGTGTGACAGGGAGGTCAAACAGTCCCAATCCTTCGATGCCGGGGGTTTCTTCGCTGCTTGCGCAGAGGATCTGCATTCCCAAACAGATCGCAAAGGTCGCCCGACCTGCACGCAAACGGCGGCGTAGCGGTTCGATCAGACCCGCTTCATGGAGGTTGTGCATGGCGGCTCCAAAGGCCCCAACACCGGGCAATACAAGGCGCGGCGCATATTCGATCACGACCGCATCAAGGGTGTCTTGGGGGGCGACACCTGCACGGCGGAAGGCTGCAAAGACGGAGGCGAGGTTGGCGGTTCCTGTGTGGACGACTTGGAGGGTATCAGACACGGCGAGGACTCCTGAGGTTGGGGCTTATCCTGCGAGACTCCCTTTGGTGCTAGGGATATCGTGGTGTTGATCGGGGGCGATGGCTTGCCGAAGGGCCAAGGCAAGGGCTTTGAAGGCGGCCTCGATCTTGTGATGGTCGTTTTCACCGCGCAAGAGGTCGATGTGAAGGGTGATCCGAGCGTTGATGGCGAAGGATTGTAGCCAATGGATCAGATTTTCACAGGCGATATCGCCGATTTGCGGGCGTTTGAGATCGAGATGGATCTCAGCCCAAGGCCGACCTGAAAGATCGACAACGGCGCGTACAAGGGCTTCATCAAGCGGAGCGTAGGCATATCCAAAGCGACGGATGCCACGCTTTTGACCGAGAGCTTGGTCGAAGGCTTGACCGAGCAAGATCGCGCAATCTTCGGCGGTATGGTGATCATCCACATGGAGATCGCCTTGGCATCGCAGCGAAAGATCGAGGCGAGCGTGCTTGGTCAGTGCGTGTATCATGTGATCGAGAAAGCCGATGCCTGTTTGGATATCGGCCTTTCCGCTTCCGTCAAGGTCGAGCGTTAGGGCGATATCGGTTTCTTGAGTCTGGCGTTCTTTGTGAGCGCTGCGTGAAGTCATGGCGTGGCCTGCGTTTCTGGGAGGTGGCGACGGGAGTAGAGGTTGTGTGAAGTCATGGCATGGCCTTTGTGGGAGTGAGAGAAGGCGGAAGATGGCGGGGGTTGGTGGACTTGGGGCGAAGCATCAGCAGGGCCATCAAGGTTGCAGGATCGTGAAGGACACGCGCTGCGCCTGCGGAGGTGAGGGTTGCGGTGGCTTTGGCGGGATCTTCGCCGGGGGCGATAATGCCGATGGGAAGGACCGAAGCGTGACGACTGGCCCATAGATCATCGGGCGTATCGCCAAGCAGCCATGCACGCGAAGCTCCCAGTTTTTGCAGGGCCAAGTGGACAGGATCAGGGCGTGGCTTGGCAGGGGCATCTTCCATACACACGATCGCATCGAAGAGATGCGATAATTGGTGTTCTTCGATCAGACGCAAAGCATCGCTGCGTGGGCGTCCTGTGACGATCCCAAGCGGCATCTCTTCGCGTAGCGCGGTCAACCAAGCCGCATCAAGGCGCAAGGTCTCGCGTCTGCGGAGTCCTTCGCGTGTGGGGCTTCCTTGGTAAAGATCCTCGAAACGAGCGGTGACATCGTCGAGATGGGCTGTGATACCTGCTTGGGCAAGAAGTCGCTGCGTGAGTTTCCAATCGTTGTTGGCATCGCCAGCGGCTTTGGCGAGGCGGATATCTTCGCCTGTCACGGTGACGCCGTAAGATGCGGCGGTTTGGATGATCGATTGGCGATACGATCCCGATACATCGACCAATACGCCATCCATATCAAAGAGCATCACTTGGGGGGAAAACACCGTACGAAGGGCGTGCTCAAGGCGTTGGTGTGCGGCGGGATCGCTTGGGCAGGTGATGCGCAACCAACCTGCGAGGGCCTCTTGGCCGGGGAAAGCTCGAATGGAGATGCCCATCCCTGCGAGAGCATCGCGCACCCACAAGGCATCGGGAGCTTGGGCAAAGACGAAGTTGGCTTGTGAACGTCCGACAGGCAGGTGGTGTTCGGCAAACAAGCGCTCGATCGAGGCGCGTTCGAGGCGGACTTGGGCGGTGTGTGCGTCAAGATGGGCTTTGTGTTCGGAGAGCTGTGTGTGGGCGAGGTGGATCGAGGGAGTCGAGACCGCATAAGGCTCGCCCGCAGCACGCATCCATTCGATAACAGCGGAATCGCCGAGGGCATAGCCGACACGCAAGCCCGGGAGTCCCCATGCTTTTGAAAAGGTGTGCGTGACTACGATATT
The DNA here is from genome assembly GCA_963169055.1 of Myxococcota bacterium. GTDB lineage: Bacteria > Myxococcota_C > UBA6777 > UBA6777 > UBA6777 > JAKLKB01. The sequence continues at coordinate 2,878 of CAUJFU010000007.1, forward strand.
GGGCCATTGCAGCGCAAGTAAGGTGGGGTCGTGGTCTGCAAACTCGACGTAAGCGAGATCGAGCAACAAGATGGCGTGGGGAGCGGCTTGGGCGATGGTTGCGATATCTTCGGGGGAGATGATCGATCCTGTCGGATTGTTCGGACTGATCGCGACGATCAGTTTGACCTCGGGCGTGATCGCTTCCAACACGGCTTGGGTGGGGTAGGGTTCACCGACAGGCCAAGGCAAGCGTTTGGGGACGCCGCCGGCCATCGTCGCGTAATGTGTAAGCATCTCGAAGGTCGGAGTGGGCAGCAAAAACGTCGCACCATCGGACAAGATGGCTCTGGACAAACGATCGATGGCATCATCCACGCCAGCGGTGACAAGGATGCGTTGCGCAGGGAGAGACCAGTACGCAGCAAGGGCATCCACCAGCGGCGTTGTGTCGGGATAACGAGCCAGATCGTCTGCACACAACGATGCCATCGCATCCAACAACCCAGCGGGGGGCGGATAAGATGCGCTACCATCAAGGATCAGATCCATCGGAGCGCCGTGACGTGGGACACGATAGGCTTGTCGGCCTTGTAAGAGTGAGGCTGGTTCGACCCGAAGTGTGGGGCTTTGTGACATGGCGTCCTCTGTGGTTCACGGGATGATCTGATTGGGCGTGGTGACGACGATGTCCGTCCCACCCGCAGCGCGGATCTGTGGAATAAGGTGTGGCAGATCCGCCCGTGGGACGGCGACTTTGACCGCATATCCTGCTGATCCGTGTAAGGGGGCGATGGTGGGTTCGCGCATACACGGCAAGATCGCAACCAATCGTTCGAGTTGCTCGCCTGAGATGTTGATCTCGACCATCACGCGCTTGCGTGCTTCGAGAACGCCCTTGATCAACAAAGCGATATGCTCGATCACATCGCGTTTTTGGGGCTTGTCCATCGCTTCAGGGCTGGCGTATAGGCGCGTCGAAGAAGTCATCAGTTGATCGACGATCTGGAGGCCGTTGCTGCGCAGCGTTGCGCCTGTTGCGGTATTGTCGACGATACAGTCTGCATCTTCGGGGGGGAATACTTCGGTGGCTCCGTAGGTGCGGACAAATGTGGCATCGAGACCATTCTTGCGGATCCAGCGGAGGGCCAACTGCTCATACTCCGAAGCGATCACCAGATGGCGTTTGGGAAGCACACCCGATTCGAGCAGATCGATCGGGGCTGCCGCAACCAAGCGAACAGGATCAAGCCCAGTATCGAGCAGCTCGACCAATTCAACATGCTTTTCTGCGACCCAGTCGGCTCCTGCAAAGCCCAGATCTCGCGAACCTGCGTGCAGCATCTCAATGATATTTTGGGGCTTGAGGATCTTGGCCTCGACACCTGCAAACGAGATGGCGGGGCGGTAGTTGCGCGAACCCATTTTGACGTGGATTCCGGCATCAGCCAACAATCGAAAGACGTTGTCTTGCATCCGTCCTTTGGGTAACGCCAAGTGCAAGATCGGATCGCTCATCAAAACTCCTATGCGTGTAAGTGAAAGTACGGTACAGCCGACGAATACGATATCCGAGAGAAGTGTGAGCGAAACGCCGCCACGATATCGCTGTGGCGGTTCTGTTCTTGGGCTGCCCCTTTGTGGCGGCCCCTTCGTACGCCGCTCACACCATCTGCGGATTTCGTACAAGCATCGCCATCTGACAAAAACTATATGAGGACTTACGCAGTTTCCAAAAAAAGCCGTGTTCGCGACACTTCAAGCGACATAGCCGTTGTTTTGAAAAACAGTGTTCGTTTCGCCAAACACGGGGTCAAGGGGCGATAGTCCCTTGTGGGGTGTGGGGTGACATCCCACAAAATCAGCCCAAATGCGTAAGTCCTATCTATATAGGAGTGACGCAGTTGAAAAGGGAAACCGTGAAGAATCAACCCGTTGTAGGGGCGGTTCGTGAACCGCCCGTGTTCGAACATTGGCCTTTTTCGTATCCAACTGCGTAAGTCCTATCTATAAAAAAAAACGCCGCACCCTCCAAAGATGCGGCGTTGTTTGAAACGCTGGTGTTGTGTTGCACACCGTCACATCTTGGAGGGGGAAACTCCTTGGAGATGATGATGCGGATGGTGGTGTGTGCGTTGCATTGGATTCTTCCGTAGAGTGGTGGGTGGCAAGGCAGGGGCTTGCGTGTTTGTTGCGCAGGATGTAGCCACAAACGCGACAAAACTGTCAAGGATTTTTTAACACACCGCGAAGGGAGAGCGCGATGGACAAGCGGCATAAACAGGCCGTCCGTAAAGCCGAGCCTCTGCGCCTTTGTCGGATGTTGGGAGAGCTCGATGGATAAGCGACGTGTCGAGGTAGTGGGAGCCGTAATCCGCGATGGAGCAGGGCGGATCTTGTGTGCTTTGCGTGGTAAGGCGATGTCGATGCCCGATCTGTGGGAGTTTCCCGGAGGAAAGATCGAGGAAGGAGAAAGCCCCGAAGTGACGCTGATTCGGGAGATACGAGAGGAGCTTGGATGCGAGATTGAGGTGCTTGGGCCTTTTGAACGGACAGCACACGCTTACGAAGAGATCCTCGTGGATCTGCGACTTTTTGAAGCCCGCATCTGTTCGGGAGAACCGACCCCACACGAACACGCTGCGGTGCGATGGGTGGCACGAGAGCAGCTACATGAAATTGCGTGGTCTCCTGCGGATATCGCGGCTGTTCGGCGGCTTCAAGAAGAAGTGTCTCTGCAAGCTGCCCAAGATCACATCTCCTTGCCCAAAAATGCGACGGTGATTCGATTGGCCTTGCGCCAAGCAATCCCCGAAGATGCCGATCACATCGCACGTTTCAATCAAGGCATCGCATGGGAAACTGAAAAGATCAAGCTTCAATGGCCGCGTATCTTGGCAGGCGTCACTGCGATGATCGCGGAACCTTCGCGGGGGGGTTATTTGTTGGCTCTGGAGGGAGAGCGGATTGTTGGGCAGTTGGCGATTACCTACGAATGGAGCGATTGGCGCAACGGCAACTTTTGGTGGATTCAGAGCGTGTATGTGGACGCAGGATATCGTCAGCGCGGCGTATATCGGGCGCTTCACGAGCATATCCGCCAACAGGCCATCGCCGATCCGCAATGTTGTGGTTTGCGCCTGTACGTCGAAGAAGACAACGCCCCTGCGCTCACGGCCTATCTTCGGCTGGGGATGAAGCGCTCATATTATCGGATTATGGAAGAGGCTTTTTTGTACCCTTCTTCTCGCCCTCAGAGCGAGTGATCTGGCTCGCGTCGGATGGGGCTTACGCAGTTGACAAAAAAGCCGTGTTCGCGCTGCTTCAAGCGAGAGCGTCGTTGGTTTGGAAAGCAGTGATCTTTTCGCCAATACGGGGTCAAGGGGCGAGAGTCCCTTGCGGGGCGTGGGGTGGCACCCCACAAAAACGTTCGAAATGCGTAAGTCCTATCGGATTTGAGCGCTTGTGGGGGCTGTCACTTTTTCACCACCACACCCAAAAGATCAACAGTGCTTGCGCGTACACGATCCCTGCGAAAAGACCGATCCATCCGAGGAATCCAAACATCCACGTTGTGTGCCGCCACGGCCTGTTGCGCAAAAGCAAGTACAATCCGCCTCCACCCATCCCCAAGCCGCAGACGGCGCTTGTCCCCAACAAAAGAGAAGTCAAGAGATCCTCCCAACGCGCCGAAAACAACGCAGGTTCTGCGTAGGCAAGGTGCGCCAGTCCCAACAACAACCAAGGCGGCAACCACTGCACCAAAAAGGCACTCAAGCACCATCGATGCCCACGTTTCAGCGAGATCGGGTACGATTTTTTTAGAGCTTGCGGATCAGGGGTGATGGATTCGGTCATGATAGATCCTGTGGGGTGGGGGGCTTGGAGCGCCGATCTGATCGATGTGTAGGCTGCATTGGCCATAACAAAAAGCTTTGGATTCGCGATACACGCGCTCAGGAGTGTATGGCGCGGGCAGGATCGGCCTTGCGATGTGGAGGATCGTTTCCATCGAGCGGTTCGAGATATCCATCGCTTCGGGGATGGGTAAGCCCCGAACCCAACGCCTCAAAAAATAAACATAAAAGATTGGAGACGCACTCACTCCCGGGTGGCTGATGTAGGCTTTGGCCCCAAGCCCTATCCACATACGCCGCTGCCACAGGTCTTTGCAACCTGTGTTGTAGACCAAGCGCAGACGTTGGCGCTTCTGCCAAGGGATCTGGCTTACCCATAGGTAATAGTGGTTGCCGTGTGCCAAAAGAAAGAGATCGACGGCTTCGTAACGCTCCAAGGCTTTTTCGAGCCGTTCGAGGAAGACCGAAGCATGGTTGTGTTTCTCAGATTGTGTGAAGTACCATGCTTTGTCGTAGTACGCCGTGAGATAGGGCAGGGTGAATTGTCGGGTTCCCCATTTTTGAAAGGGAATGACATGATCCCGAATGGCGATGGCTGCGCGTTTTGCACGAGCTTGGGAAGGCGCTTTGTACCAAAAGCATCGCTCCACAACCCGCTGCAAACCAAGAAAGCTCACCAGCGCGATCAAAAAGACCACGAACACGGCATCTTTACGCGACATATTTGATCCTTTGATAGAGTTCCAGCGGGCGCAGAAAGGAAGGACACCATAGCTGGGAATCAAGGAGGTCCGAAGCTATCTGAGCCAGAAGATAGAAAAACAGTTTTTTTCTTCACCCTCGCATCAAGAAAGGACGGCGTTTGCTCCCCCTCGAAATGAGGGGAGGGGCTACGTTGAAGAGTCGATGAAAACTCTAGGGTTCTCTATCGTTGTGTTGTTATCTTTTGTCCATCTTTCTTCCGCCGTTTTGTTTTTTGGGGCGGCAGGGCTTGTGCGCGCCGGAAGCCACGCTTTGCAGGTACCCTATGGAAAAAAACCCGTCCCAAAGGAAAGGATAGAGCAAGCAGGATCTCTCGCGAATCAAAGCGATCACGCGACCGCACAAGCTGTCTTTCTTCTGCTAACGGCCTTGGGCTACCTGCTGCTGCTGTATTGTTTGGTGCGTCGTTTCGCTGTGTTGCTGATGTTCTGCCTGCTTCTGCTCAACCAACTCTTATGGTTGAGGCATTCTGCTTCCTTTGTGCGCAACACCTCGATTTTTTGCCTTTGTTTGCTGGGAGTTCTCTTCTTTGTTCTTCTTCAAGAGAAGGACTGGAAAAAGTCTTTTAAAGCCCTTGCCCTTTTCGACTCTTCTTTACACCACAAAGAAAGAAGCAATACAGATAAAAAGCATTAGACTAACCAACATAAACCCAAATGCCTTGGGCATTTCTTCTTGACGGAGCGATATCTGGTTTTTGGGGTGTTGTCCTTGTTGTCCGCTGATCAAAAAGAGCGCGGGATAACTCTCGTAGCCCGTATGTTTCAACCACAACCGCCCTTGCTCGTCTCGGATCAATTTGCCGTAGATGCTGACCTTGTCTTGAGAAGCGCACCATCTTTCCAAAACATCATACTTTTTGTATTTGGGATCGACTTTCTCTGCGCAAAGCGCGGGACAAATCTCTACGATCTCGGATTTGGTGCGCAGCGGGGGAGCAAATTCTTTGAGATCGACAGAAACCTCTTGCCCCTGAGCATCCATTAGTTCGATGACGCTTGATGGCGAGCTTTCGTTGTGGAGGGTTTTGGTGTTGGTTTGCATGCCTTTTCCGGGCTTTTTGACTTTGGTTTCCCACTTCGCCTGAATTCTGCTCAGGTAAAAGGCGCAAGCTTTTTGATAGATCGGGGTGGTGTGTTGGTTTGGGGTGGCGATGTATCCTTGAAAATGAACGTAACAGTCGAGCAGGTCCGTTGCAAAGGGTGGTAGTTCTTGTAGACGGCGAATCTCTTTGCGTAATCTGCGAGACTTCGTCCAGATGTGCAGAAGAATAAAAAACAGCACGATGATCACGATGATTCTGATGAAAATAGTCATGACATTCAGCCGTTGTTGCCGTTGTTGTTGCCGTTGTTGTTGTTATTGTTGTTGTTATTGTTGCTGTATTCGATGTCGACGGCTCCATACCATCCCGGCTGTTGGCTCTCGGTCTCCCAAAATCCGCGAGATTGCAGCGGCCCTAGATAATATTCAGGATTGATTTTGGTGACTTTTTTTCCATCAAAACGCAGGTAGTTGGGATCTTTGTATTGATCGTGGGTCTGTTCGATGCCTCCGACTTCTTCGCCGCTAAAGAAATACAGCGAGGAGTGGCGAAACAAGACATAGTTGCGGTTGTTTGCCGTAATATGCCTGAGAATTTGGTTGCTCAAATCTGTGGTATGTCCTTCGATTTTCGCCTGATGCAGAAAGAGTCCCAACTTCTCTCGAAGATCACCCTCGGGGCGGGTTGGGGGGGGGGATGGTTGTTGCATCGTGCGCCTCCGTTATGGTTGCCAAACAAATTCGATGTTATGGAAAGGCAGGTTAATGGCCTGTAGATGGTAAAAAGCGTTCTTTTTGTGCTTTGCGTAATGATATTCACGCAAGGCGCGTGTTGTAAAAAAGAGATTGTTCGTCACGCCTTCGAGATAAGCGTGGCGGTGGAGGCCGAGGATCGGAGCGATATCGAGCAGCACGTAACGATCTTCGTGCTGTGCTGAAGCGAGTGCGGTGTTGTAGTAGACGGCGTGTTCAAAGATGTGTTCCTGCTTGCGCCGCTGCTCATCGCCGTAAATCACGGTCGTATCGCGCAAAAGCATCAACATCAGGAAATTCGTCACAGCATCGTCGCAGGCGAGGCGAAACAGATCTTCTCGCATCCCCAAGACGACTTCTTTTCGGGGAGTCAGGATCTCGATGTCGCGCTCATTTTTCAAAATAGCCGATTGCAGCGGGTATTGGATACCTCCGATCCGTAGGAAAAACAGATCATCGGCGTAGAGATGTTGCAGCGTTTCATCTCGACGGATCAGGTTCGCGAGGGAATTTTCTTCTTGAAACAGCTCGTTGGTCACCACGGACTGCTTTTTGGGGTGCGGTGTTTGGAGTCGTTTGATGTTGTTTCGGAGGAGCAAGCGGCGGCTGTATGCTTCGATCTCTTCGGTGCGTAGGGGGCGATAGCGATCAGGATGATCGCGGTAGATCTCAAGTTGTAGCTCGCAGGTGTAGCTCTTGGAAAGACCGACTTCTTGGCGGACAAAGGTGCATCCGATGTTGCAATAAGGCAGGTACGCACAACGCAGGCACTTTTCATCGATCTCTAGGCTGTTTTCGTTGCGTTCGATCACCTGCCAACCTCGTGCAATAATCGCCTCGATATCGTCTTGATAAATGTTTCCGTATCGGTAATTCGGCGACGATTGCCCACGAGGGCACGAATACACATCACCGTTGGCTTGCAGCAAAAAGAACTTGTTGCCGCAGTTGGGGGCAGAACAGCAATACTCTGGCGTGAATTCCTTAAACCAGTCCGTCTTGAACGCATCGTACAGCGGTGTCCCGATCACGGCGGCTTTGACTTTTCGATAGAAGGCCAACTGTTGACTGTCGGACAACATCTCTGTTCCTGCGGTGCGTTCGGTGAATTTGTCGTTGTTTTGTTTGGAGTCAAAGCCGAACATCACGTTGAATCGGCTCATATCGAGGCCGATATCGTAGTGCAGCATCTTCAAATCAGCGATAAACTCATCGATATGTTGCAGGTGTGCTGCTGTGGCAACGCAAGATATTTTCTTGTTGTGAGGGTAGCGCGCCAACATCTTGAGGTTCGTGCGGATACGGTCTAGGGTGCTTTGACCGCGCTTATCACGCCGATATTGCTCGTGGAGGCTGAGCGGCAAGTCGACGCTGCCGCTAATCGACACGCCGTGTTGCTGTAGCACATCGTAGTGTTTCTCAAGGTTGAGTAGGTTTGTTTTGATGTGCAACGGATTGATGGGATATCCCATGGCGCGGATGTCTTGTTCGTGTGCAGCGTAATGTTGCGCTGCTATCCGAAACAGCGCATCTAGCGTTGCTGTGGGCAGAGTCGTCACTTCACCGCCATGAAAAGACAGATTGAAGGGCAGGTAGCCTCTGCTCAACAATTGCTCTAAAGCCCGATGCAGCGTCTCCTTGACTTTTTCCGTATCGACGCGCTCTTCGGTCAAATCCCCAAGATAACAGTATTTGCAACTCATATTACAAAACATGGTTGGAGCGTACAAAAGATGGATGGCTTTATTCCATTGCATGGGTATCCTCCCTTTGTTGTTGTATATCTATCCAGCACAGCGGAGGTTTGCAAGAGGGGATGCCCTCTCGGTCGTGCTTGGTTTGTCTTGGATGAGGGCTAGTTTGTTGTGTTGGGAGGAGGTCAAGCAGGCAGGGCAAGCACGGAAGGAAGGGGCGATAGTCTGAGGCGAGGCGGGACCCAACAATATCTCTCCAACCGCGTCACTCGAATCGATATAGGAGTGACGCAGTTGCCAAAAAAAGCCGTGTTCGTGACACTTCAAGCGAGAGAGCCGTTGTTTTGAAACCTGTGTTCTCTTCGCCAAACACGGGGTCAAGGGAGCCGAGCTCCCTTGTGGGGCGTGGGGTGACACCCCACAAAACTATCCAACCGCGTCACTCGAATCAATACTCGCCTTCAGGAGCGAGGATCTCGCGGGGTTTGCTGCCGACTTGTTCGCCGACGATGCCCTCACGCGCCATTTGTTCGATCATGCGGGCAGCGCGGTTGTAGCCGATGCGGAGTTTGCGTTGGAGCGCGGATATCGAGGCATTGCGAGTTTTGACCACGATCTCAATAGCTTTGTCGTACATATCGTCCGAGAATTCTTCGCCTTCTTCTTGGCCTTCGCTGCTTGGAAGGATCTCGGCGTTATACTCGGGTTCTCCTTGTTTTTTGAGATGGTTGACCACGCGGTGGACTTCTTCTTCGGAGACGTAACATCCGTGGATACGGACGGGCGCGCTGCTGCTTGGCGGAGTGAGAAGCATATCGCCTTGACCGAGAAGCCGCTCTGCACCCGGCTGATCAAGGATGGTGCGAGAGTCGATCTTGCTTTTGAGTTGGAAAGCGCAACGGCTCGGGAAGTTGGCTTTGATCACGCCTGTGAGAACATCCACCGAGGGGCGTTGGGTGGCGAGCATCAAGTGGATCCCCGCAGCTCGGGCCATCTGTGCGAGGCGTGCGATGCTGAATTCCACTTCTTTGGCTGCAACCATCATCAAGTCCGCCAGTTCGTCGATGATCACGACGATGTAAGGCATTTTCTCGTAATAACTTTTGGGAGCGTTGCTTTGGTAAAGTTCATCGGGGGAGTACTCTGTGGAGCTTTCCCAGTCCATCTCGGCGGGTTCGTCTTCGGGGATCTCGTCTTCGCGCAAGGCTTCGCGGCGAGCGGCATCGAGCCTTGCTTCGCGTTGCTCGATAAAGTCCCGAGCCTTTTTGCGTTGCTCGACAAGCGCGTTGTAGTTGTTGAGATTGCGCACGCCCGCTTCGGCCATCAGAGAATAGCGGCGTTCCATCTCGTTTACGGCCCATGCAAGGGCGGTTGCAGCTTTTTTCGCATCCGTCACGACGGGCAAGAGCAAATGCGGGATACCGTCATAGATCGAAAGCTCAAGCATCTTGGGGTCGATCATGATAAAGCGCACATCTTCGGGTGAAGCGTGGTACAGCAACGAGACGATCATGCTGTTGACACCGACGCTTTTTCCGCTTCCTGTGGTTCCTGCGATCAACAAGTGAGGCATCTTGGCGAGGTTTGCGATGTAGGGAGTGCCTGTGGTGTCTTTGCCCATCGCCATCGGGAGCTTGGCTTGGGTCTTTTGGAAACGTTCGTCTGCGAGTAGCTCTTTGATGTAAACGACTTCACGTTTTCGATTGGGAAGCTCGATGCCAACGCAGTTTTTGCCCGGGATGGGGGCCAGCACGCGCACTTGGACGGCTGCGAGGGACATGGCGAGGTTGTCGGCAAGGCTTGCGATGCGGCTAACTTTGATTCCGGGAGCAGGGAGGTATTCGTACATCGTGATTACAGGCCCGGGCAAGATCTGTTGTACTTCGCCTTTGATCCCAAAGGTCTCAAGGGTTTTTTCGAGTACACGGGCGTTTTCAACGAGGATCTCTGGCAACAGATCGTCATCTTCGTCGGGCGTTTGCTCGACGTAATCAAGCAGATCGAGCGAGGGATGTTGGTAGCCATGCAAGCGCCAAGCAGGTTTGGCTTGCTGTTGGAGTTCATCGCCACTTTTCGCACGGGCTTTGGCTTGGATAAGCGGCCCATTCATCGCTGCGGTAGCTTGGGCGATCCCGGGGGGCTGCTCGTTTTGCGCCACGCCTCGGATCATCGGCGCGGATGCTTGGGCTAGATCGGCGGGCTGCTCGCTTTGCGCCACGCTTCGGAGCATCGTGATGGGGGCGATCGGTTGTTCACTTTGCGCCACACCCCGAAGCTTCGGAGCTTCTTCTTCCATCGGATAGTCGAGGGCTTTGGGCAGCGAAGGCAATATCTGTTGTAGCGACAATTGTTCCGCTTTTTCGAGAGATTTGGCCTTTTCAGCAGCGGCGACTTGTGCAGCAGCCCGATCATACACCGAAGCATCGGCATCTTCGGCAGCATCTTGATCGTTTTCCGAGGCATCGGCCTCTTCGGCCTGTTGGGCGTTGTTGTATTTGCCGTAGCTTGGGTCAAACGACGGTGCGTCTGCACGCAATGCGGGAAGAATCGTCAGGCCCGAACGTGCAGGCGCGACCACGATCGGAGCAGGGCGTTTCGACACATTCTCAGCGTAAAGTCCACCATTCGGGGCAGACGATCGCGCAATCACCAGCGGCTCAGGACGTTTCGGAATGTTCGTTTCGAGGCTATCTTCCATCTCATCGGAATCATCGGACTCTGCGTTATCTTCCATACTTTCCATGTCATCTGCGCTATCTTCGATGCTTTCCACGTTCTGTGCGCTATGAAGATCAAGGCTGTTTTCCATGTCGTCGGAATCATCGGAAAGATCAGCCTCTTGGCTATCTTCGATCTCGTCTTGTTCCAAGTCGCCCTCTTCTTCGAGCAAGGATGGAGCGGGTTTCTTGGCCAAGAACTCGGTGGAACGGGCGCTTGCGATGGCGGGGAGGGGCATCACAGGTTGTCGAACAGAAAGTGTCTGGGTGGTTTGGGAGAAGGTTGGAGAAAGCACTTCTTTGGCCGAAAAATCGGCTGTTTGTGATGCTGGTCGTTTGGATGGCGTCGGAGCATCCGCAAAAGAGGGCGAAGAAGCAAAAGAATGGGCAGAAAAATCAGCGGTTGTTTCGGATTGAGGGGCAAGAGAACAGCCGGCGGTTGTTTCGGATTGAGGGGCAAGAGAAAAATCAGCAGTCGTCTCAGCTCGAGGAGCAAGAGAACAGTCGGCGGTCGTTTCGGCTTGAGGAGCAAGAGAAAAATCAGCGGTCGTCTCGGCTGGAGGGGCGAAAGCCGCGCCATAGGCTTCAGAATGGGCATAAAAGGCTTGTTGTCTTGGATCGATGGTCATCGAGCGGATGGGAGAGATCGCAGGAGGCATTTGGAGCGGAGCGATGCTTTCGATGGGGGCGAGGCGATGTGCTTCGACAACACCGAAGGCTGCGACGGGTGATGTTTCGTTTGCAGCGATGGGGTGGGTGGTTTGTGCTTCCAAAAGCCCGAAGGGATCGACGGGTTGCGGTGCTAGGATGTTGTGCTGCGTTTCTGGAGAGGAGGCTGAAAAAGGAAAGTTCGTTGTGGGTTGCCCAATCGTGGGGAGCGTGCCATCCCAAGCGGCGTGCGGGCGGGTGGGTTCGTGGAGGAGTGTGGTTTCTTGCTCGTCTTCGTGGGGTGATTCGTGAGGCCAGTGGGTGTGGGTTTGCTCGTTTGATGTGGGGTGGGTTTGTTCGATCAAGGTATGGGTGGGGATGGATTGTTCGAGGTTCGACCAAGCGAGGGCTTGTTGGTGGCGTGGATCGTCTACATCAAGGGTGTGGATATCGTCGGATTCATCGGATAGATCCGCTTCGCTTTCGATGTCAGCGCGAGAGATAGGGATGAGATCTTCGAGGGAGGTGATTCTTCTGTCGTGGTTTGGGGGAGGTTGTGTACGGCGATCGTTGCGGTCTTCGTCATGGTAGTGATGGGCGTCATGGTAGTGATGGGCGTCGTGTTCGTGGTGGGCGTTGTGGTGGGCGTTGTGGGGGAGGGGGTAGGGCGGATCATCTGCGTTTGACTGGTCTTGTAAGCCGCGCAGGATGGCGTCCATACGTTCGGAGGGAACGGACAGAGCGAGGGTTCCGAGATTGAGTTGCGGAAGGCTTTTTCCACGGGAAAGGTGCGAGATTGCGATGTGAGGGATATGCTCGGTGACTTCGGGGCTTTCGCTTGTGGAGGCAAAGCGACGTAGAGTGCCTTCGTTGGTGGGGCTTTCTTGTTCGAGGGCAGGCGAGCCCACAGCACGAGAAGACCAGTCAGGATGGCTGATCTTGACTGCGGATATCTCGGCGCGATAGGCGTCCACCCCAGCAGGGGGAGTGAGTTCGGGGAGGACTTTTTCGCGATCGCGAGCGGCAAGATCGTTCGTGGCCCAAGAAGGTTCGGCGTCTAGCCAAGAGTGTTCGAGTTCTAATGCAGGCAGATCGCCGCCTGCAGCAGCAAACACGGGTTTGCGTTCTCTTCGTTGGCTGGCGTGTTTGGCAGAGCGCCAACGATACCAAGCGTCACGCCAATCCAAAAACCTTTCGTGAAAACCAAGCGCCCATCGCCGTGTATGTGGAGACATCCGTTCGGCGATCCGCGAACCTGTCTCTACGAACGAGAACTGCGTTGTCCATACGACCGAAAGAGCGAGCATCATGGTCAAAAGCAAGTAGCTTCCGCCTCGTCCCGTCTGGCTCACTAACAATGTCGCAAGCCATTGTCCTGCTGCGCCGCCCGTCGAGTAGCCATGCGGACCCCAATGTCCCCACCACAGATGAAAAAACGACGATATCAACAGGCCGATACAAGCGTAACCCACCAGCGAGATCCAGCGAAATGCGATCCGCCGCTGCAAGATCATCATCACAGCACACAAGAAGGCCAAAAAGACAATAAAATACGCGCCGATACCAAACATCTGTAAAAAGATATCAGAGACGTAAGCTCCCACAGGACCAGCGGCATTGCGTGTGACGCCGTGTCCTACAAGATTCCAACACGGATCTTCGGGATGGTAGGTGAGTAGGCTGAGGAACAATAATGCGCCAAATGTTAGCGCGATCAGCCCAAAGATCTCACGCATACGGTTGGCTTGCGTGGGGGTCTTTGAATACTGTTCGTAGGACTGCATCTCTTCCATGACGGGCGCTCCTTGACAATCCGATTGGACCTAGGCGGCAGATAGTTTGCCGTGCGCCCATATCCTAGATCTCCTCTTTTGTTCAGAGCCATTTTTTGACAGATTTTCTGCGAAAGATGCGGTCTTTTACGCATGTAGATCGCATGGGACTTGTGTCGTAGACAAAAACCCCCGTGTTCCCGACATCTCAAGCGGCAGCGCTGTTTGTTTGAAAATCGGAGTGGCGCGGTGGCCAAAAAAGCCGTGTTCGCGAACGCCCAAGCGACAGAGTCGTTGTTTTGAAAGACCTGTGATCTCTTCGCCTAATACGGGGTCAAGGGAGCCGCGCTCCCTTGTGGGGTATGGGGCAAAGCCCCACCGCTTCTCTCTTGCCCAATTCTATCCCGTAGCGGGGAGGTTATTCGACTCGTTCCAATACGGCGGCAGCAGCGAGGCCACCGGCGGCACAGATGCCAAGAATTGCAGTGCGTTTGCCTGTGTAGGTGAGTTCATGGGCCATGGTGGTGACCATGCGTGCGCCTGTTGCACCGAAGGGGTGGCCGATGGCGACGGAACCACCGTGTACGTTGAGCTTTTCGGGTTCGATCGGACCGATGGGCTGTTCGAGACCGAGGCGGAGACGGCAGAAGTGTTCGCTTTCGAGGGCTTTGAGAACACAAAGGACTTGGGCGGCAAAGGCTTCGTGGATATCGACTACATCGATATCTGCGATGGAAAGCCCTGCGCGTTGGAGGGCTTGGGGCATAGCAAGCGCGGGGCCGATCAAGAGTTGGTCGCGTGGATCGACGCCCACATAAGACCACGAACGAAACGCAGCTAAGGGTTTGAGTCCCATCTCTCGGGCTTTTTCTTCGCTCATCAACAACACAGCGGCAGCACCGTCTGTGAGCGGTGTGGAGTTGGCTGCTGTGAGCGTTCCATTTTTGGCGAATACAGGGCGGAGCCGCGAAAGTTTCTCGATGTTGGTTTCAGCGCGCACCAGCGCATCGGTGTGAAGCCACGATCCATCGGGGGTTTCCACAGGTACGACTTCTTCATCGAAACGGCCTGAGGCGATGGCCGCAGCAGCGCGTTGATGCGAGCGCACTGTAAAAGCGTCTTGATCTTCGCGGGAGATCTCCCAACGCTGCGCCATTTTTTCTGCGGATTCGCCCATCTTTTCGCCCGTTGTGCGTTCTGCGATCTTTGGCATCTTGGGAAAGATATCGTGGAAGGGCATCAATTGGGCGAGGACACCGAGGTAATCGCTGGCCTTGGGTTTTCCAAGGGCGATCGGAGCGAGGGCGTGGACGACTTTGGGGGGGAGCGTCACTTCGGCGTTGCTGGTGGAGTCGCTACCGCCTGCGATGATGATATCGGCCTCACCGCGTTCAATCGCTGCCGCAGCAAGCGTGATCGCTTGAAGGCCCGAGGTGCAAGCGCGGCTGACTGTAAAAGCATCGCTGCTTGGGTTGATCCGCAGATCCAATGCGATCTCGCGAGCGACGTTGGGTGCTGCACTCGGCAAGATCACGCTTCCCCAGTAGATCGCGTCAACGACTTGATGACCGATCCCTGTCTTTTTCAGCAGAGATTCCACGGCTTTGACGCTCAGCGCGATGGTATCGAGCTTGAGCAACGTCGAAAAAGCCTTTGCAAAAGGGGTTCGTTGGCCGGCGACGATCACTGCTCGTCGGGCTTTGGGTTTGTTTTCAGACATCTTCTTCTATCCTTTCGGTGGGTAGGTGTTTACAGTTCTGCTCGGTGGGCAGGCGCTTACAGTTCTGCTCGGTGGACAGGCACTTATACGAAATCCGCCCATCGTGTGCGCCAACATGTAGGGGCAGCCCCCCGTGGCTGCACAACCACAGGGCGTCTACAGCAAATGCAAAAAACAAACGAGTAGGTCGCTTGTGAGCGAATCAAGCGCCGATCAAAGCGCCCCCACAAACGCGAAGAGTGCGGCCTGTGATGCCCTGCGCTCCGGCACTTGCGAGGAACGTGATGGTTTGGGCGATATCCTCGGGGAGTCCGCCTTGACCGAGAGCGCTCAGGCGTCGGCCTGCTTCGCGGATCATCAAGGGG
>CAUJFU010000008.1 GCA_963169055.1 Myxococcota bacterium
GTTGGTGTTGACGCATTGGCCGGCGCAGATCTTGTTTTGGGGGCCGCCAGAGCAAACACAAGTGCTGCTGGTGCAGCTAGAGTTTGCGGGGCATGGGCTGTTGCAGCCACCGCAATGGGAGCTGCTTGTTGCGGTGTCCACGCAGCTACCGCCGCAAAGGTTGAGTCCGCCAGAGCAAACACAAGTGCCACCCGTACAAGACGAACCCGAGGGGCATGGGCTGTTGCAGCCACCGCAATGGGAGGCGCTTGTGTTGGTATCCACGCAGCTACCGCCGCAAAAGGTGCGTCCGCCAGAACAAGCACAAGTTCCGCCCGTACAGGCGGAGTTTACGGGGCATGGGCTGTTGCAGCCACCACAATGGGAGGTGCTTGTGTTGGTGTCTACGCAGCTTCCACCGCAGAAGCTGAGTCCACTTGTGCAAACGCAAGAACCGTTTTGGCAGGAACGAGGGGAGCTACAGGCGCTTCCACAAGTGCCGCAGTTGGTGGTGCTTGAGAGGGTGTCGACACAGTTTCCGCCGCAGAACTGTTGTCCAGCGGTGGGGCAGACGCACGAGCCGCTTTGGCAGTCCCGTCCACCCGAACAAACAAGCCCACACGATCCGCAGTGGTTGTCGTCGGATTGGAGGTTGCGACAAGTACCGCCACAGTTGGTTTGCCCGTTGGGGCAGCACTTTCCGTTGGTACAGCTTTGTCCACCGGGGCAAGCCGTATTGCAGCCACCGCAGTGTTGGTTGCTGGTTTGTGGATCGTGGCAGGTTCCCGCGCAATTGATCTGGCTGCCGGTACAGTTATCGACGCATTGGGCGCTTTGGCAGACTTTGCTGCCCGAGCAAGAGGTTCCACAGGCGCCGCAGTTGCTGTTGTCTGCGGCGAGGTTGCGGCAGGTTCCGTTGCAGCACTTGCTTGCGCCCGTACAAGGGACTCCACACGATCCACAATGGGTGGTGCTTTCTTTGAGGTCAAAGCATCCACCTGAACAGGGAGTTTGCCCTGCGGGGCAGCTATCGAGGCAGTTTCCGCCTGAACAGATCTTTCCACTCGCGCAGGCGTTGGTGCAGGAACCGCAACTGGTGAGGTCGGATTGGGTGTTTTTGCAGACGCCGCTACAGTCGTTGGGGACGGGGCCGGAGGGATCGCAGCGGCATTGTCGGTTGATGCAAACTTTGCCGCCTGTGCATTTGGTTCCGCACGCACCGCAGTTGTTGATATCTTTGGTTAGGTCGGCACATCCGCCCGTACAAGCGTTTTGCCCAGTGGGGCAGTTGTCAAGGCAGCTTCCACCCGAGCAGATCTTGCCGGGGTCGCACTTTTTGCCGCAGGAACCGCAGTTATCGTTGTCGGACGCAAAGTTTCGGCAAACGCCGTTGCAATCGTTGGGTAGGAGGCCCGCTGGATCGCAGACACAAGCACGGCTGGAGCATATCTTTCCACCGTTGCATTTGGTTCCACAAGAACCGCAGTTGTTGGCATCGGCGTTGAGGTTGACACACGCCCCGCTGCAAGGGTTTTGTCCTGTGGGGCAGTTGTCACGGCATTGACCGCCAGAACAGATCTTACCGGGATCGCACTTTTTGCCGCAGGAACCGCAGTTTTCGTTGTCGGACGCAAAGTTTTTGCAGACACCGTTGCAATCGTTGGGGGTATCACCCGTACATAGGCACTGTCCGTTGACGCAGACTTTTCCGCCGGCGCACTTGCGTCCACAAGCTCCGCAGTGGTTGGAATCGGTCTTGAGGTCGGCGCATCCGCCGCTGCAAGGGTTTTGCCCGCTGGGGCAGTTGTCAAGGCAGTTTCCGCCCGAGCAGAGTTTTCCAGAGGCACACGGTTTGCCACAACCGCCGCAATGGAGGTTATCGGAAGCGAAGTTTTTGCAGATACCGTTACAATCGTTGGGGAGGTCGCTGTTGGGATCGCACCGGCAGGACGAGTTGATGCAGACTTTGCCGCCAGAACAGGCGACGCCACAAGCGCTGCAATGTTTGGGATCGGTCTTGAGATCGACGCAACCGCCACTGCAAGGGTTTTGTCCTGTGGGACAGTTGTCAAGGCATTTTCCACCAGAGCATATCTTTCCGGCTGCGCATTTGTTGCCGCAAGATCCGCAGTTTTCGTTGTCAGAGGAAAAGTTCTTGCAAACGCCGTTGCAGTCGTTGGGGATATCGCCCGTACATTGGCACTCGCCTTTGTTTTGGTTGTTGATGCAGATCTTTCCGCCAGTGCATTTGCGGCCACAAACGCCGCAGTTGTTGGAGTCGATCTTGAGGTCGGCGCATCCGCCCGTACAAGGGTCTTGTCCAGCAGGGCAGTTATCAAGGCAGTTTCCGCCAGAGCAGAGTTTTCCTGAATCGCATTTTTTGCCACAGGTTCCGCAGTTTTCGTTGTCGGATTGGAGATTTTTGCAAACGCCGCCGCAATTGTTGGGGAGGGGGCCTTCGGCTTCGCATTGGCAAACGCCGCTGATGCACTTGTTACCGCTTTTGCATTCGGTGCCGCATGCTCCGCAATGGAAGAGGTCGGATTTCAGGTCAACGCAGCCTCCCGAACAAGGGGATTGTCCTGTGGGGCAGTTGTCGAGGCACACTCCGCCTGCGCAGAGCTTGCCTGCATCGCACTTTTTGCCGCAAGCACCGCAGTTTTGGTTATCGGAGAGGATGTTTTTGCAGACGCCCGTGCAGTCGTCGGGCAAAAGTCCCGAACATTGGCACTTTCCGCCGATACACGTTTGCCCGTTTTGGCAGACTTTGCCGCACGCACCGCAGTGTGCGGAATTGGTTTGCAAGTCGACACATTCTTCTTTGCCGTCAGGGAGCGGGCAACTGGTGGGCGTACCACTTTGGCATTTGCCAGAACTGCAACTTTGGGCGTTTTTCGGTTTGGCTTCTCCGACGCATTCTGTGGCGAATTGGTTGTTGACGCAGGATCGGCTTCCAACGGCACATTCGGGGAAGGGCAAGCCATCTTCGGTTTTGAATCCGACCACGGCCCCTCCGAAATTACGCGCTTCATCGCTAAAACAAGCGACAGTGAAGGGCTTCTTTTGACCGACAAGGTTGTCTGTGTAGGCTTTGCAGTCTTCACCGGGTGGGCAGTCGCAGTCGTTGTCTTTTCCGTCGCAGATCTCGGGGTGACAAAGGCGGCAGACACGGGGGCTTTTGTCAGCGTGATCTTTGAAGGCTGGATCAGGTTCTGTTGCGAGGTCAAAGGTTTGACCGCTGCCGTCGGCGTTGCGTTGAAGGTAGTAGTTGACGATAAAGTAGCAGCGTGTGGGTTCTGTAAAGCAAAGATAGGAGGGGTTTTTGTCGATGGATTCGCAGGTTGCGCGGAGTTGATCGAGCGAGCGTTGCGCGGTGATCTTGCCGTCTTTGATGGTGGGGGGGCCTGTGCGCAAGAAGCTTTTTCGGATGATGAAGAGGCGAGCGTAGATCTGTTTGGCCTTGTTGAGATCTTTGGGCATGGACAGAACAGGCTGTGTGCTTTTTACGCCGTTTTCTTCGATGCCATCGAGATCTTTCATCTCGCCTAGGCTGTTGATGGAAACCATAGTGTAGTAGCGGCGTTCGCCTTCTTCGGCGGGATTTTTGCCTTTCCAAACGGTGACAAGGCAGCCCCATTCATCGGCGGCTTGGACTTCGACAGTTTCTTGTGGTTTGGCTGGGTTGAGGGCGATCTTTTCGCCGACAGCGGGGCGCAGACCGTTGCTGACGACTTCGGGTTCACGGAACACTTCGTTGAAGAAGTTGCCTTTTTTGGTGTAGTCAGCCGCTTTGCCTTCGGGGGTATGGGTGATTTGACCGAGTTGGCCTTTTTTGGCTTTGTCGTCTGTTTGGAGACCGACGTTGACATAATCGAGAGGCTCGGTTTTGAGAAGGCTAAGAGGGTTACATTCGGGATGGGATTTGAAGCCGATCTTTTCGCTCGGGAATTTGGAGGCGCAGTTGCTGTTGAACAAAAGCCCGCCAAAGAGCAAGCAGAACCAGAGGACGCGCCCCAGAGCCTGTCGGGCTTTGGGGGCGTGGGAGATAGGTGGAGGGGTTGCGGATGAATGCATGGTAAAGAACTCCCAAAAAAACGCTGGTGATGGAGCGCCATCCCAGTCATGCCTTGCGCGAAAGCAAGGAAAAAAAACGATGCTTCCTTCACGCGGAGGTTCGGGTGCATTGTACGCAGAGCCTACGGCGGATGCAACCGCCTAATGATGGGTGTTTCCTGCCTCGCTCAATGCACGACCTCCATGTCTTGACATACAGCGCATCAAAAAGCGAACCCTTTGCAAGAAAGGAAAAGCGTGATAACGCGCCGCATCATGATGGAGAGACCCTTGAAATCCGTTGTGGTCTCGCCGTCTTCGGGATAGGACTGGCTTGTTGACAAAAAACTCTGTGTTCGTGAGGGTAAGCGGTTGACAGCAAGTGAAGGAGGCCACCTTGGCGTCGATAGAACAAGAACGTGAAGAGAAACAAAGTCTTGCGAAGCGAAAGATTGCGGCTTTTTTTGATCTGGATCGGACGTTGATCCGCGTGAACAGTGGGACGTTGTATGTCAAGCATGCGTTTCGACACGGTCGGATCTCGCTGTGGACGGCATTACAAGGTTTTTGGTATCTTTCGCTGTATCATTTTTCGTTGGTGGATATGGATCGCGTGCTGAAAAAGGCCATGGAGAGTTATCGTGGTGATCCTGATCAGAGCTTGCGTGATTCGACGTATCGGTGGTTTGCGCAAGAAGTCGTGCAGCATCTGCAACCCGGTGCGGAAGTGGCGCTGACAAGGCATCGTGCATTGGGCCATCCATGTGTGCTGCTGACGAGCAGTTCGTGTTATGCAGCGGAATATGCGCGCCAAGTGTGGTCGTTGGATGATTGGTTGGCGAATCGCTTTGCGTTGGATGAAGAAGGCCGACTCACGGGGGATTTTGATGGCCCGCTATGTCACGGTGAGGGAAAGGTGATCTGGGCCGAACGATGGGCAAAAGAGCACGGTGTGGATCTGGACGGCAGCTTTTTCTATACAGACTCGCTGACCGATCTGCCGATGTTGGAGCGCGTGAAGAATCCGCGTGTGGTGAATCCCGATCCGCGTCTGCGTCGTGAAGCGATGCGGCGGGGGTGGATGATCTTGGATTGGCAAAAGGCCGAAGAGGGAGCCAAAGGCATCGCGTAGGGTGGATTAAGAGGAAGGGAGGCGGGGTCGTTTTTGACGGTGTCGCATCTGTTGGATCTGGTGATGGCGGATCAAGATACGGCGTGCGCTGTTTTTGATATCGCTTTCGGGTATGTCTGCGAGTTTGGCTTCGATGTTGGCGCGGACGTCTTCGGGGAGGACTTCGGAGAGCCAACGTGGGGAGTTGGGGGCTAGATCGTCGGAAGCATCGGAATCGACGCGCAGAGGGACAGGAGTGTCGTCGTCTGGTGTGGTGAGTGTAAAAGTGATCTGGTGGACGGTGTGGCGGCGGAGGGCTTCATTCATTTGTTGGAGGTAACGTCCACGAAAGTAATGAAGTTCTTGGAGCCAGACTTTTTCGGAGACTTCGACGGTGAGGTTGCCTTCGGAAAAGGCGGTGGGGCGGGCGATGGCGGCTACTTGTTCGCCTGCGATATCGAGCCAAGCGCGGTAGACGAGGGCTTCGGTGGTTTGCGTGGGGGGAGGGTGTTGTTGGATGCCAGCTTTTTGGAGGGTTTTTTGGAGGATGGCTCCGATGCCTTGGGGAGTGGGTAAAGAAGAAGGGTGACGCATGGGAAGCTCCTTTGGAGTTTCTGCAAAGAATCGGGATCACCATGCAGCCAAAGGTAGTCACAACTCGTCACACGTCCACGTTTTTTTGCTTTTGTTCTTTTAGGGGCGGAAGTCCATTCCCCAGAGATAGCGGGTGTGGTCGGTGTTTTTAAGAAGTTCGACGGGCGGACTTTGGGAGATATCCCATAAGAAGAGGATGCCGTTGAGTGCGGCGTTGGTGCGAGCGCCGGCTGCGAGGGTTTTGTTGTCGGGGGTGAGATCGGCGGTATAGACCCAATGTCCCGGGAGTTTGATCTCGGCGACCTGTTGTTGGGTTTGGACGCGCCAAACGCTGGTGCCATCGAGGTATGCGGCGATAACGTGTGTCCCATCGTGACTAAAGCGTGCGTTGTACACGATGGCGGGGACGGTAAAGGAGAGTTTTTGGGTGGGGGCGCTGGTGTTGGTGATATCCCAAAGTTGGAGGAAACCCGGGTAGATGTTGCTGACGTGGTATCCGCCGATCAAGAAGGAGTTTCCATCGGGGCTGAGGTCAAGGGCGTAGATGGTGAAGGTGACAGGGGTTTGGCGGATCTGTGCGCCTGTGGTGGGATTCCAGAAGTAGACGATGTTGTCGCTGGTAGAGAGCAGCAGGTCTTGGGTGGGGTGGAAGGCAAGGCCGCGCACGGTGTAGGGATGGGTGAGGTTGCTGCGGATAACCGCGCCTGTGGTGGCATTCCAGACGGTAGCGGTTCCTGCGCTGGTTCCGACGGCGATGCGTGTGCTGTCTTTGGACCACGCGATCGAGCGGGCGATCCCCGTAAAGGTGAGGGTGCGATAGCGGACGCCTGTGGCTGCATAACGGAGTTCGACTTGGTTGGTGTTTCCGACGGCAAAGGATTGTTTGTCGGGGCTAAAGGCGATGACGTAGATCTCGGCTTGACTGGCGACGGTTTGGATCTTGGTGCGGGTAAACGGGTTCCAGAGGATCGCGGTTCCTGCGATATCTCCCGTCGCAAGGATAGTGCAGGAGAGGCCATCGTCGATCTGGCCGTTGCAATCGTCGTCTTTGTTGTTGCAGATCTCGGTGGTGGGTTTGGGGGCGTTGCAGTTGATCCATGCGCCAGCGGAGCAGGTTTCTGTGCCTGTGCCACAGTTGTTTGAGCAAGGTCGTGTGACGCCGTTGTCGATGCTTCCGTCGCAATCATCGTCTTTGTTGTTGCAGGTCTCGGTGATCGGTTTGACTTCGCCTGAGCAAGTACCCCATTGGCCGTTGATGCAGGTGGATGTGCCTTCTTTGCAGGGGAGGGTGTTTCGGGTGCTTTGGGGGCCTGTATAGCAGGCTTGGGTTTGACCGCTTTGGCAGACATCACAAGCGCCCTTGTCGTCTTTGACGCCGTTGCAGTCGTCGTCAAGATTGTTGCAGGTTTCGGTGCGTGGAGCGACTTCGCCGAGGCAAGCTCCCCAGACACCCGCCGTACAGGTTTGCAAGCCTTTTTTACAGATACCTTTTCCTTCGGTCCCTGCGGGGCCGCTATAACAATCGCGGGAAACGTCTTCGTCGACTTTGCCGTCGCAATCGTTGTCTTTGTTGTCGCAGATCTCGATGTCGGGTTTGATCTGCCCAACGCATGCGCTCCAGACCCCGTTGTTGCAGGTTTCTTTGCCTTTTTTGCAGACGCCGCGTTGATCGGTTCCTGCGGGTCCATCGTAACAATCGCGGTCGAGTTTTCCGCCAAGAGTGTTGTTGTCGACTTGTCCGTCGCAGTTGTTGTCTTTGCCGTCGCAGATCTCGGGAGAAGGGGTGATCTGGTTGAGGCAAGGAGACCACTTGCCTGTGGATTGGCAGATCCGTTCGCCGCGTGCGCAAAGGCCGATGCCTGCGGTATTTGCAGGGCCGTCATAGCAAACTTCTTTTTGTCCAACAAGGCATTCACAAGCGCCGCCACCGACCAAGTTATCGGTCTTACCGTCGCAATCGTTGTCTTTTCCGTCGCAAACTTCAGCATCTGCGGCTTTTGCATCACAGGCTTTCCATGTTCCATCGCTGCAAGTTTCTTTGCCGGTGTTGCAACCGCGCTGACAGGGGCGGGTCAGGTTATCGTCGATGCGTCCGTTGCAATCGTCATCTTTGCGGTTGCATTGCTCGACTTGGGGGGTGACTTGTCCTGTGCAGTTTTGCCACTTGCCATCGGCACTACAGGTTTGTTTGCCTTGGGTGCAAGGGCCGACGCCTTGGGTGTTTGGGGGGCCTGTGTAGCAGTCGCGGGAAGTTGCGGGGGCGCACTCGCAGCCTTCGTCGGTGGAGCCGTTGCAATCGTTGTCGACGTTGTCTCCGCATTTTTCAGGGCTTGGAGTGCGTGCGTTACAGGGTTGGAATTGCCCGTTTTGGCAGATCTCTTCGCCGAGTCCGCACTGCGATTGACAGCTTTTTTTGACGTCGTCGTCGATTTTTCCGTTGCAATCGTTGTCTTTGCCGTCGCATACTTCGGCTTGGGGAAGGGTCTGTTGCAAGCATTCGCCCCATAGTCCGTTGATACAGATCTGTTCGCCGTCTTTGCATTCGCCTTTTGCGCGTGTTTCGGCGCTCCCTGTATAGCAGGCTTGTTTGTCGCCGTTTTTGCAGGTGCAGCCCTCGTCGACTTGGCCATCGCAGTTGTTGTCTACGCCGTCACATTCTTCTTTTTCAGCGGGTTTGACTTCTCCGTCACACGTGCCCCATTGGCCGTTTAGGCAAGTCTGTTGACCGGCTTTGCATACGCCGATGCTTTGGGTCTTGGTGGGCCCGTTGTAACAAGCGCGGCGCTCGCCATCGACACAGTCCGATCCGGGGGGGCGGCGCACAGGGGGTTGGTTTTTTTGGACGCACGCGCCCTCTGTGCAAAGAGAACTGGGTGGACAATCGCTGTCGTAGCGGCATTCACCGCATCCGACAAACAACGAGAACGCGGGAAAGCTCAAAAGTAGGAAGCACAAACCCATTCGCGTGGGGAACAGCCGAAAAAAATGATTCTTTGTCAATGCTTGCATGGATAACCTCGATGGGTGTCTTGTTCAGACAAAGGAAAAGTCCACAACGTGTGGCGTTGTTTCGAGAAAAGACCCTGAAAAGGTGCGGAT
Organism: Myxococcota bacterium; assembly: GCA_963169055.1. Classification (GTDB taxonomy): domain Bacteria; phylum Myxococcota_C; class UBA6777; order UBA6777; family UBA6777; genus JAKLKB01. Next base: position 8,837 of record CAUJFU010000008.1, read on the forward strand.
GGTCACACAAAAGCGCGAAGAAGCAAAGGAGCGAGGATGGCAAAAGCAAAGGTGATCTACGAGTGTGGGGCTTGTGGGAGCAAGACGCCAAAGTGGCTGGGACGTTGTCCCGATTGTGGGGCGTGGAACTCGTTTGTGGAGATGGCCGAAGTACCGCAAAAGAGCAGCCACGAAGCCCGCCGCAAGAACACGTTGGCGCAGGAGGGCGGTCCTACGCCGCTGACCGAAGTGGAAGTGGGGGACGTCACGCGCTATCGCTTTGCAGTGGCGGAGTTGGATCGGGTGTTGGGAGGGGGGTTGGTTCCGGGGAGTTTGATCTTGCTTGGGGGGGATCCCGGGATCGGCAAGTCGACGTTGGCGATGCAAGCAGCAGCCAAGATGGCGCGTGATGGGCATAAAGTGCTGTACGTTTCAGGAGAAGAATCTTTGCCCCAAGCGCACATGCGCGCCAAACGCCTTGGGATGTTGCACGAAGGGATCTTGATGTTGGCCGAAGTGGATGTCGATCACATCCACCAACAAGTTCAACGGATCAAACCCTCGTTGTTGATCGTCGACTCGATCCAGTCGGTCTATTGCCCAGAGATCCCCGCAGCCCCGGGGGCGATCTCACAGATCCGCGAAGCCACCAGCCGTTTCTTGCACCTCGCCAAACGCGAATCGATCCCTACATGGTTGATCGGGCATGTGACGAAGGACGGAGCGATCGCAGGGCCGCGTGTGTTGGAACACATGGTGGATACGGTATTGTACTTCGAGGGAGATCGGGGGCATCCGTATCGGATCTTGCGGGCGGTGAAAAATCGCTTTGGTTCGACCAACGAGATCGGGGTTTTTGAGATGAAAGAAGACGGTTTGCAAGAAGTGGGGAATCCGTCTGCGCTGTTTTTGGATCAACGCCCCTTAGACGCCCCGGGATCGGTGGTGACGGTGTGTATCGAAGGGACGCGGCCCATGCTTGTGGAGGTGCAAGCCTTGGTGGGGACGCCCGTGTATGGGACACCAAGGCGGACTTGTACGGGTGTGGATCCCAACCGTGTAGCGTTGTTGGTTGCGGTGCTGGAGAAAAGCGGCGGGATGCAGATCGCAGCGGCAGATATCTTTGTGAACGTTGCGGGCGGATATCGTTTGGATGAACCAGCGGCGGATCTGGCGGTGGCGATGGCCTTGGCATCGAGCTTTCGGGGGAGAGCGCTCCCGCAGGATATGGCGATCTTTGGGGAGTTGGGGCTTGCGGGCGAAGTGCGGGGGATCTCTCAAGCCGAGACACGCGCAAAAGAGGCCGTGAAGCTGGGATTTGCACAGGTCTTGCTGCCCGAACACAACCGCACCTCTTTGGCTGCACCGCGAAAAGCCCGATTTATCGGGATTCGCCGCTTAGAAGAAGCCTTGGATACGTTGTTCTCGCGTGGTTAAACAACTGCGCAAGTTCGACAAGGATGTCTATCGCAAAGAGGGCAGGCCTTTGCCACCGACTACGATTCGATGATGTTGAGCGGTGAAGGATGTCTATCGCGAAGAGGGCCGTGAGTGGGCGGTTTGTGATGTTGGAGTGGAGGAGGGCATGGGGCGGGAAGTCGGGGTCGCTTGTTCAAGTACCCATATTCCGCGAAGGTCGACGCGCCATTGGTTGTTTTCGCGGCGAAGCATGACGACCTGAGAGCGGCCAAGTTCGTCGACGAAGTGAAGCTTGGCGAGCGTTTCGGTCTGGTGGGGTGGGCGTGTAGGATGGGGGCGCATACGCAAGTTTCGTAAGAACGAGGCTTTTTGGAAGAATTGTGCGGGGGAATCTGGGCTGTTTGCGCGCAGAAGGGCTTGTTGGAGGGCTTGTTGGCCGCGCTGGGTAAGCATCGCCCATGCTTGGGCGGTTTGTTGTTTTTCGAGGTGGCCGCGAAAACGCGAAAAGGCTTGTTCTGCCTCGCTCGGTGGACGGCATCCTCCCAACAACAGGACTGCACCGAAAAAAAGCGCCACGCGATGGGGGCTTGGATAACAAAAAGACCGATACACGGTGATCTTCTCCGTATGTGATAGGGAGGAAAACGAGGAGCAAGGACAAGCCGCATACGAAACGCAGCACACGCGCCAAGATGCCGCGAAGGCATCGCCTTGACAAGGGCTTTTTGGGGAAGTATGCTTCTTGACGTTTTGGCGTAAGGAAAATCCTTACCGTAGAGGAGCGACGCAGTTGGCAAAAACCCCCGAGTTCGCACCACTTCAAGCGGGAGTACTGTTTGTTTGAAAAACGAACGATCTCCTCGCGAATACGGCGATCAAGGGGCCTTCGGTCTATGGCGGGGTGTGGGGCCATGCCCCACAAGTCTCTCGAACTGCGGAATCCTATGCTCTGCCACCCAGTATTCGGTTCGTCCCCCACGCACACACAAGTGAGTTTGGCGGGCGGTGCGTTGCGCACCCAAAGAAATACAAAACCCAAAACAAGTCCTGATACAACGGAGGTTGTTGACCTTCGTTTCTTAGATGGAAGCATTGGCGAACGAGAGATGTTCTTGTTTGTCTCATACGCCGCGTGAGAGAAGTGGATGGTTCAGGTTGTGTTGTCTGTGCTTTTGAGATTGCGTGAATGCGTTCGTGGCAATGCTCTTTCCCACTCGAGGCTGTGATATCTGCATACACGCAGCGCACTCCTCTCTGTTCACAATCCTGCTCGCCCCAAACCACCCATCCAACAGACGCGAATACGGAACAGATAACGCCCCATACATGGGCGCGTTGCAGATGATGCTGACGATGTGGACACTGCGAAGGATGCGGATGATACCCAGAACAAACCTTCTCCCCATACATCGCGGGACGAAAAGCGCCTCTTTTCTCGTCGCATCGGGCTTGCGCTCTTTCCTTTTCGGTCTGTTTTCTCCGCTTTCAGGCGTGTGGACCCCATACGGCCAGAGGAGAGAGCCGATTCATGTCCAAAAAGATGCTATTCAATGTCAACGAGCCCGAAGAGGTTCGCGCCGCCATCATCGAAAACGGCAAGCTCGTTGAGTTCGACGTCGAAAATCGACTGCGTGAGAAAAATCGAAACAATATCTACCGAGGGTATGTGGTTCGCGTCGAACCCTCGATCCAGGCCGTGTTTGTCGAATACGGCGCAGGCCGTCATGGCTTTTTGCCCTTCCATGAGATCCACCCCGATTTTTGGTCCTCCCACTCTCCCAAAGACAAAGACCGTCCCCGCGTCGACGAAGTCGTCCAAAAAGGACAGCCCGTGTTGGTGCAGGTCGTCCGTGAAGAACTCGAAAACAAGGGAGCCGCGCTGACGACGTACTGCACGATCCCCGGGCGTTATGTGGTGTTGATGCCGCGTTCGGGTGGCGGTGGGGTTTCGCGCAAGATCGATGATGCCGAACAGCGCAAGGCTTTGCGCGATTTTATGCGTGATCTCAAACTTCCTGATGGCTTCGGCGTTATCGTTCGTACGGCTGGAATGGGCCGACCCATCGAAGATATCCAACGCGAACTCGATTATTTGTTGCGTTTGTGGCGAACCATTCAACAGCAATCCAAGCGCGGTCCACGCGCTGGATGCGTCTTTCAAGACAGCGATATCATCCAACGGATGATCCGTGATTACTACGATAGCAGCATCGACGAGATCCTTGTCGACGAAGAAGAAGCCTTCGAGCGCGCACGCGATTACTACGCCGCTTTGATCTCCAGTCAACAAAATATCGTCCGCTTTTATGACGTGGATCGCCCGCTGTTTACCCACTACAACATCGAGCCGCAGATCAGCGAAGTCTTTGAGCGTAAGATCCCCCTTGTTTCGGGCGGATCGATTGTGATCGATCAAGCGGAAGCGTTGGTTGCCATCGATGTCAACTCTGGTCGCGCACAATCCGAAAGCAACACCGAAGACACCGCACTCAAAACCAATATCGAAGCCTGCTACGAGATCGCACGACAACTTCGATTGCGCGATCTTGGCGGATTGATCGTGATCGACTTCATCAGCATGCGACTTCTACGCAACACCCGCGAAGTCGAGCGCCACTTCCGTCTCGCTATCCAACACGACAAAGCGCGCATCCGTATCGGAAAGATCTCCGCGTCCTTTGGTCTGCTTTCCCTCTCTCGCCAACGTATCCGCGACAGCAAAGCACTCGGGCATTTTATCCCTTGCCCCCATTGCAACGGACATGGCCAGCTTCCCAACCCCGAAGCGAGCGCCTTGATGGTTCTGCGCCGACTCCAAGAACTCGCGCTGCAAAAACGCTTTGAGCGCGTCGAAGCACGTCTTCCTCATGACGTTGCCATCTATATGCTCAACCACAAACGCGAAGAATTGCACTACCTCTTTCAAGAATACAGTCTGCTCGCCGAGATCTTGCCCCGTGAGGGCGGATGTATCGACCTCGAAAACGATCTCCAAGGCTTTCTTGCCACCCATCCCCTCGCTCGCAAAAAACGCGAACGCGAACCCCTCCAAGTTGATCTCTCCAAACTCCCCGAAGACAGACGTCTCGAAGACAAGCGCCCCGAAGAAACTCGAACAGACAACAAGCGCCCCGAAGAGACACAGACAGACAACAAGCGTCTCGAAGACGCCCGAACTGGCGACAAGCGCCCCGAAGACGCCCGAACTGACGACAAGCGCCCCGAAGAAACCCGAACAGACCACAAGCGTTTTGAAGGCAAACACCCCGAAGATAGGCGTCCCGAAAACAGACGCATCGAAGACAGACGCATCGAAGATACGGCAGACAACAAGATCCCCGCGCAAAAAACTCGAGAGCAAGGGCTTTTGCGGTCCAATGATCGCCCTTCTTTTTCCGCTCGTATCGAATCCCCACGAGCGCCTGTTCCCGCCATTCCATCGGAACCGTTGTCTCCACCGCCACCTGTAGGCGACGCGTCTTCACCTTCTTCTCGATCCTACGTTTCTCCTCTTGCGCCTCGACCTCCCAAAGAGATCCCTCTTGCGCAACCCGCAACACGCGAAAAAGTGCCGCTGTTTGAACCGAGAAGAAACCCTCTCGAATCGATTCAACTCGCTTCCTCTACTCTACCGAGCAAGCCAGCCGTCACCAAGCCTGCCCCCAACGTGCCACTGAGCGAGCCTGCGGGTCTTGAGCGCGAACGCTTTTCACTCGATCCTTCGCATCGGCCTGTGACGTTGCGTAGCCCGTTGGATCACTTCGATCTGACCTCTTCTCTTTCTTCCGCTCCTGTCGGGCTGCCTTGGTTTATGCGCTTTTTGCCAATCGAACAACAACTCCACACACAGCGCCTCCAAACGTGGGCCTCTCTACAACAAGAAGCCCTTGCATCGGGGACGATCGCTTCGATCGAACAGCCGCGTGTCGAACCCGAAGCTCCGCTGTCTTTGCCGCGAGCCCATGTTGACCGTCCCTCCGCGACCAACGCACCTTCTGCACCCGAACAGAGCCTCCACGAAGAGGTCGAAGTCGACGATCTTCCGCCGACTCATCTCGCACCCGAAAGTGCAAGCGAGCTTCGACACTTGCGTCGTGGCGGGCGACGACCGCGCTATCGTGGCCGTGATCGAGACCGTCGACCGCACGCAGGCTCTTAAATTTTCGAACTTCTGTAGAAGGCGGGCGTACCCCTGTTCGTATCGGGTGATGCGGCAAAGGATTCGGTTTGCGCTGTAAAAAGAAACCTTTAGAAAAAAAATGCCGCACGCCAATCTTTTTCCTTGACGGATCTAGGGTCACCCGCTATATTCCACAACCGTTGAGGCGAGGTTGACGCCCCGCCCGCAGGAAGCTGAGTCGGTAGCTCAGTCGGTAGAGCATCGGACTTTTAATCCGGTGGTCGAGGGTTCGAGTCCCTCCCGACTCACTCCACCGGCCCCATCGTCTAGAGGCCTAGGACACCGGCCTTTCACGCCGGCGACACGGGTTCGAATCCCGTTGGGGTCATTTTCCTGAGGTCGTTGCTAAGAAAAAATTCTTGACAACTCAAAAACCTCAAAACATATTTACCGAGTCCCCCCCCCCAAAGAAGCCATCCGACCCTCGGATGGCTTCTTTTTTATATACGCCCTCCTCCAAACACATCACGCACCACATTTCACTCCATCGATCACTCCATTCCCTCGGAATGATCGATGGATCGACACAGTTGGCAAAAAGCCCCGTGTTCGCAGTACTCCAAGCGACAGAGTCGTCTGTGTGAGAAACGATGATCTCTTCGCCTACATGGGGGTCAAGGGGCGATAGTCCCTTGTGGGGCGTGGGGCAATGCCCCACAAAACCAACCGAATCAACCGAACCAACCGAACCAACCGAACCAACAAACGAGAGCGCTGGATATCACAACAAGCGGGCGTATTTTGCGTGGCCTTGTGTATCCATTTGTTGCTGCGCTTCTGCGCGTTTTTGTTGGTATTGTTTGCGTAAGGCGTCGAAGTGCTGCGGGGAAGGGGAGTTTGGGTTGGAAGGTGCAGGATCGGCAGAGAAAAACAGGCCCGAAAAAAAAGCGGGGGAGAGGCCGTGTTGTTGGAGAGCCTCTTGATACCATCGTGCGGCGTCGGAGAATGGGAGGCGAAAACCTACATCACGCAAGCGAGCGTCGATCTCGGCGTATTGTTGGGGAGAAGCGTGGTGGAGCTCTGCGATGAATCGGCCTCCTTCACGTAGCGCATCAAAGAAAACAGCGATGGCTTGGGATTGTTGGGTGGGAGATAGACACTGCAAGGCTCGAAAGTTCAAGATCAGATCAAGATCTTCTTGGGGGGCTTGTTGGCAAAAGTCCTGACATCGGGGGTAAAGAAGCAAGGGCGGATGGGGTGGAAAAGGCAGATGGTATGGTTTGAGGCATTCTTTGAGCGATGGCATACGTTCGGTCCATCGGGGATTTTGGAGGACATTGAGCATCTTGATCGCACTTGGAGCGATATCGGTTGCCCATGTCTCGCAGCCAAACGACGCAAACAGCAGCGGCGCAAGAGATAGCCCGTTCCCCGCAAACCACACGCGCCGCTCTTGTTGTGCAAGCAGCCAAGGCAAAAAAGCCAAGGCGCGTTTGATGTGGTAGGACAGAGCGCCTTCTTCGAGATGATGGCCTTGTGCGATCAATACGGCGATATGATCTTCCCATTCTTGCGGATTATCGGGAGTCTTGTGTTGCATCGCGAGCCTCTTTTTGAAGGGACTTGTTGTGTTGCACAAGATCGGAGCAGAAACAGCCACGGACGCAAGGGCGGGTCAAGAGATCGAAAAGATCTCCCAAGGCCATTTGCCCATGCCAAGGCGCAAAAGGCTCAATAGTGCGAGATGGGCGGGGTAGTAAACATAAAACGTCAGACGGGGGAGGTAGCGTCGAGTTCGGATCGCACAAGAGGATCTGTACGCAACGATCGGGAGTACCAACGCCCCCGCTGTCGTCCAACAAAAGTCCGCCACAGGAAAAGTCACCGACCAAACCCCCTCATCGTAAGAAAGCAGATGCCCAAGATCGATGTTGAGAAACATCGCCAACAAGACACACCAAAACCACCCGATACGCCGGCCTTGTAAGACCATCACGAGCGCTACAGGAAAGACCAGCCCCACCAGATCGTAATCAAACGGATCTTTCAGCACAAAACTCACCAAAGAAAGACCCAAGATCAAGTGTTGCCACATCGGCGATTGTTCAAGCAACCACCGCGATATCAGCGCCGTAAAACACAGGATAAACAGAATGTTGATCTGCGGCTCGTCAAAGGCGAGCAAATAAAAAGGTTGGCTGAGCAGCGCGTAGGCCATGATCCGTCGAAGATACCGATTCATCGGGTCTTTGCGGATCAGATGACACGCCATTGCAAAACAAAACAGCGGATAGGCTCCCCGTCCAAGATAAGTCAGCGATGCGTATCCACCGCCAAGCAGCGCTTGGTTGATGTGATCGAGCGTCATCAAAAGCAACGCCCACAACTTGAGCGTATCCAAGGATCCTTCGGTTAAGAGCCACGGCGAAGGCGATGGGATGGGGGATTCCGAAGAGGACGAGCGCATATCGTGAGTGGTATCCTTAGAGGATGAACAGACGCAAGCCACAGAAGAGTCGGTCTATACAGAGGCGGAGCGAGGCAAAGGTAAGGATCGTAAACTTGCAGCCTGCCGAAAGCGTGAAGAGTCGGTCTGTACAGAGGCGGAGCGAAGTAAAGAGCGTTAGAACTTTCCAACGGCGCGGATGAAGAAGCCGCTGTAATCGCGGGTGTCGTCAAGGAAGAGGTTGTCGGTAAAGCGTGTGAAGTTGTAGCCGACACCAACGTAAGCGAAGCGATGGATGTTGTAGGAGGCTTCGACCAAGAAACCGTGATCAAAGGTCGAGTGGCGTAGGGCTTCGCCACCCGAACCTTGCCATTGCCAGAAGAGACGGTATTCGACGCCGATATCTAGTTTGTCGATCAGATGGAAATTCAGGCGGTTGATCCATAGGATCGTGGCCGTCGAAGCAGGCTGTAGTCCAGCGATCTCTTCTTTGCGGAACTTGACGTTGAATTGCTCGACGATCTGGAGGCGGAAAGGCAACTCAAAGATCGGAACCAGCGAGAAAACCTCCGTCACAGAGCGCTGTTGTTCGTTGGTGCCCGTCAATCCGAGAGGACGTTGTTCTTGGCGCAAGGTGTACTTGAGCAGGACACTCACCCAATCAAATCGGACAGGCCGATACGCAAGGCCCGCTGTGAATTCGAGAAGCTCTCCTTCTGTGCCGCCTATGCCGCTGTTGAAGGAGAAGTTGTGTGTGAGCGCGTAGTTGAGCCGAATCAAGAAGGCGACGTCTTCGGTGAATTGCCATGTCACGTTGTTGAGGGTGACAAACTGCATCTTGTCGCCTGTGTTGAGCAGGGGGTTGTTTTCGTCGTAGCGTAGCTCGTAGCGGCCCGAGGCTTTGATGTTTTTCCAGCGGGTGAGTTGGAAGGTTAAACGACCGACAGTTCGGCCACTTGCGCCTGCACGAGGATCAAGGAACATCGCTCGTTCGAAGCCTGCACCAAGAAACACCCCTTGGAAGAATTCGAAGACGTGGTTGAGGCCGACCACTGCACGGGAGTTTTCGTTGGAGATGCCGCTGTCAAGCTGATATTCGCCATACACGCGACTGCCACGGCTGAGCTTTTGCTCTGCCCCGATCACGACGGTATTGACGAGACCTGTGCTGAATTGTTGGTAGGTGATCTCCTCGCGGATATAGGCCGAAGATGTTTCGTTGAGCTTGGTTTTGAGGCCAACTTGAGCGGAATGGTTCCCGCTCCATCGGAGGGTTCCTGCGACCGTGGCGTAAGTATCCGTGTCGAAGAGTTTGAGATTGAGTCCCAACGTCGTGGCAAAGTGATCCATGACCGTGAGCGGCGCGACGGTTTGGGTCTCAAAGGCAAGCTGTTGGCGGAGCATGATTTGGACGTACTTGTTGATCTTCCACGAGCCACCGAGCGTCACGAAGTTGCCCCAGAGGTTGAGGCGTCGGAGGCCGTCAAAGTCTTGGGTGTGGCTGTATTCGATGGTGACGTCCCAGCTTGGGTTGATAAAGAAGGCGTACTGCAAGTTAAAGAGGTGCTTGATGTAATCGTAGGATTGGCTGGTGGTGGGATCGAATTGAAGGCCGAGGCCCCCGTCGTATTTGAGCTGGATCTGATGCTTTTTGAACAGTTTGAGGCGTGCAACCGCACCGCCTTTGGTGGTGCCTTGTTCGGGCGCTTGGCCTGACGCGAAGAAGTCGCGGTCTCGGTGAGAGAAATATGCCGAGGTGATCAGTTCGATATCTTTCCATTTGGTGAGTTCGGAGATATCGGAGTTGAGGCGGACAGCGACGGCGTTTCCTTCGAGGGGGACGGCGCTGGTGGTGCTTTGTTGACCGAGTAGGCCGGAGAAGCGCTGGGCATTGTGGAAGCCTTGGAGCGGTCGGAAGGTGAGTCCACCGTCGTCGCTAAAGAAGCTTTGTGAATCAAAAGAAAGGCTGCGTGCGTATTCGGCTTGGAGGTAGGTGTTTTTGTTCCATCGTGCGGTAAGGTCAAAGCCCCACAATTGATAAGCTGGAGTGCCGCCCGTTGCGCGATTTTCTTGAACGAAGCTAAAGCCCACTTTGATCTTGTCAAAGAAAGATTGGCTGACTTGGACGCCGACAGTCAAACCATTTTGGCCGTCGAGGTTTTCGTATTCGTAATCGGCTTCGATGTAGAGGGGGTTTCCGTCGAGCGTGGAGAAGAGGTTGTGTTGTGTGAGCAAGAAGCTATCGGCCACGGCAGAGACGGGGTGTTTGAAGAAGATGCGGCCTTCAAAGTATTGGACGTTGTAATCGTCGTAGCGACGGAGGGGGATCTGGTGGAGGATGATGCCAGAGTCCTTGTCGCGGATGGTGAGTCGGATCTGTTCGGAACCTTCGAGGATATTTTGATGGGGGAGATAGTAGAGCGAGCCGCCTGTTCCACGCATCTGGATGTGGGCTTTGAGCTGCTGTTGCTGTCCATCCGAGACAAAGACGCGGGCGCGTGTGTCGTAGTGCTTGGCGAAACGCTTTTGGAAGTCGATATCGACGCCGTGGACGGTGCGGTCGTAGCGGATGATCTCGATGCCGCGCAGTTTGGTATTGAAGTTTCCTGCGACAAGACGGGAGCGATCCGCTTGAACCATGACGTAAAGCGGCATGCGGTAGGATTGATCACCGACTTTGAAGCCCCAACCACGGGTTTGAACGTCTTGGACTTGTTTTCCTGAGTCGCCGTACACGGGGTAATAACGGTCGGGATCGATCAGTTGTTGGTAGAAGTCTGTGATCTCGCGGCGTTTGGGCGTTTCGATATAAGCGGTGTATTGGATATTTTTGAAGATCGCGCTGAGCAGGTGTTTTCCTTGGACTTGGCCTTTGGCGTAGAAGACGGCTCGGCCGTGGATCATCACACCACTGCCTTGGAAAGAGCCGATCGATTCGAGTCCTTCGAGCTGTGTGTTTTGTGTACCAAAGGTCATGTCCGCGAGCGCGAGCATAAACAAGCGGTTGAGGTTAACGTTGATCGGCCAGTTGATCTCGCCGCGATTGCCTTCTTTGTCTTCGGCGTAGAGTTGGAGCTTTTGTTGTCCGTGTTTGAGCTTGACCTTGACGGAAAAGACCCCTTTGTCAGAGACGGTAGCGGTTTGTCCGTTGGCAAAGACCTTGTTTCCGGGTTCGGTGTATCCTGTGATGGTGAGTTCTTCGCTGTGGATGACCGAACCTTGGGGGGGGAGTGTGGCGCGCAGTTTTGCAGCGGCGACTTCTTTGGCTTCGGACAGCGGGATCTCGACCAGCTTGGTTTTGGGTTCGGAAGATGCGGGCTTTGTGGTCTTGGCGGCCTTGGTGTCTTTGGCTGACGATTTCGGGGCGGCGGTTGTTTTGGCCGAAGGCGTGGGAGCTTGTGCGACAGTGATCGGTTTGTTCGATGGCGCGGGAGTTTGTGCAACAGCCGTCGTTTTGTTCGATGGTGCGGTGGTTTTCGAGGATGCTGCGTCGGGGGCGGTGGCTTGGGCGATACGGAGGTGTTTGCCGCGTCGTCCGTTGGTTTCGGAGGGGGTGTTTTGGGTGAGATGATCGACTTTGTTCGCGGAGAGATAGAGTCGGAAAGTGGGTTGATCATTTGCGGAAAAGAGGGGGTGGTTGTTTGGATCTTGGAACTCAAGCAAGAAGCGCTTCTTGTTGAAGATCTGAGACGGGTGCAAGATCAAGGACTTGCGAGGAGCAAAGGAGCGGCGTTTGAACCAAGCGAGGGGATCTTTTTTGGGGCCGGTGGTGGGCGTTTTGGGGGCCTGTGGTTTGGGGACGGGGGCGGAGGTGGGTTTTTTCTTGAGGATGACGACGGGGAGATCGACGCGTCCACCGCGTGGAGTGGTGATCTGGAGTCGGATTTCTCGGACATAAGGGGGTTGGAGTGTATGTTCAAACTGGCCGCTTGCGGTGAGCGGGATATTGAGTTGCTCGATCTGGGCCATCGGATCGTAGGACATGCCGGGGATGGCGTTTCCTGCGGCGCTTTGTTCTTCGGTGATGCGGAGTTCGATGCGCAGGTTTTTGCGTTTGTTGCGTGTACTGATGTTGGGCAAGAGCGGACGACCTGCGCCAAAGCCGCGAGAGACGACTTGTGTGGAGGGGATCTGGAGGGACGTTTGGAGGAAGTTGGCGATCGAGACAGCGCGGCGAACGGTGAGGAAAAGTGCGCGCTGACGGGGGAGAGCGGTGTTATGGTGGACGTGGACTTCGAGGCGCGTGTTGGGTTCTTTGAGCAGGGCGAGGACTTTTTTGCGGAAGGCAGGGCTGCGCAGACGTGAGCGCAGACGTCCGTACACTTTGATACCGCTGCGCCCCATCCATTGGGCAGGGAAAGTCTGGCTGAGAAGGACTTTGCGCGGCTTTTTGGTGACGTTTGCTCCGAAGATGCGGGGAGGACTTTGGCTGATCGTGTCGTCAAGGGTGGTCAAGGTGAATTGGGCGATGTAAAGGTTGCGTTCGCGCAAGACAAAAACGCCCGCGTTGGAATCGCCCTTCCATTCGATGACAGGGGGCGGAGTGCCAACGCCTTTCATGGTGCGGATCATTAGGCCCATCTTTTTGCCTTGGGCTTTTTCGTAGAGGTCGAGTCGCCAGTTGGCAGGGCGCGCCCCTTCGGCCACGCGCAGATGGAAGGCTACGGGTTTGGACAGGCTTTTGTCGCGCAGTTCTAGATCGACGCCTTGTTCG
>CAUJFU010000009.1 GCA_963169055.1 Myxococcota bacterium
CCCCTTGATGATCCGCGAAGCAGGCCGACGCCTGAGCGCTCTCGGTCAAGGCGGACTCCCCGAGGATATCGCCCAAACCATCACGTTCCTCGCAAGTGCCGGAGCGCAGGGCATCACAGGCCGCACTCTTCGCGTTTGTGGAGGCGCTTTGATCGGCGCTTGATTCGCTCACAAGCGACCTATTCGTTTGTTTAACTGCTCATACAAACTTCTGTTGTTGTGTGAGCAGGTCCGTTCGCTGCTCTATATCCCGATACACGGGCGGTTCGCGAACCGCCCCTACGCAATTGCCTTGCATCGAAGACGGATGGAACGAAAGAATCGTAGAGAAAGCAAACGCAAACATACCTAAAAAGACGGAGGATACGACCTCCGTGTAGGGTGTGATGAAAGGTAGGGGCGTATGGCATACGCCCTTGCCCCATTCACGGGGATTTTGAACGCTGTGTATGAGCAGGCAACCTGCGGATGTCGTATGAGGCAGTGGAAAAGGGAAAGCGTGAAGAATCAAGCCGTTGTAGGGGCGGTTCGGGAACCGCCCGCGCCTGAACAGCGGCCTTTTTCGTATCGGTATGACAGTTCAGTCTCTTTTCTTCACCCGATGCCTGTGGGGTGATACGACATCTGCCCATGCCAGAGACCCCCCGCTGGATGGGCTTTACATACGAAGTGTCCGAGTGTTAGACACAGGGCCAACCATGGCTTAACAAGGCGCGTATGGGGCGTCACCCCACACCCCACAAGGGACTTACGCCCCTTGACCCCATGTCGACGAAAAAATCCATCAGAGATCGTCTTATTGGCAGGTGACAGAAGTGGTGGTCAGGGTGCCCGCCTTCGTCGTGAGCTTGAGATCACCGTTGGCATCGGTATGTGCGATCGAAATCCCTTTGCAAGACAGGGAGGCGTGTGCGCCTTTGATCAAGAAGGGTGTTGCGGGTGTTGTGTTGGCGAAAAAGGCTGTGCCTGCAAGCGATGTTTTGGTGAGTGTTCTGTCAGGAAGCCCCGTCAATCCGAGATAAAAGGGGCCTTGGCCGCTGCTGGGATCCATCGTAAACGAAACACCATCTTTGGGTTGCGTTGTCGTATCCAGCGCACGGATCCCCAACATGCCTTTGGCGGGATCCACTTGGACCTGTGCAACACCTGCCAAACCTTGGACTTCTTGGTTCAAGAACACATAAAAAACAAACGTCTGCTCGGTGGTCGGCATCTTGATCGGAACCCGCAAGGGGAAGATCGGCTGCGCGCTCGAAGCGCCTTCCACAGAGACGTAGACTTCTCTTCCGATATCAAGCATCAGGCTTCCGTCTGCGTTAGCGTCCGCATTTGTGCAGTTTTGTGTACCTTCTTCGCACACTTTGGCTCCCGCAAAAGTTTGTTGCGGAACTTGCGGATTGAGCGAACGCAAACGAATCGAGAATTTTTGTTGGCCTGCGGCTTCGGGGATCGCCTCGGCGGTTGGCTCGGTAGAGGTTTCAACGGTAGCTTCGGGGTTTCCTTCGGCGCTGCCGTCTGTTGTGACCTCGGTAGTCGGTTCAGTCGTGGTTTCTACCGCTGGTTCGATCGATGGTTCAACTTTCGGTTCGGTCGTGGGTTCCACCGTCGGCTCGGTGGTCGTTTCGGTCGTGGCTTCGGTGGTCGTTTCGGTCGTGGGATTGCTTGGGCAGCCTTGCAACGTGGCAATACTGATCAAACCAGCACACGCGACCACAAAGATCGCTTTCCATACACCATGAACACGCATACTTTCTCTCCTTTTTCTGCTTTCGCTTCTCCAAAGAACGCCTTTGAAGAAGACCATTTTTCTTGTGCTTGCTGTGATGTGTTTCTCGATCGTCCATCACAAGAAAAAGAACCCACCGCGTTCGCACCACAGTGGTCGATCTACAACGTCGAACAAACGCCGCGATCCGTTCAAACAAAAAGACCCACCCTGAACGCCACAGGTCCCAACCTGCTCTCGTGTCTCGTGGTCGAAAGATGGAACGGCCCGCACCGAACGCGATCAACGCAAGGATCAACCAAAACGGTGACACGCTCGCTGCGCTTTGTCCATTTTTAGGGTAGGAGTGCGCCGGAATTAGGGCTTCTCGGCTTCGATCACTTTGGCGAACATCGTGGCGGTGCGGCCAAAGGTTTCGGGCTGGTACATCTCTTCTGCGCGGGTGGGCGGCACAACAAAGTCCCCGATAGTCGTGGCCCGTGCAACATAGGTGTACTCATAAACCCCCGCAGGAAGGCGATCAGCAAACAAGACCACCATGCTATCGCGTTTTTCTTGGTGAGAGAAAGCAAAGAAGCTGTACCACGAACGCGAATCATAAAAACGATCGTCGGTGGCATTTGCGAGCGCGCTGGAGGCCGAGGTCTTGAAGGCGAGGTTAACGGCTTCAAGGCCCGCAGGCAGCGGATCGACGACCGCCGTATAATAGCGATCGCCTGTCGCGATCACCCGCAGACGCACACGGACATAATGACCTGCTTTGAAGATCCACTTTCCATCGGCTCCGCGTTTCACGCTGTCGGTCTTGTCGATCGGCTCGTAGGTACGCGAGACGGAAAAGCCCTGTTCTTCGGCATCCAGCTTCAGCGAACGCGGTGCATAGCGCAAACCAAGCCGATAATACAAGCGTCCCGCTCCTTGCTTGGCGAGAACCAAGTCTTGCTGTCCTTGCTTTTGCAAAAACGACATCGGGATCTGCTGCTCTTGGATGGTCATCGAACGACCTTGGAAGGTGTATTGGCCAAGGTATCCGTTGCCTAACCAGCTTTGCAAGGTAAAGTCTGGCTCGACTTTTTCATATACGTTGTAATACTGGGAAAGGCCGAGCATCGCATAAGCGTTGCCTTGGGTGGTGGACCAATGGCCGCGAATCCGCGATTGGATCAAGCCTCGCACGATCTTGGGGATCATGCTGTCTTTGGGGCGGGTCTCTAGCAAAGCCATCAAGATGATCGCATTGCTCCGATCATCCGAGTGCATCAACAAACGCAAACTTTCGGTCTGGCCTTCGGCAAAACGGATCGCGCTTGCAGTCTCCTCGGCACGATTGCGCAACGCCGTCAACAACGCCTCGATACGGCTGTCTTGGGGATCTTGGCGATGAAAGACGCTGATCATCCAAGCCTTTGCAAACAACGGTAGTTCGTCGCGGTGCGCGTACACTTTGTTGATGGCATTGCTCGGAAAAGCCCGCATCTCCGACAATACCAACAAGGCAAGCGCGTGAGTCGCGTACGAGTTGGCTTCCCAAGGATAGGCCCAAGCCCCGTATGTTAAACGGTAATTCAAAAAGCTTTGGGCGCGACTCAACGCCATCGGCGGCACGCTGTAGCCTGCTGCACGCCCACGCAACAAAGCGTAAGCCACATACGAAGAGATCCACAAGCTCGACCGATCCGACCCACTCCAAAAGCCCCAACCACCGTCATAACGCTGCGCTCTCGCCAGCTTGGCGATCGCCGATTCTGCGAGCGCTTTCATCTTGGCCTCGTCGTCGATTTTTCCGATCTTAAAGGCGGGAAGGATCTTATTGAGCGCAAAGATCGGCATCGCACGACTTGCGGTTTGCTCGATGCACTCGAACGGATACGAGATCAAGTAGCGCACCGCATCTTCGAGGCCCGTCAAAGCCGTCGAAGAGACCGAGACTTTGAGACCACCAAACAACGGAAGTGCATCGGCGGGTGGCTTAATTTGCTGTGAAACGGAGCCATTTGTGGTGCCGTATGTTGCGAAAGCTTCGGCAGTTGCAGGAACCAAGATCGGGATCTGTGATTCGACTGCATCGCGCTCAGCCTCCAAAGCTGCCGCAAATTGGATGCGTGCGATACCTGTTTGAACGACTTTGACCAAGAATCGGACTTCTTTGGCCTCGCCCGCTTTGACGTTGATTGCCCTTCTCTGGCCTGCCAAAAAGCGGATATTGATGCCGCGTGCGATCACTTGGACTTCGCCGTCTTTTCCCGTCTCGTTGTTGATCACAACGGCGGCCTCGAATTGATCGCCATAGTTCGCAAAACGCGGAAGCGCTGGACGCAACAACAACGGCTTGCGCACCGTGATCTGCGCTTCACCATTGCCAAAGCGATCCGCTTCTTCCACA
The DNA here is from genome assembly GCA_963169055.1 of Myxococcota bacterium. Lineage (GTDB taxonomy): Bacteria > Myxococcota_C > UBA6777 > UBA6777 > UBA6777 > JAKLKB01. The sequence goes on from CAUJFU010000009.1 coordinate 4,110, forward strand.
TCCATTGCCACCACCATCAGACGAAACGTCGTCAAGTTGTCGGGCATCTTGATCTTCATATTGGCCTTGCCGTAGCGGTCGGTTTGAACGGAGGCTTTGTAGTACGCTGTCGTCGCAAAATTCGTCCGCACTGCAATCGGCTGTGCCGCAGCCCCCATCCCACCGGATCTTCCGGGCGCGGCAGCCCTCTCCGCAGCCGCAGCCACAGGTGATGGCGGAGCAAAAGCCAAAGACTTGGCCGACGAGCGCTTGCGAGAAAGCCCACCACCGCCCTTTCCGTACCCTGAACTTCCCGAAAGCTGAATGGTTGATGTGGGTCGATCGCTGCCTTCCGCTTCTTCTTTGGCTTTGTCTTGTTTGAGACCGTTGCGCATCTTTTCTCGGCGTGTGAGGACTTTTTTCTTCGGTAGACGACGCAACAATTGCAGACGCAGATCTTGCATCACAGCCCACGCAGGACGCTGTGTATAAAAATGATTCAGCGGGTTCGGGGTCTGGAAGCCAAGCAAAGACAGCACGCCTTCATCGACCAAAGCGACCGTCACAACGGACGCAACACCACGCCCTTTGTGATCCGTGATCGCAAGGTTGACATCTAGCTCGCCGCTCGGGCGGATCGGGTTGGGTTGGGCTTGAATCCCCACACGGATCTGCTTTTCGGTGAGAGACACTTTGAGATTGAGTTGCCCAAATGCCGAAGCCGGACGTCCGGGATCGTCTTCGTTCTGTTCGCCCCCTTGCTCAACGGGGATCTTGACGCGCCCTTGAACCAAGACCAGCGAAACATACACATTCGGCAGATACTCCGAACGGATCGGCACTCTCACAGCTTGCGCAGAACCTTTGAACTCGATCACACGATGCTCTGCGATCCCGTTGCGCTCGATGGTCAACAGCCCCCGCGAACGGCGAAACGGTGACTTCACCAAGATCCGCGCTGTCTGGCCGGGATGATACTCTGTTCTATCCGCCACAAGCTCGATGCTCCCGGGCTGTTTGTTCTTCCAAGGCACATAACCCGGACCAAACACATACACACGCGCCTCCGTCAACGCTTCTCGTCCTTGTTCGTCTTTGACCTTGGCTTCGAGCGTGTACGAACCCGCCTTTTTCAACTGCAGCGCGCAACGTTGGATCTCTTCGGCAGACGTCGGTTTGCAGCTTGCTTCCACCACACGCTTCGAGGTGTATTGGAACGTTTCGCGTTGGCCCACTTTCACCACGCTGCGCTCGCTCACAAAGCGCACAGCCTCGATGCTGTAAGGACGCCCCACAACGCGTTTTCCATCGATCCCCACCAAGAGGCTTTCCACGTCCAGTTTTTTCCCTGCTTGGATCAGCGATGTTTTCGTACGCAATCCAAGATAAAAAGCCGAACGATGCGCGGTGATGCTTTTGCGCCCTGCGATGGATTGGCGATTTTGATCATAGACTTGCGCCTCCAACGTAAACGCCCCAACGCTCTCCAGACCGCCCCGTTCCAAACCGATCAGCACTTCCAAGTTTCCGCGCTTGTCTAGCTTTCCGCTGCCGCTTTTGATCTGCTGCCCTGCATAGCTATGACGCCGATAATACCCGCCATAACGCCCCCCTCGGTGGCCGTAGTGCGGCATCCAACCACCATAGCGATACGTATACTTGCCGAAATGAAATCCTGCGGGTTGGCTCGGGGGTGTAAAGCTGCCTGCTTTTCGGCGCAACGTCCAATTGACGGAGGCTTCCGTCATCGGCGCACCAAAGAAATAACGCCCTTCGATCACCGCCGCGACTTTTTGATCAAAGAAGAACGGACCATTGCCCGTTTTTACATCTACTTTGTACTCTGGCGCACGATACGCTTGGATCTGAAAGTTGTGATAAAACGTGCGCGTTCCGACGGTCACTTGCACTTGATAGTTCCCGAGATCCGCGCTTTCTTTTGTCGGGATGCTCAGCGAAAAGCTCCCATCTTCGGCGATCTGCATCTCGCCCTTCTTGAAGTTTTGCCAGCGCGGTGTGCGGATCAGATAACTGAGCGTCTTGGAACCACTCCACTTGCGCAGCGTTCCGCTCGGTGTCGTCAGAGTTGTGCGCAAAATACCGCGCAAATGCACGGTCTCACCGGGCTTATGCGGCTCTCGCTCTGTAAAGAAAAACATCGTCTCCATCGACGTGGTGTTCGGTTGGCTATAACGCCGATAACCCGAGACGTAGCCCACCGCACCGTAACCACCGCCTTCTAAGATCAAAAAGGAGCGATCTTCTTTCGGTCCCGCGATCAATACATACGCCGTGCGCTCCGAAGACGTCATCTGCCGCACACCCGGAGCCAACGCCACGCCTTGCGCGTCTGTCTTGCCTTGCCACAAGGTCGTTCCACTTTCATACGAAAGCAGCCGAACCTCCGCCTTTTTCAGCGGTTTTCCGCTTTGGATGCCTGTCGCCATCAAGACGATCTTGTCGGGTCCATAACGCGCCGTCAAACCAACATCCGTGATCTGCACCAGCAACGCACGATGCGGCGAATACCAACGATAACGCTCCGCCAACTTGGGAGCCGTGATCAAGCAAAAGAACCATCCTTGCTGGCCCTTCAACAAACCCGAAAAATCCACCTCATAACGGACTTCTTTTCCACCCTTTTTCCCAAGGCGATACGAACGATCCGCCAACGGATTTTCGTTTTCGAGCGGATCGGTATCGCGGTATCGGCTTTGTTGGACTTGGCCGATATACTCGCGCCAACGCTTGATACTGCCTTCTTCGACCGGAACCACACGCAAGCGAAACTCTGGAATATTTCGCATCCGCAACATCATCCGCTGCGGCCCTTTGGCCTCCAAAGCCACGATTCCACCTTGCGGCAGATGCAGATACGGTTGGGCCTCTGTCGTCGAAAAAGAAACGCTATAATCCGAGCCTAGACGCTGCCCATACGAATCTTTGAGGCTCCTTTTCAGACGAATGCGGATCGTCGACTCAGGCGGCAACAGCCCGTCTTCCCCCGAAACATAAATGTACGAGCCGCTAATGCGCGCATGGACGCCTTTTTTGGGATAGACTTCGATGTTCTTCTCGTTTTCAGGCGAATGCACAAGGCCGTTGGTGAGTTCGATCCAGATCGACCCTTCAGGCCGACAGTGCGTGAAAAACAACGCATAACGCTGTTCGCTCGAACAACGCACGCGTTTCACGCGCAAAGGCCCGTAGGTTCGGAACTTTCCTGTCCATGTGTTGATCATCGGAAGCGGGCCTTCCGCTCCCGTCAGACCCGCACGAAAAGAAGCCTCATAACGGCTGTTTTTGCGCAGCTTGCGCTTGAGGGCAAAGGCGATGATGCGATCTTCGGGGCCCCAATAGCGCAGTTGACTTTCATAGCGAGAATCTTTCTTCCATTCGCTCGTAGACAACCGCCGCACAGGTTCTTTTCCTGTGGGACCGCGCAAGGCAAAAGCCCGAGCCGTTCGATTGATATCGATGCGTTGGTTAAAGGCGTACGCCAAGATCGGCGAAAGATCGGTGCGGTAGTATTCTGAGGCATAAGGCAATACACGGATCACCTGCGGGCGTGGCGTCGTAAAGCGTTGGCGAACCTCCTGCTCCAACGCAACACCGCTGCTGGCTTTCGTACCTTTGGGGATCACGACTTCGTATTCTGTCGCGAATGGCATCCGATCTTTTGGAACAAAAGAGACAGTACTTACACCAAGCCATCGGAATTGCCCGGGTGGTTGGGGATCGACGGTGAAAGGGATCGGAAACTTGCGAACGTCTTGCAAAGCTGCAAGCGGGATCATCGGTTGGTTGAAGGTGACGCTCACAGAGCCGACCAGTTGGGCATCGCCTGTAGGCTGGACGCGCAACACACGCAAGGGCTTGGGTTTGATTTGCGGGGCCGTTGCCCGTTGCTTGGGCGGCGCAGGCGGCGGAAAAGGGATCTGAGTTCGAGTGTCGATATTCCCGGGAGGATTGGGACCCGGGCGAAAATTAAAAAAGACTTCTTGGCCTGTAGCGCGCATGGGCGGCAGACCCGCAAACAGAGGGTCTGCTTGCGTGGGCTTTTCTTGCGCAGATACTCCAAGCGCCCATACCAGCGCGATCAGCACAAAGCTCACCGCGCTCCAAGACGCCAGACGTCGCATTCGTCTCTGCATCGAACCTCCTCGTTTTCGTTGTTTTTGTCGTTGAATGTAGGCAAACCACCGCCCACACCACAACACACCCCACCGTTCTACGCAACACCCGCTCAAACGATCTAGCCGATCACAGGTTTTTGCCCGCACATCCGACACAAAGCGATTGCCCAATTGACAAGCCACACGAACCCTCTCAGATCATGCCGCACCCAACGCGGTCGTATGTACTGTCAAAGCACATCCCGCCATACCAGAGGAGACTTTTGCGATGTCTCTGCGCACGCGCTTGATCCAGATGACCCCCCGCTTTCTTGTGCGGATCTTTGCAGGCCCCTATATCGCAGGCAATTCGCTTGCAATGGCCCTCGCCAAAGCCGATACCCTATTCCAATCCCAAGGCTTGCACTCGACCCTCGATCTGCTCGGTGAAGGCATCCAACACGAAAAAGATATCGCTCACGAGATCCAACAATATCTCGATGCCATCGACGCCATCGGCGATCGCACATACATCACACTTTCGCTCAAACCCACACAGATGGGCCTTGCGATGGACCCCGCTTTGTGCCAACGCAATCTGGAACAACTCCTCGAAAAAGCGACGCCTCGCCGCATCCCGATCACCCTCGACATGGAAGAATCCCGCTATACCGACGCAACGCTCGAACTGTACCGCACGCTTCGCCCCAAACATCCCTATCTTGGGACGGTTTTGCAATCAAGACTTTTTCGCACAAAAAACGATATTCCCCGTTATCTCGATGGTTTGCAAGCCCATATCCGCCTTTGCCTTGGGATCTATCCCGAACCTCCTGATATCGCCTTCCAGCAGAAGCCCGAGATGAAAGAAAATTTCTACCAATTACTCGGCCAGTTATGGGACGCTGGTCACTTCGTTGCCATCGCCACCCACGACGAAGCCTTGATCACACGTTGCCTTCAACTCGCCAAAGACAAACACGTCCACCCCGAACGCTACGAAGTGCAGATGCTTCTGGGTGTCCCGCGCTCAGCCATCCAACAACAAATCACCCAACAAGGCATCCCCGTTCGCCTTTATGTCCCCTACGCAACCACATGGGATCACGCCTACGCCTACGCCAAACGCCGTCTCGTTGAAAATCCACAAATGGCTCTCTACGTCGCAAGAAATCTTCTTCGGCAATTTTTCGGAATATTTCGCCCCAAACCCGCCCTCCCTCCCCGATCTTCGTAGCACAAATTGATTGAAAATCGTGTGCCCCTCACCCCGTCGCGATTCAACCCTCACCCCGTCGCTGCGCGCCACCCCTCTCCCTGCGACGCTCGCAAAGCCTCGCTGCAAGGTACCCCTGTTAGCTCCCTCCCGCTGGTAGGGCTTCACAACGGAACACAAAAACCGCTCGCACACGACCCCTCAAAACAACACACACCCTTGCAGATAGGTCCGTTGCATTTGCAGATCCCAAGCGTACAGACTTGCTCAAAGGTACACTGTTTTCCACACGTTCCACAGTTCGCGTCGTCCGTTTGCACATTGACGCATGCCCCCGAACAGTACGTCTTCGCGGTATCGGTGCATTTGCACACGCCGCTCTCGCAGTTCGAACCTGCCCCACAAGCGTTCCCACACACACCACAATGCGCGTTGTTGGTGCTTGTGTTGACACACGCCCCCCCACAAAAGGTCTGCCCTGTCGGGCAAGTACACACACCGTTCACACACGATTGACCTGTCCCACAAGCATTCCCACACGAACCACAATTCGCGACAGTCGTGAGGTTCGTACACACCGAGCCGCAAAGCTGTGTCCCTGTCGGGCAAACGCACGTCCCCCCGCTACACACATGCCCTCCCGAACAAACATTTCCGCACCCTCCGCAATGTGAGCTGTTGGTCGATAGGTTTACGCACGTCGAACTGCACAACTGTAGCCCTGAGATTGTGCATCGGCAAGTTCCGTTGCTACAGGCCGTCCCTGTGGGGCAACGCACGCCACAACCGCCACAATGGTTGTTGTCGCTTGTCAAGTCGACACACGCGCCGCTGCACGACGAATAGCCCGCGATGCACACACACTGACCCGATGAACAAGTCCGACTGGCACCACAAGCCACGTTGCATCCTCCGCAGTGCGTGTTGTTTTGGGTGGTGTTTACGCACACTCCATTGCACGAGGTCTGTCCCGAAGGGCAACGGCACATGCCGCTTTGACAGGTCATCCCACCACTACAAGCCGTCCCACACGTTCCACAGTACACATTGTTCGTTTGTAGATTCGCACAAACCCCGCTACAACAAGTATTGCTACAACACGAAGCAGAGGCCCCCGTTCCGCAAAGCGGCGCACTCATCGGACAACCAAGCTGACAAACACCATTCGAGCAAACTTGACCGCTTGCGCATTTTTTCGAGCAACCACCGCAGTTGTCACGATTCGTTTGCAGATCCACGCACACCGCGCCGCACAACGTACCGCTTGAACAAGTACATCTTCCGCCCACACAGACTTGTCCGCTGCCGCATGATCGGTTGCAAGCACCACAGTGATTTGCATCTCTCGAAAGATCCGCACAAAACGGACATCCGCCATCTCTAGAACAAGCGCTTTGTCCCGCTGGACATGCCAACGCGCACTGTCCCGCCGAACAAACCTGTCCTGCGCAACAGGCTTTTCCGCATCCTCCGCAGTGTTGTGGACTCGTTTGTAGGCTGACACAGACGTTTCCGCAACGCACTTGGCTCCCGCTGCAAGTGGGCTCAGGGGCGGTTTCGGCGATCGGTTCGGCATCTTGGGGCCATCCGCCATCCTCGGGCAAAAGCTCCGTAGGAAGGGGCTCGATGGTGGCTTCTGTGGGGATGGATTCGTCGGGAGAAGAGTCCGTCGGGCCGATCTCCACAGACGCCGATTCATCGGGGTTCACAGATTGTTCTGGATCCGTCGTTTCAACGGGCGTCTCTGTCGGTGTGATGGGTTCAGAGGGCGTATCGGTCGGTGTTATCGGCTCTTGCGGTATGGACTCGGTGGGAGTTCCGTCGAAGTGGGCCTCGCCCTGTTGTTCAACGGTTGACTTTTCTGTATTCGACTGTGTTAAATCCCTGCAATATCCGACCAAACACTTGCGCGGTGCTGTGCAATCGGTGTCTGCTTTGCATTCTTGTTCGTTGCCGCTGCCACCCACAACACACGCACCAAAACCCAACACCACGGCCCCCCAAAGAGCCGCCCACAAACACACTCGCCTTGCACGTTGTATCCAGTACATCCTTGTATCCTCGCTCTTTTTCCTGCGATCTCTCGATCGGTTCGACTTACCGACAAAAACCCCCGTGTTCGCGATGCTTCAAGCGGAGCCGCCGTTGGTTTGAAAAAGCTCTGTTTGCCCCGCTATCACGGGGTCAAGGGAGCCGTGCTCCCTTGTGGGGCGTGGGGTGAAACCCCACCAAACGAGCGCCACTGCATCGTCCAACTCTAAAACAACGGATCATGATGCAGTCTTTTGCGTTCGTTTCCAAGAGGCTCTATATCTTTTGGAGCGCACACGCTCCGCAGATGCGCATTGTTTCAAGACGCAGGGAGTTTTTTCGTCATGCGTAAGGTTGTGTTTGTTTTTGCCCTACTCATCGGATATCTCGGTGTTGTTCCTACCGTTCCTACCGTTTTGATGCCCCTACAGTCCTTCCCGTCGGCGCTTTTTACGATCCATCGTGTGGCCTCTGTTCATGCACGCCCACCGCGCAAACGAAGAGTCTCCACCCGCAAGCCTACGTTGCCTCTACCCGCGTACTATCGGCATCCTCATTGGCTTGGGTGCAAGCACTTTGGGATCCCTGTGGCGGATTGTCGGACGGCATGGCGGACTTCGCGGATCGCGCCACGCCACACGCTGATCATGGCCTTGCTTGCGTGGTGGGAGCGTGATCTCGGAAACACTCCCACAAAAACGCTCGATTGGCTGGCAAGAAGGCGAGAAAAATACTTTCGCGTCGGAGAATGGTGGTTTGATCGCCGAAAAAGCGACAAGATCTATCGTTTGTTGGAGATGATCGACGCGCTCTTGCAACCTCACCTCGCTCGTTATCCACAACCGCTCTACCGCGAGATCCTGCAAAAAGCAGGGGCCTTGTTGGATCATCCCGGCATGTCGATGCCTCGGCAAACCGCCCTCACTTCTCGCCTCAGCCGTTGGCTCGCAAGACGCAGCGATGCCCCAAGCATCGAATCCATCCGCACGTTGATGCAGCGTTCGATGCTCCGCCACCGTGAATGTCAATGGTGGTTCCTCGTCTTCTTACAAACGTTTGCTCCCGATGATCTCGCCCGATTCTCTAAGCAAAAACTCAACCCTTCGTGGTGTACCGCACGCAGACTCCACCAAGAGATCCGCTTTCGCACCCCCGAAGCCTCCGATACACTTCTTCGCACTCTCGCCAAGCGCTACCCTCGCCATACACGACTTGTTCCATTTGGCAAAAGCTATGAAGGCCGTACCTTGTGGGCTTTGCACATCCACGCCAAGCGCCGCAACCCCAACGCCAAAAGTGTCTTGATGGTCGGAACCCAACATGCCGATGAACACATGGGAACCGAGATATTGCTCGATCTCGCACAAACGCTGCTCAAAAAACACAAGGCCCCACACGTCCGCGAACTGCTCGACCGCATCGAGCTTTGGCTGATCCCTGTCCTCAATCCCGACGGAAAACACTTCGATCTCGCGGGTGGCGTCGTCAAGATATGGCGCTACAACCGAAGCATCCAACCCGACGGGCAGATCGGCGTCGATCTCAATCGCAACTACGACGATCACTGGCAGCCCTTTCGTTATGTCGATCGGGGTCGTGTGAATCTCCCCGGCCTGCGGCCTTTTTCAGAACCCGAAACCGATGCGCTCCGCCAACTCGCCGAAAAACTCCCCCGTCTGACGGCTCTCCTCGATCTCCATCAGTATGGCCGCGTTGTCCTCTTGCCCTACGCCTACGCCAAAAAACCACTCCCCAACGACTTCGAGGATCTGTATTACAAGATCGGACAATATCTGATCGAAGCCAACCGCTATCGCACTTTCCCTGCCCATCGGCTCTATCCACACCAAGGAACTCTCGGGGATTGGGGCTTCTCCCGCTTCAAAGCCCTCTCCCTCGTCCTCGAGATCGGCTCCGCCTCTTATCTCAAACCCACCCTCCAAGCCTACATCACCCGCCAAGATCTCAAACTCATCGATCGCTTCTTATCCATCGCCGACGCTCCCTTCCAAAAGATCCGCTCCATCCCACTCCCCCCCCCCGATCCTCGCCTCGTCCGCCGCACCACCTACACCAAACCTACCGCACAATAACCCACTTTCTGGTTGGTTTTTCATAGAAATGATGTAGCTCGAATTTTGGTGGGGTTTCACCCCACACCCCACAAGGGAGCTTTGCCCCCTTGACCCCATCTTCAGCGGACGAACAGACGATTTTCAAACCAACAACGGCTCCGCTTGAAGGGGCGTGAGCGCGCCTTTTTCGTCTGCGCAATTCGCAGTCTTCTACACACGATTGTAAGAATCGCTTGACCGTGCCGAAAAAACATGAATACTCTGCAAAGG
>CAUJFU010000010.1 GCA_963169055.1 Myxococcota bacterium
GTCTTGGGCCAACTCACGGCTCTTTGAGTGCTCAGCTTCTTTCCGAGTCCCTGCTGTTCCTTGGGCCAACTCACACCTCATCCAAAATCCGCCCACTGCGTGATCGTAAAACGTAGGAGCAGCCCCCTGTGGCTGCCCGACCATAGGGCGTCTACAGCGGATCACTCCCAATCGAAGACTCTCTCCAGATTTCGTATGATTCCTATTTGATTAAGTTTCTGATGTTTTTTTGCTCGTAAAAAATCCAGTAAACCGCACAAGCGCCTCCAACAACCCGATGCTTTGGTCGTCTCCGAGCACCCACCCCCGCAGTTGGCCGACTTCTGTTCGGCTCAAGATCGCTCCTGCATGGCTCGCACGATTGCGCAAGCGCAGCAGGTCCGTCAAAACAAAGACAGCCTCTCGTCGGAGGTAGTTGGCGGCTGGTTCGCTTTCGGCGGCAGCAGGTGCTGCGTGTTCGGACTCATAAGCCGCAAGCAAGACCCGCAAAGCTTCGTTGGCATGGGGGTTTTTCTGTCTCTCTTCTTTTCCGTCTTTTTCGCGTACAACCTCCACATAAAATAGCCGCAAGGCATCTCCCAAGGTCAGGCGATTTTGGGTGGGCAGCAGACGGCTTCGACATGGGGGCAGATCGGCCAACATCTGCCCTCGCTCTAAAGCAAAAGCCATCAAGGGATCCACCCAATAACGATTGATGGCCCACTCCACAACCCGCGAAAATTGCAAGGCCACGGGTGCGTGATCATCCCTTGGCGAAAGGGCCGATTGCCACCACAACCGCTCAGCTTGCAGCAACATCTCTCGATGGTTGTATGGAAATTCACGCAAAAGAATTTGATGTCTTTTTTTAAACTCTTCAACTTTTTTTTCTAACAAATTTTCATGTTCGTTCTGTTTTTTTTCTGGATATTGTATGGTTTGGTGCATATCAAAAAGTGCTTTTTTTAACGTTCCTTTTTCTGAGGAAATTTTGCGAAGTGTTTGCTTTAATTTTGATTTTTCTTCTTGCAAACTGGAGAGCACATTTCCTTGCGTTTCTTGTTTTTGTATCTTTCTTTCCAACTTTGTCGCGTGTTTTTGTTGCTCAGCATAAGCATCCACAAGTCCTATAAAAAACTGATGGAAGATATCTTGTAGCTCTTTTCTTTCCATGATGGCTGGGAAAAATCGAAGCGCGGCTCGGGCGGCCTCCTCCCATTCTCCGCAACCTGCGTAGGTCAACGTGTAGAGCAAAAAGCCGAGGGGGTGCATGGGCGGATCAGCATCAAAAACAGCGGTGTCGATCTTATTTAAGAACGTACGCGCTGTTTCCCATTCTTCTCGTAAAATATGATAAAGACACAACAAAAAAACTAGCTGTGGTGGTTCTTGTCGGGTCGATTGCAGATGCGCGCTGATCGCTTCAAAGCGTGAAGACAAACGCGCAAAGGTTTCGTTGTCTTCGCCCTCTGTGCTTTGCTTTAACAGGCCAAGGCGTTGAAATAGCGCTTCTAAGAAGGCCAGCGCAGTTTCGTGATCGTTTTGTTGTGCATAGACCTTTTCTAGCCACCTCATACCCTGTGCTTCGTCGCCGCTGCGCAGTTGAGAGACGCCCCAAGCCAACTCAAAACGCTGTGGTAATTGACTTCCCACCAAAGGCAGGCTTTCAAGATAGGCGGTCGCTTCGGCCTCGGATGCAAACAAGGCACGAACGCGCTCTGGTTCGCCTCGGCTTGCCCATCCCACAGCCAACAGCGCGCCTGCAAAAGCGTTTTCGGCTTTGTTTTCTTCCCATCCGTGAACAAGGATCGGCTCGATCTCTGCAAAACGCCCCATCATCACGAGATGTTCATAAGCATAGCGCGTGACGCCCGGGAGCTCCCCGTAGGTCACAAGCAACGGCTCGATCTTTTGCAAAAGATCCTCGTCTTCACCGTGCCGCACATAGCGAAAAAACAAGACGCCCATGCGCAAAAAGAACGTTTGTAAGCTGATCTCTTCTGCAATCGCCGCTTCAAAAGACTGCAAAGAAGCCCATATATCGGGAGGAATCTCTTTGTTGGATAACCACCACAGCGCGACTTCATACAAACAGAGGCTTGGAAGTTTCGAGGCTTGACGCATCACGATCCCAAAACTCTCTGCTTTTTCCTTGGAGTGCTTTTCTTCTGTTTTTAGACGACCCCGCCAGTAGTGGAGGTGTGGGTCGTTTGGATAGATTGACAAAAGTTCTCGGCAGATCGCAAGGATCGTTTCAGGCTCCCCTTGTTTGTCGAGCAGGAAAAACAGCCCATGCAAGGAACCCACAGTCTCTTCGATCAGCCGCTTCCATAAAAAACGGCCTACTTTGAGCGATTCTGTCCACGAGGCCAACAAATCACACGTCGAAACGAGGCGTTGGGTGGTGTACACCAGAGCGCTCAACAAATACCCGTAGAGTGGGCTTTGTTGGAAAAAAAGCTCGACTCTCCAAGCTTCTGCCAACAATCGCGGGATGCTATGTTTTTCTGATAATTCTTGATAAAACTCTGGAAAAAAAGAAGCGCAATGCAATAGAAACATACGCAAGACTGGAGAAGGTTGTGTCGAGATTTTTTCTTGAAGTGCTTTGCAAAGGAGTACGATTTCTTGCGTTGGAAGAGGTATGGTTTGCTGAAACTCATTGGACAAACGAAGCAGATGTCCCCCCATATCAAACCAAAAGAGCGGATCATCTTCGGCGAGCAGAGCAGACAGCAGGGTTTGCAGATAAGCATCGCGCCGCCCGAGCGAAGACAACGCATCCAACTCCGATAAGAATAGGCCACGCAGCTTACAACGCTCGGCAAGAGGAATTTTTTGCAAAAGTGTGAGGGCTTGTTCCCATGCTTTGGGAGTTCGTTGGTTCATCTGTTCGCTGATGATCCGAAGGTATCGCTGCTGTTCGGGGTGGAGAAGGCGTAGGAGATCCTTGGAGTAGGCGTGATTTTTGGGCAGACGCTCTGACAAGGGCCGCCACTTGGGTTCGAGCGAAGGAAGCAAGGCGGTGGGTTGGAAGGGTTTGAGGGCCGAGTAATCGGGAAGATCGGAGGAGGACGAAATCAGGGCGGCGAGTTTTGGGGAGAGATCGAACGGTGTGGAGGATTCTTGAAACAGCATCCGCATCGCTTCGGCGGATTCGGCGGTGGGAATAAATTCGGCTTCTGCTCCCTCGATCTCAGCGCTCTCTTGGCGTTCATTGCGCATACAACAGCGCTTGTACTTTTTTCCACTTCCGCACGGGCAAGTCTCATTGGGTCCGATCTTTCGCAACGAGAATCTCCTTTATCCATCAAACGTCAACGTAAAGCGCCGAGAATACACAGCACGAAACAGCAGCGCAAGAGCGTACATCTTGCGATCGAATCGTTGCTTCGGCTACGCTTGCGGGTATTGTATTCGCAACATTTCAAACAGGTCGTGTGTTTGCCTCTGGTTTGTTTGCGAAGCCACCCGATCCACCGAGGGTAAGGAGTTCACATCATGCGCCTCCCCACAATGCGCCCGTTGTTCGTGCGCTGTCTTGCTCTTATGTTTTTGTTTTTTTTGATTCCTTCGCAGGCTATCGCGATCAAAGCCACATGGGAGCTGAGCTTTGGTCCTCGTTTTAATTGGGATTATCGAACGCTTAACAACAGCGGAGATTCGTTGTCTTTTGATGAGAATCTTGTTGCGGGTTCGCTGCTTGCGGGATTTGAAACCGAAGTGGAATGGAGCGATTTTGTTCACTCCAAGCTGCGGCTGGATCTAGGGGAGTTGCTCGTCGGGCAGCGAAAAAATAGCACACGCGATGCGTTTCGTGTCGAGTGGAACAACACCATTCTTCACCCCGCCCAGACGGGAACCCCCGTCAATCCGATGGATATCTTGTTGCGTGAATCTTTTATGATCCGCGAATTGTATACCCATGTGTACTTTGCAAAAGATCAATGGATTGGGGTCCGTGCGGGGATCATGAATCTCAGCCTTGGGCGTGCGGCGATCTATGATAACTATGCGCTAGGCATTCGTTTTTTGATGGATCTGTCCGAGCGTGAAGCAGCGGTAGCCCCTTTTCGTTTGAAGGTCGATGCTTTTTTGCCGGACAGTACATTTTCTGCGTCGGGAAAGAAAAGTCCTGTCCTTCATACTTCGTTTGAGTATGTTTTTGATGATGAACATAGCGCAGGAATTTCTTTTGCATATATGTACGACGGAGATTCTCTTGGTGGGTTACTTTTGTATCCGATCTTGCGCGACAGTATTCTTGCGGGGCTGTCTCGTCAATACAATCAACGTTACAACCCTGATCTTGAATTCAATTGTTTGACGGAACCCCAAACCCCCCGAAACCTTGACGAACCATACAAAATAGCGAAAACAAGTCATCAAAAGGCTTATGATGAGTTGCAACAATGCGAATCGGGGGCTGTGCAATGCGATGAAAGAAAACTCGCCAGCCTACGCTCTCTCTTGGCGGTTCCGGCGGAGATCGACGGTATGACGGCGGTGGCCAAATCGCAACAAGAACGAGGCGTTATCCCGGCAGGAGCGCCGTTGCCGCGTACACACTTTTTAAACGCTTGTTCGGGCCGAATGGAATCCCAAGGGCATCACTTTTGGGTGGGTGTGGAGGGCGCTTTTAAGTGGAAGAATCTGAAGATCGAAGGGAGCGCGCATCTTTATTACTCGAAGATGTTGTTGGTGCTTTCGCGTGAACCCCAAGTCCGCCCTCCGAGCTTTCTGGATCGCACGTTGCCACCGGCATTGCGTGAGCGGTTGAATCGTCTTGGGCAGCAAAGCCAACCGCTCGTCACGCAGCAAGTGAACCGAGAGACTCCTGAAACCATCGTGGACGATATGCCTTTGACGGGCTTGGGGTTTGCGGGTCAATTGAAAGTGACCTACGACTGGCATCCGATGTTTTCGAGTGCTTTGTTTTTTGTTTTTTTAAGCGGCGATAGCGTAAAAGTGCGAGAAGGCGAGACCATCCATGCTTTTATGGGGATCGCCCCTCAATTGCGCTACACCAACATCTTCTTCAATGGCGGGATCAACTCGGAATCTTCGCAGCGGAACATCAGCATCGCCGGAATGACGGGGCGAGGCGTGATCGCGCCCGGTTTTGTTTTGCGTTTTCATATCGATCAAAAGATCGCAGCCTCGAAAAAGAAGAAAAAAGCCAATCAGAAAAAAGCAAAAAAACAATTAAAAAAGAAAGCCGCAGGCGAAAAGAAAAAGCAAGGCAAAACAGGAAAAGAAGAAAAGGAAGAAGAAGAGGAGGAGGAAGAAGAGGAAGAAAAAAAAGCGCCTGACGGAAAAGCCCTGCTCAAAACGTCGCCTCCCAGTAAAGAGGGCCAAACGCCTGCGCCCAAGGCCGCCGACAGAACCAAGCCGCTGTCTTCTGCTGCACCCAAAGCCACCGTGCAAGCAAAAGCATCCTCGACGCCCAAGCCCACAGCACCCGCAAAGAAAAAAGCGGATGAGGAAGAAGAGGAAGACGAAGAGGAAGAAGAGGCCGAAGAGGAAGAAACTGAAACCGTGAGCGTTGTCGAGGTGATCTTGAAGGGAGCGCCATTGTGGTCACAGGCCCTTCCGTTGGCCTCTTTCCAACAAGGCGTGCGCCCGGGAACCTTCTATGGTTTCGAGATCGATCTCGAAGCAACGTATCGCATCACGCCTTGGATGAGTGCTGCCTTTGAATTGGACTTTTTCTTCCCGGGGAACTTTTTCGCCGAAGCCCGCCCGCCGAGTTTTTATTTGACTCTTTTGGTGGGATTGAATTTTAAGTTTCAATGATAAAACTTACGCGGTTGGAAGGTTTTTGTGGGGCGAGGTGGTGAGGGAGACTATTCGAGGGAGGCTATGGAGGGAGACTATTCGAGGACCATATTGGAGTCGTAGCGGGCGGTTCGATCGTACATTTCGATACGGCGTTTGTCGGTGCTGTACGCGCCATCCCAGAGCGGGACGGTGGGATCGCTCCACGTCTGGTCGGAGAGGAAACGGCTTCCATCGGCGAGCGAGACTTCGGCCCAGATGTGGTAGCCACGGAAGCCACCCGACGAGGTGTTGGCGGCGCCCGATGCAAGGCGTGAATCGATGCCTGCTTGTTGCAACAACAGATGTTCCAAGATGCACTGGTGACGGCACACACCGCGACCAAGCTTGACCAGCTCGCCGAGCGGGACGCGGTGGTTGTCTTCGAGGAGTTTGTGGTAGCCTTGGGAGTTGGCGTCCGAACTGCCCTTGTCGCTGGGGTATTTGACGGTATGGGAGGTGTAATCCATCAGTGCGGAGATGCACTCTTTTTGGCGTTTGGCGAGTTGATCGGCGCTGAGTCCAACGAGCGAGCCGTCTTGGGGGAGGTAGCGATCGATGATGGGTTGCGCGTTTTGGAGGAATTCTTTGAGTGCGGGATCGGTGTTGACGTTGATTGTCACATCCGAATAATAGGACGAGATCGGCTTGAAGTAGTGAGGGTTGTTTGCGCGGCGGATATCGGTGAGGGGGACGGTTTTTGTGGTGGGTTCGGTGGCGTTGGGTGGGGTGTAGCGGACGGTGTAGTTGCCGTTGGCATCGAAGGAAAGGATCTCCGCTTGGAGTACGCGGTGATTGCTTTCAAAGGGTTTACCTTCTTCGGCGACGGTGCTTCCGCGAGGATCGTACCATTCCATGTCGATCTTGTCGCCGACGCCGTAGTTGGTTTGCAAGACATAACGGCGTCCGTCGATGCTTTGGGGAACTTGGACGTTGATCTCGCCTTCTTTGCCGATGGTTGCGCGAAATAGCGCGGGTTCGGTGCGACCATTGTAGGGTTGGATGGCACCGTCGGAGCCTTGGGCGAAGAGCTGTTGGCGTCCGTTGTTTTGGACTTGATAGATGAATTGTTGGTGTCCGCCGTCTTGACCGGTGGCAAGGACTTCAACGGTCGCGTTGGGGAATTGCTTACGCAGCGCAGCGACGGGGCCTTCTCCGCGCAGGGTTTGTTCTGCAACGACGTCCAAGATCTCGACAGCTTCGCGGCCACGGACTCCGATGCGATCTGCTTGCCAAGGATGGCGCAATGTATCGGCTTTGACGGCAGTTCGGACATCAAGGCCGACTTTGTTGTAGAATTCGGCCAATCCAACGGGCTTTCCGTTGATGGTACATAGTGGAACTTCTTTGCCTTGGACTTTGTAGGAGGCGATGCGTTCGAGCTTGTTGAAGTCAAAGGTGGTGCGATCGGGCCATTCGGCTTTGTAGTCGGAGATGATATTGCGAAGTTGTGTGAGGCTGTCGCCTTGGATGGGGCCGCCGTGGTGCTTGCTCACGACTTCAAGGGCGCGACCGATGTTGTCGATGCTCATGCTGGAGCGCAGGTTCTCTTGGAGCAGCCCTTTGACGTATTGCGCGGCTTCTGTGGAGAGTTGGGTGGTCCCCCAACGAGGTGGGGTTGCGCTGAGTTCGCTGAGGCGGGGCTTGAGTTGCGTGTGGAGATCTTTGACTTGCGTAGTAAAATTCTTTTGAAAGTCTGCGTAGTCCAATTTTCCTGTGGCTGCACCGCCCGCTTGTTCTTGGTACGGAGCCACGGCTTCTTTGAACATCTCAAAGGCGGCGGGAGGCATGGGTTGAGAGGGAGAGGTGGGTGTTCCCCAAGAGGAGGGGAGTTGGTTGGAGAAGAGAGCGCCTGCTTGTTGGAGCGAACGCTCTAGGCGTTCAGCGGCTGCTTTGTCTTGGAGGTTGGGCAACAGGGTTTTGACGAAGGTCGCTTGGTCTTTGGTCAGCGGGAAAGTCCCGAACTTGGGCGGATTGGCGTCAAGAGCAGGTGTCAGCGACTCGACAACGCGTGCGTTGGTGATGTTGGCGATCTCTTTGGGAGCGTCTGTGGCGAAGGTGCCGTACACAAAGGAGGATTGGGGATATTTTTCGACATAGCCTTCGAGGATACGGCTCATGTGTCCGACTTCTTCACCATCCCAAGGCTTGCTGTAGTCGTTGTTCAGCTCTTTCCATGTTTTCATTCCGTTGGTGATGTTCTCAACGGCGGCCTCATTTTTGGCAAAAGTCAAAGCGTTCAGGCCAAATTGCGCAGTCTCGCCGTCGACTTTTTTCCAATCGATTTGCAGGTTTTCTGTACGAAGTTTGTCGAAGGTTTCGAGGAGCTTTTCGGATTGATCAGGTTTTTTGATCTCGGCGAGAGTGGCTTTTTGGGTATCACTGAGGGTGGCTTTTTCCAAACCGCGTAGCAAGAGGGCTTGCATGAGGGGTGCGGGGGCCGTTTTGGCTTGGGCAAGAACAGCGTCGATGGTCTTGCCGTCCCATTTTTCGGCGGTGTCTGCGAGCGCACCCGCAGCGGCGGTGGCGGCGGTAAATCGGCGGTATTTTCCGGGGGCTTCTTGTTCGACGGAGAGTTGGGTTTGCATCACTTGGACGAGTTTTTCTTGGAGTGCGCCCAAGCGGTCTGCGGGGACGCTTTGCATCTGGCCGGATTTGGTGAGGCTCCAGAGAGCTTCGTTAAGCTGAGCTGAGGCGGGTTGCGTGTCCATCTTGAGCAGCGTGTTGTCAAGGGCCAAGGATCCGTCATCTTCGACGCCCACAACACCCCTTGCGAAGGACTTTTCAGCGAGAGGCTCGATCGCTCCTGTGAAGCTGTTTTGCTGAACCATCAGATCCAACCAACTGACAGAACCTGTGCGCGCTCTTTCTCGCCCTTCTACGGACAGCGGTTGTTTGTTGTCGAGCTGGCCCAAGAGTTGGTTGACGGTGGCGCGGCGCGAAGCGGTGCTGGTATCGAGCTTTGTGCCGCTGATACCATCGCCCAAGGCTTGTTTGAGGGTTTCCACCACGGTATCCACTTCGGTTTGCGTGACACCGTCTTTTTCAATGGATTTCAGGATCTTGCTGGATTCACCTTGGCTCAGTACGCCGTTTTTCAGAGCTTGTTGAAGCTGTTGGCGGACGACGCTTGGATCGTTTTTGATGGGCATCGGTTGATCTCCGTTCGGTAGGGGGCGCATCATGCGCCTTGATCGGGTTGTACAAAAGCAACGCGAAATTATCGAAGGATCGCGCAAAGAGTTGTCCCTTTTGCGTCTGCGCCCAACTTCTTCCCATCAACCCTTGTTTAGCGTTTGGACAGAAGCGGCGTTTGGGGGAGGGGTAGGGAGGATTTAAGCGGGTAGGGAGGATTTAAGCGGGGACGTTTTCTGCGGGGATGCCACGGTAGTGGTGGTTCGGTAAGAAGGTTTCGCTTTTCATAATCAGCGAAAGATCAGCGAGGCTAGAGCAGTCGCCCATTTCTGAGGAATACAGAACGCAGGCTTCGTTTCCAACGGTGCAATCGGAGCCGATACGGACTTCGCCGAGTTTCATCACGCGATCTTCGAAGAGGTGAGTTTGTAAGAATCCTTCGACGCAGGTGTAATCCCCAATCGTTGTGAGATCGGCTTCCATGACGACACCTCCAAAGATACAAACCGCTTTGCCGATTTGGGTTCCTTTGGTGCGGTACCACCAAGCCATGAGGGGGGTTCCTCCGAAAGCCTCGCCAAAGCTCGACATGATGAAAAGTTCGATCTCGTAGGCGACTTCGGAGCGCCACATCCAATAAGTCCAAAAGAAGCGCTCGCCGCTTTTGTAGCGACCGATCAAAAGCCACTTGGCCGCGACAGGCAACATCAAGGTCGCGAAGGTCGAGGCGAGCATGATCAGGGGAAACAGCAGAAAGAAGGCAGCCAGCGAGACGCCCAAGTAGGCGAGGACGCTGATCTTGAGCGTGATCCAAAAGAGCATCTCGGGGAGCGTTCCAGGCGTGACCATCTTGAAATAGTTGAAGATGCCGCGTGCGATGATCAGGTGTTTGGGGGGATGCCACGTCAGTGCATCAGGAGGTGTATGACGAATGCGACGAGGAAGTCGCATCGGAGGAGAACCCAACCAGTCGCTTCCGACTTCCATTTTGTCGGGGGCGATCGAGAGAACACCGACGAGGCAACCATTTTCCACACGTGGCGTGGTGATCGGGATGTGTGCGGCGTTGGCGATGAAACAGCGATCTCCGATCTGAACTTCTCCCAAGGTGATCAAACCGCGATGGATCACGGGAGCGCCGATATAACAAGCGTCTGCGATCATCACTCCGTCACCAATCGAGATCAGATCAGGCTGCCATCCCCGAGCATCCGAGATCTCCGAGTTCTTCCCAACCTTCATGCCCAACCAACGGCAAGCGTAGGGCATCAGCATGGTTTCGGTGACGCCGCGAGTTCCGCCCGGATCGACAAACAAGTGCATCAGACGCGCTGTAAACCAGCGTTTGACGTATTCTCGGCTGTTGATCGCGTACGTTCCAGCGACGGCGCGGCCCGTGAGCAGCCACTTTGCGGCGATGATCGATGCAAGCAACAGAGAAAAGCGCAGCGTTGAAAACAACAAGGCGGCAGGGAGCAAAATCCAGAGGTTGAGCGCCAACACTGCGCCCGTTGTGTACTGTAGAGCCAATAGCGCAGCGAATTCAATCAAGTAAGGGACGCTGCGGATTAACTGAAAGACGTAAGAGTAGGCGGATTGCCAAAAGAAGACACTCAGGCGATCTTGGAAACGTCCCCAACCCGCCTCGGGACGGGTTTGTTGGTCGTGTTGGTTGAGCAGCGTGGTCAGGTTGGTGGGTTCTTGAATCGGTGCGGCAGGAGAGCCACGCCATTCCGAAGAGGGCGGACAGACGGTGTTTTCGATCAAGCAAGAAAGCGGATGCAAGCGAGAGCCTTGTTCCATCCGCGCTCCGCCGCGTACGATGGCTTGCGAACCGACAAACGCATGCGCGCCGATATGGATGCGCCGCAGTTTGAGGATACCGCGCTCGAATGCGTGGGTGCGAAGGTTCGCACCATCCGAGAGCGTGGCTCCATCTTCGATGGTGAGCAGGTCTGGCTCATGTAGCGGAATGCCGATGTATACGTCTTTTCCGATCTTTGCCCCCAAGATACGATAAAAGAACGGCGCAAAAGGCGTCCCCACAAAAGATTCGGCCAAGGCACGCGCAGGACCCATCAGGGTTTTATGAATCCACCAACGGAAATATCCCCAACTCCAAACAGGATAATCTCCTTCTTCAAATCGCCCGACGAGCACCCACTTGACAAAGAGCGCCCAGAACACGCCACCGACAAAGAACAGCGCAGGCAAGAGCAAGAAGAACGCGATCGCGGCCCCAACCCAAAGCAGCGGGCTGACGGAGGGGATTTGGGCGGGCGAGGCGGTATAGGTTTGTTTGGTCAGATGAAAGGCGGTGTAGAGGCTGCCAAAGAAGAAGATCGATCCAGCAAATATTCCTGTCAGCATCAGGGCCAATTGCGAAGTGGCCACTGCCAAAAACTTGGTGTAGGCCACGCGATGGGGTTTGGGTAGGGCTTGGGAACGTGTGTGGATGGAAGCGTCGGTGGAAGGCTCTTGGTTTGGAGCGGTTTGGGGGCGCAAGGCTTGTTGACGCTCGCGCAAGCGCAGAAGTAATTTGCGAACATTTTCATGTTGATAGAGATCGCGGATGCTGAGGATCGAGAGTTCAGCGTCTTGGCGGCAACGTGAGATGACTTGGGCGGCAAGAACGGAGTTTCCGCCCCAATCAAAGAAGGAGTCTTCGAGGCCGATCGGCTGTTGTAGGACGCTGCGCCAGATATGGTGAAGACGTTGTTCTGTCGAAGCGCCCTCTGCGAGGGGAGAATCCCAAGAGGTGTCGGCGGCCTCGTGGCTCAAAGCTGTACAAGCAGAAAAGGCGGGTAGTGCGCGGCGATCGACTTTTCCGCTGTTCATGCGTGGGATGGCGGTGGGGGCGAGCGAGACGACCTGCGTCGGGATCATGTAGGAGGGCATCTTTTCGCGCAAAGGAGCCAACAGCATTTGGATCGAAAAGGGAGAAGGTTGTTCTTGGATCAAAAATGCCACGAGATGAGGGGCGCCTGTCTCGTCTTGCTGGACGGTGACGATCGCACCCTCGCAATGGTGGTTCAGATCGTTTGCGCGAGCAAGCGCTTGGATGATGTGTGTTTCGATCTCTTCGAGTTCTACGCGGTATCCGCGAATCTTCACTTGCGAGTCGATCCGCCCTAAGTAGAGCAACTTGCCTTGATCATTGAGTCGGACAAGGTCGCCTGTTCGATAGTAGCGAACGCCGTTTTGAGTAAAGAATTTTTCTTTGTTTAGATCGGGGCGTTTCAAATAGCCCAACAAAGAGACGCCGGGGCCTCCGACGCACAGCTCGCCTTCTTGGCCGTTTGGGACTTTTTGAAGCTGGGCATCCATGACGGCGATCTCGTAGCGTGGGAGGGGGCCGCCGATGGTGACGGGTTCGTGGGGTTGGCACCATGTAAAGGTGCAGACCACGGAACACTCGGTCGGTCCGTAGCCGTTCATCAAGCGTCTGTGTGGAGCCGCCCATTTTTCGATGATATCTGCGCGTGCGGCTTCTCCACCAAAAATCAACAAGCGTAAGGCGGGCAGTTCTTCTTTGGCCATCACGCCGAGCAAAGTCGGGACGGTGGAGAAAGCGGAGATCTCCATCTCTCGGAGTTTGTGGGGGAGTTCGTCTACGGCGCGCATGGTGTCTTGTGTGCCGATCACCAAGGTTCCGCCTGCGGAAAAGGCCATCCAGATCTCTTCGAGGGAGGCGTCAAACGCTGTAGAAAAGCCTTGAAGTACACGATCTTGTTCGCTCATGTCGTAGAGATCGATGATCGCTTGAACGAATGTCATCACGTTGATGTGAGAGATGCAAACGCCCTTGGGACGGCCAGTTGTGCCAGAAGTGTAGATGATATAACAGAGGTCTTGGGGATTTCCGCGTTGTTGTCGGATCTGCCAGATATCGTCTTGGGTGACTTGGGTGGCTTGCAGCAACAACTCTTGGATTTCAAGGGGTTCGCTCGGGCTGTTTTGTAGGCGTTGAAGCAGTGGTTGGTGCGTGATCACCAAGCGGGCTTCGGCATCTTCGAGCGTAAACAGGATACGTTCTTCGGGAAACTCGACGTCGATCGGGAGATAAGCTCCCCCTGCCTTGAGGATACCGAGCATCGCGATATAAAGCTCGATGCTTCGGGGCAGATAAAGTCCGACGATCTCGTTGGCTTTGATCCCGCGTTCTTTCAACAGGACTGCGATGGCATCGGCTTTTTCATTGAGTTGTCGGTAGGTGAGTTGTTGTCGTTTTTCAAAAAACTCGACAGCCACGTTGTCGGGGGTGATGCGGACTTGGCGCTCAAAGACTTCGTGTAAGAGGGTGGGTTGCGCGAGGGCAGCAAGAGTGTGCGCAGAAAGAGCAGCGGGTGTTTCTCGGGTTCCTGCGTGGAGAGTGTCTTCGTTTAGAACGAAAGCCTCGATGGAATCGCTGGAACGGTTATTTCTCATGGCTTTATCTCGACGCAAGTGGTAAAGAATGCACGGGCTTGTGCGGGGAAAGGGCGAAACAAGCGTACGTCTTGTTGGGTGCGTTGTGCCTCCATGGCGGTCTCTCGTCCTTTTCTGTCGGGCGCCTTGCGGGGAAAAGCGTTGTGTTTGTTGGAGGTGATGCGAACCCCAACAAGCCGCTCGCTTTTCAACACGCTAAAAGACGTATGGGGTCGCGTGCTTATTCTGTTCTTTCTTTTTTCTGTGGCATGAGAGTGATTTTCGGTGCGGTGGCTAGGGCTTGCGGCGGAGGTGGAGAAGCAGAAAGAATAAAAGACCGAACCACAAGACGGGTTGGTGAAAGGGAGCGCTTTGGCATCCGCAGCCTGTATTGGGGGTGACACAAACCATCGCACAGTTGTTGCCTTCGACATCGCATTCTTCGCGCTGTTCCTCGACAGGGCAGGGCAGGGTGGGAGCGGGCGTTTTGCAGGCGTTGTTTTGACAAGATTGTCCGTTTGGACAGGCGCAATCGGTGGGGCAAGAGCCGCAATGTTCGCCTTTGTCGGCCTCGCATTTTCCATCTCCGCAGGTTTGGGTGGGGATGGGTTGGCAAGTGTTGTTTTGACAAGATTGGCCGCTTGGACAGGCGCAATCGGCGAAGCAAGAGCCGCAGTGTTCGCCTTTGTCAGCTTCGCATGTTCCGTTGCCACAAGAGCCTGCGGCAACACAAGCACCTGCTTGACAATTGAGGCCGTTTTGACAAGCGCAATCGGCGGGGCAAGTGGCGCAGTCTTCGCCTTTGTCGGCTTGGCAGGTCTTGTTGCCGCAATCGAGGGCGGCGCTGGCACACATGCCTTGCCCTGTAAAGGGGTTGATGTTGCGGCATTCGCTGCCTTGTGGGCAGGGAACTTGTGTACTGCAACCGCAATAAAAGCTGTTCGCGCCTTGGATGATACAACCTCCGCCTGATTTGCATTGGCCGGTGATTCGGGGGTTACAGCGTTCGTTGCAGATGCCGTCTCGTGGGGAGTTGCTGCTTGCGACGCAGTCAGCTTCGGGCTTGCAGTCTTCGATATAGGCGTTGCAAGTGTCGCCGACCGCACGGGTTTTGACATTGGGTCCCGGTCGGCAAACGCAGGCTTGGCTTTGTCCTGTGCAGCCTTTGCTGCTGGAAAAGTCAAGGCACAAAAAGTCTTTTTCACACGGGTAGTTGTCAGGTTTGGGCGCGCAAGCACCGTAGGAACCGCCAAAGATCTGGCTAAGGATCGCGGTGTTGCAAAAGCCTGTGGTGCAGTCGCCATCTTTTTGACAGAGGCAGTGGTTGCCTACGCGGGGGATCTGGAAGCATTGGCCGCCGCTTGTGCAGACGCCGTTGTTGCAGGATTCAGGGAAGCAGACATTGCTCCCCGCGCCGAGAGAAAAACACTGAGTGCCTTGGGAGCATTGGCCGTTGTTGCAGGGAGCGCCCGGGGTGCTGGGGAGTCCTGAGTGGGGAGGAGCATTGGCACCGCAAAGTTGAAGGCAGGCTTTGTTGCCATTTTGGAGTTCGAGGCAGTTGTAACCGGGGCCGCAGGGCTTTTTGTCTGTGCAGATATCGAAGTATTTTCCACCGCCCGGGATACGGCAGTTTCCGCTTTCGCAGCGTTGGGTGGGGGGACA
>CAUJFU010000011.1 GCA_963169055.1 Myxococcota bacterium
CGCATGGAGGTGTGGAGGTCGGGTTGTAAGAAAGATTCGACCGTACAAAGGCGATCATGAAGGTGTCCGTGTTCGATGTGAAGGATGCCTTCTTCGGCGTAGTACCAAGGGCAGAAGTGGAGTTGTCGGCTGAGTGTGGAGAGGAGAGAGGCACAATGGGCTTCGAGGGCGATCTGGCGGATCTGTTCGTAGAAGAGGTTTTGAACGGAGGGCAGGTTGAGTTCGGCGTCGTGGTTTCCGGTGATGATGTAGATCTGGTGACCCGCGTTCAGGAACGCCGCCATTGCCCGAAATATCCGAGGATACAGCGCAAACAGATGGCGTAACTTGAGCAGAGCACCTTCTTGATCCCATGCAGGGACGTACCACCGGTCGTCTTCGTGGGGGACGTGGACGTGCATAAAGTCGAGCAGATCGCCTGCGATGACCAAGCGCCACGGCTTATTTTGGTGGGTGTGTTGGGTGTAGTAGTGCAAAAAGGCGGAAAATTGTTGATCTTGGAAGGAGACACGTTGTTGAACAGAGGCGCGATCTTCTTGAGGGACTTGTTCGCCGAGGTGTAGGTCGCTGAGAACAAGAAGATTGTGCGAAGGGGGCTCTGGGTTCAACATGAGATGCTCCTTGTTGGCATTTGTTCCCTTTGTAGATGCTCGGGGGAAGGGAACGGGTGTGGTCTTCCTTTTTCTTTTACGCCTTGCTCTTGACAAGGGGGTGACAGGGGATCAAATTCGCGGCCACTTTTTGGGCTGACATCGGTCAGTCTAGGGTATTCGCGAGCCTCCAAGATTGCTTCGTCGCCTGTTCGGGCGTTGGTATCGGGTGGTTCGATGGACTCGCTCCAAGCGCACTGATCTTCTTCTCGGAAGAACGGTCTTTTTTGTTGTGTGTCTTTTGCAACGAGGTTGATCTTTGATGAGACGTCGGATTTGTTGAGCGAGTCGTTGCCCTTGACAGAGGAAACCACCTCTTGCTAAGAAAGGCAACTTTGTGTTTTGTTGTCCAGAGGGTTTGTTTGGATGCACCGCAAGACACAAGGCGGAACGTGGCCAAGAAAGATCTTGTGAAGAAGATTTTTCCTGCGCCGTCAAGACATCAAGAGAGTCTGTGTGCGTACCACAAACACATCGGCTAGTTGGATGGTTCCGTGAGAGGGAAGTGGTGCGATATCAAAACGCCGTGAGGATACGGCACCAGCGGGCAACACCCCGTTGGGAGGGATGGAAGGAGTTGCGCAGATGGAACATTATCTGACACCTGAGCAAAGAAAAGAGGTTGAAGAGATCCTTGAATCGAAAAAGGATCAGCTTTTGCGGGCGGCTCGCCAAAGTATCTCCGAACAAGTGAACGCGGGGGAGCCTTTGCCTGCGGACTCGATCGATATCTCGACCGACGAGAGCTTGCAGGTGACAGAACTGCGCCTCCGCGACCGTGAAAAATATCTGCTTTCCAAAATTGAAAAAGCCTTGCTGCGGATGAAAACTGATCCCGAATTTGGCTATTGCACCGAGTGCGGTGTGGAGATCGGCTATCCCCGTCTAAAAGCCCGTCCGATGGCGGATTTGTGCATCGATTGCAAAGAAGAGCAAGAACGCGAAGAAAAGCGCTTGCCGGATCGCCGTCAAGAAGAAGAACGCAACAGCCGCAGCTTTTTCCCCTGAGCAAAAGGCTTTGGGCTTTCTTTTTCGCCTTGGACAGGGCGTCGTGGGTGGTGGGAGTCGTCGCTTTTTTGGGGTGGTGATTATCTTTTGAGTTGCTTTCGAAAGGATTCGATGGCGTCGATGTGACCGAGTACGATCAAGGTCGATAACGCTTCAAAAGTGTGGTGTGGGGAGGGGTTATAAGACCAAGTGCCGCGATTGGGCGAGTACACGGCGAGCAAAAGAAGCTCTCTTTGTCGAAGATCGGTCTCGCTGAGTTGTTTTCCGATATAAGAAGAGCGTTCGGGGAGGGTGAATTCTTCGATGCAGAGGTTGAGTTCGTTATTTTTTGTGAGGAGATCGAGGAATTGGACAACGTGGGGGCGGACGAGTTCGGCGGCGATGCGGATGCCTCCGATGTAGTTGGGGGAAACGACTTGGTTGGCACCTGCGCTCTTGAGTTTTTCAAAGGCGTTTAATTCGATGGCTTTGGACACGATCTTGAGGCGGGGGTTCATACGCCTTGCGCTGATGGAGATGAAAAGATTGTCTTTGTCCGAAGAAAGGAGGGTGACCAATCCGTAGGCGTGTTCGATGCCAGCTTTTCGGAGGATGGCTTCTTCGGTGGCGTCTCCGATCACGGCGGGAAACTGGCCGAATTGGTCTTGCAAGAATTTGATACGTGCGGCGTTGGTATCGACGACGATGATATCGTGTTGCGAGTCGAGCAGTTCTTTGACCACATAGATGCCGGTTTCACCGCCACCACAGACGATGATGTGGTCTTTTTGTTTTGAGCTAAGGTATTCCATGGTTCGTTTCCACCAAAGGTCTTGGAACTCTCGACCGAGAAATACGGCGGTGATGGTCGAGATGAAGTAGTAGTTGATCCACATACTGGCAAACAAAAGAAACACCATAAAAGGCCGACCATAGGGGCTTTCATAGATCGGGATCGTTTCTCCAAAGCCAGCGGTGGAGATGGCGATGACGGTCAAGTAAAAGCACTCGAAGAAAGGCCATCGCCCTTGCCCGATCAGGTAGAAGCCTTCGGTGCCGATGCCAAGGAGAACAAGCATACTGAGGGTGGCGTTGCGCAGCCGACGCCATGTTTCGCGTGTTGGGCTGGTGGGATCGCGGAGTTCGTAGTAGAGGAATCCAAAGGTGGATTGGAAGTATCGTCGCATGGTGCTTTCACGCAAAGCCTCGATCGGAAGCCTCCACAGTTCTCGGCCTTGTGGGGGGCCACGCGTGAGTCAGATGGTGCTTTCACGCAAAGCCTTGATCGGAAGGGCATGTTTGGACGTGGAGGGGAGAGCGTGTTGGTTTAGTTGAGTAGCTGTTTGGCCTTTTGGTGGAGGGGATCCGAAGAGGGGAGGATGCGCATGACCTGCATGAGCAGTCGTTTGGCTTCGTTGTTGTCCACATCTTTGAGGACTTGGGCTTCTTCGAGCATTTTTTTCGCGCCGCTGCGGATTTGCGAGAGGCTGTTTTTGATCAGGGCGTTGGCGGGGTCGAGTCGGCTGGCTTCTTTGAGATCGTTGAAGGCGGCCATGTATTGTTTGCTGCTGATCAAGCTTGTGCCGCGTTTGTGCAAGACGCGGGCGTAGGAACGCGCATAATAAGAGCGGCGACCTCCCCCAAGGCTGCGATCGGCACGCGCAGCGCGTGAAAGGTGGCTGATGGCCCGCGATGTCTCGTCCGAAGCAGCCGCGCTCATGCCGACGTTGACGTTGCGTTGAAATTCGGTGACATGGCGTTTGTATTTTGCGGCATTTTTTCGGACACCTCGGGAACTTCCGCTACTTTCAAGGCGGCGGAAGTAGATAATCGCCTCGGCGTACCGACCGCTGTTGTAGAGAGACACGCCTTGTTGAAGATTCCCTGAACTTCTGGGGCGTTGGGTGGAGCGTCGGGTGGAGCGTCGAGTGGAGCGTCGTTCGGGTGGAGCGTCGGGCTTTTTTTCCTCGATCTTGACGGTGGTTCCGGCGTCGATCTTTTGTTTGAGGTCGAGCGCTTCTTTGTAGTCGGGATCGATCTTGAGGATGGATTGGATGTGTTTGTTGGCGAGGTCGGGTTGGTTTGCAGCGACAGCGAGGTTGGCGGCAGCGAGTTTGGGCTGGATCTCTTTTTTGTAGATGCGTTGTTGAAGCTGGCGTGCGTTGTGAAAAGAGTCCGTATCTTCGGGGATTTTTGTAAGGAGGCGCATGGCATCGACGGGTTTGTCTTCGTCGACATACAGAGTGCGTGCGCGTTTGAGCATATTTTGCGCGGAGAGTTCTTTGCTAACGAGGCGGACATAACCGAGGATATCGGAGCGTATGGGGTTGCCGTCGGTGATGCTTGCAGCCATGCGAAGGGCTTGATCGGCCTCGGCCCATTTTTTGTCTTTCACCAACGCCTTGCCTCGATTGAAATGTTCGAGGACCACTTCGAGAGGGGTGGATTTCTTTTCGGGGGGTGGTTGCGGTTTCGGGTAATAATAACGATACCCCACATAGCCGACGCCACCGAGGGCGATGAAGGACACGAAAAAGACGACAAGTCCAAGAGCCGATCCTTCGGCCTTTTTGGGAGACTCTTTGATGGGGGCGATCGGGAGGGCTTGGGGGAGTATGTCGCTGGAGGCAGCGCGTTGTTCGTCTCCAGCAGCGTCTTGTTTTTGTGCGTTCGAGGCTTCTTTTTCGGCGTTGGCGAGGTGATCGGGGACCATGAAATAGAGGCGAGAGTTTCCGACGACGAGTTCTTCGCCGCCGGTCAGCCAACCCTCTGTGGAGAATTCGCCGTTGACTTGGGTGCCGTTGCCGCTGTTAAGATCTTGATACCAAAACAATTTACCGTCGGTGTTGATGGCCATGTGATGGCGGGAGACGGCGCGATCTTCGAGCGAGATATCGTTGTCTTCGGCGCGACCGACCATGACTTCGCCACGGATCGGGCATTCCCATTCTTCTCCTGTGGGATCGACCACCAACAAACGGTGTTCTTGGGCGAGCTCAGCGGTGTTTCTCGGGTAGCGTCTGCTGAGTTTGACGGCGGCATCGTCGATAAGGACTGTCTGTTCTACTTTACCGAATTGGCGACCAAAGTCCCGATCAAACGCACTCATTCTAGCATCCTTAGGTCAGATGTTGACGGTGGGCTTGGTGGCGGCTATCTCGCCGCACGTTTGTGACGCGCTGCTTGAAAACAAGCAGGATGTCCCAAGCGCCAAGCCTGTAGGATATTTCGGCATCATAACGCAGCGAAGATCGGATTGCAAGGCAAGGCATTGAAAAGACTGTGATCTTGGGTAGTTAGAAATCAACAAAAGGCCGATCAGGAGGGGAGCAGCGGTGATCGTGCGGTTATTGCTCGACGGTGTAGGCGGCGTCGAGTTCTTCTTCGGAAGGGGTGGCAGCGTCTTGAAAAAGCAAAAGAATCCCTTCGGTTTCGGTGTCAATTTCGAGCAAGTGAAAGGTGTTGTGGCGGGCTTCCCATGTATCAAGGACGGTGGATTCGTCGCAGACAGCGGCTTCGTCGAGGATCTCAAAATGCCAAAGGATCAGGGCGGGGAGATGGCTGAGGTGATCGACAACGAAAACAGCCTTGCGTTGGGGATCATCGTGGTGGTGAACGAGAAAACAGCGTGAGGATTGTTCGGGGCAAAAACGAAAAGGTGGGAGGTGTTGTTCGAGGTCGATCCATCCGTCCCGTTGGACAAGTAAGAAGCTTTCTTCTTCGATAAGGAAGATATCTTGGATCGAAAAGAGGCTTTGGGGTCCGTAGGTTCGTTGTACCCACTGAAGGGCGCGTCCTGTGGAGGTTGCGGAGATCAGGAGGGAGGGAGCGTCGGGCCAAGTCACTTCAAAGAGAGCCATGAGAACACCGTGGGTTGGGATCTTTGTCGGCGAGAGAGCCATGAGAGAAGATCGTCGCTTTTGTTTCTATGGTCGATCTGGGTGGAAAAGGCAAGGAGGGATCAAGGGCGGTGTTTTTTCTTGCGTAGGAGGAGAAGAAAAAACAGGCAGAAGAAGGGCCACAAAGAAAGATGCGAAGAGGAGAAGGGTTGGCATCCAGAGAGCCAAGGGCCGTTAGGATAAGGGAGAAAGAGCAGGGTGGGTTGGGTTTCAAGGAGGTTTCCGTTGATCCAAGCGCGAAGGGTGGCTTGAGCAGGAGTGTGGGGAGCGCGCAGGCGGAGTTGATAGATGCCTTCGCTTGCGCCGCGTGGAGGGCCGAGGACTTCGCCATGTGTGCTTTCTACGCGGATCAACAGGTCATCGCGGGTAATCGCGACACCGTCTCGATCTTTTGGGATCAAAAAGAGCGTGGTCTCAGAACGCCCATCTGCGGGGAGTTGAGGATGGAGGATGCCAAAGGAAGAGGTGTTTGGATCAGGGGCGGTGGCGCTTTGTTTTTGGAGGGTTTGGAGTGCGCGCAACAGGTCGATTTTTCCGAATCCCCAGAGGGGGTGATAGAGTTGCTGTGTGGTGGTGGCGTCTGCGCGAGCGCTGCGGATCAGCAGATTGCGGACCTGTTCAAGGTCCAATTGGGGGGATTGTTGGAGCAAGAGTGCGATCGCGCCTGCGGCGTGAGGTGCGGCTTGGCTGGTTCCTTGGGAGATGTGGTAGGCGGGGGTATCGAGTTGGGCGCGAAGGGGGGGCGTTTGCGCGCTTGAGGTGGTGGAGGCGATGTACATCCCGGGGGCGGATATCTCGGGCTTGGGCCGCCCGTCGGGGGTGGGTCCTTGGCTGGAAAAGCTGGAGAGTGTGCCTGTTGGGATGGATTCTTGGGCGAGTTGCCCCTCTGCGTTTTGCCACGCTGTTCGGGCATTATACGAACCCACCGTGATGACGGAGGCCGCAGAACCCGGCATGGCGATGGTGTAGCCCGTGGTCGGGGGATTTAGAAAAAAAGCGCTGCTTTCGGGGAGGCGTGTTTGGGCGATCCAGATGTGGAGAGGATGTGCGGTTCCTTGCGCTTCGAGGGTCCAAGTGCCGGTGGCAAGGGGAGAAGATGGGCCGTTGGACAGCAACAGCGCCCAAAGGCGTCGGGTGGGCGGGGTGCCGTCTGTGCGTGTCGAGACGGCCAATGTTCCAACGTCGCTAACGATGGGCGTTTCCGTGCCTTGGTTTGCCTCAAACCGTGCGATCTCCTGTCCATTGGGAGCGCGGATCGAGAAAGCCAAGGACGCTTGTGCGTCACTCCAACATTCAAGAAGAACACGGGCGGGGGCTTTTTCTGCGGAGAGGGGTTGTTGCCCCGGAATCACCAGTTTGATCCGCGCTGGCGCTTCGGGATGCGCCCATCCTCCCCAATAGATCGAGCGATCGCCTTCGTTCCCGGCAGAAGCGACCAAGATCTGCCCGGGGAGCTTGGGGCCTGCATAAGCCGCCAGCGCACGTTCCAAGAGTGTACTTCCATCGTGAGGGCCTTGGTGACCGCCGAGCGAAAGATTGATCACATAGGGTTTTCGGGAAAGTTTGGCGAATTGATGAACGAAGGCAACGGATTCAAGGAGATCACCGCTATCGAATTCACCTTGTCCTTCGCGCAGAGCCTTGACGATCACGAGATCTGCACGCGGAGCCATTCCCACATAAGGCGAATCGCCCTCCTTGCTTTTCCCGTTGCCTGCGGCGATTCCTGCGACATGCGTTCCATGTCCCGGGATATCTTGGTGGAGGAGAGGTGTGTTGTTTTGGAGGGCTTGATCGATCTCTGGTTTGAGAAACAGGCGGGGAGGGCGCTTGCTTTCGACGGCGGGGAGAGAATAGTCCAACACGGCCAATACACGGGAGCTTCCATCAAAACGCCGAAACGCTGGATGTCGAAGATCAAGGCCCGAGTCGATCACGCCGATGATCACGCCGCGCCCATCGAGTCCGTAGGTGACGCGGCTTTGTGGAACGCCGATTAGCGGGGCGCTGACGTTGAGATGAGGCTTGAGGGGTTCGCTAAGGGCGATCGCACGGGGTGGATTGGAAGAATGGAGCAGCGTGTCGATTGCAGAAAGCGGCATCCAAGCGGCAAAGACTCCGTTGCTTTGGGCGGATACTTCGATCCCTTGGGCTTGTAGCTTTTGATGAGTTTGGGGGGGGGCGTCGAGGAGAACGCGGAATATCGGGACATTTTCGATGACTTGGTAATGGGTAAGTGGGGCAAGCCACGCAGGAAAAGACAGCGGGGTGGAAGGAAAAAGCGATGAGGCAGAAGGTAGAAGAAAGGTAGAGGTGGGCGGGTGTTGTTGGATTTGTGGCGAAGATGTCGGGTGTTTGGGGCGATGGAGTGGAGAAAAAGACAGGCGTATGGGCGGGTTTTGCAAAGAAGGCAAGGAAGGGCGTTGAGACAGCCAAAGCGTCAGGCGGCTATCGAGGGAGACGTGTGCAGAGGGTGTGATGCGAGAGGGTGGGGGTGGGGAGCAAGCCCAAAGGCAAAGCAGGACGAGGGGCGAAAGCAGGCGGCACAACAAACAGAGCCTTTGGCGCACGATCGGCGCTTTTGGAGGGCGTTTTTTTGAGCGCGAGGTTTTGAGGACGAAGGGAGCTTATTCTTTTTTCTCTTCTTCGGCCTTTTTCTTGGCTTCTTCTTCGGCTTTTTTCTTGGCTGTAGCTTCTTCTTCTTTGCGTTTCTTTTCTTCTTCGGCGGCGCGTTTTTTGGCTTCTGCGTAGCGTTTACGCTCGCCTTCGATATCGGAGATCGACTTGGCGACGGTCTCGTGTTGTTTCACGATCTGGATGCGGAAGAATTCGGCTTGGGAGATCCAAGCGGGGCCGTGCATGACTTCGGCGGAGACGATGAAGGTGAAGAACAGTTGGACCCAGACGATATGAGAACCCGTCAAGGCGGTCGAAAGAAACGCCCCTTGTTGGTATACGATCATGACCACACCAAACAAGATGCTTGACGAGATAAACACTCCAAGCAGGGGAGAGGCGTACACCAGAGGGAACGTGAACAAACCGATTCCGATACTGACAAAAATCGCCCGTGTGATGGTGTTTTTCGGATTGGCGCGGTCTGTGAGTTTGAGCAAGACAAACAACAACAAACCGCCAAAGAAGACGGAGGCGATCAAGAAAGCTGCAAAAGAGGCGAGAAATCCGCCCAACTGCCCGACTTGTTCAGCTTGCTTTTTCAAGGAGACAAGTTGATCGGTGCATTTGTTGGCATCCTTGATGTTGCAGCCTGCTTTGATGATGCAGTCCATGTATTTTTTTTGGCGGCCTGCAAACACATCGTCGCACAAACGCTGCGCAACGGTGAGCATCTCTTTGAAGTTTTTGAGTGCCTCTCCCGGGGTGTAGCATGATGCAAAAGCCTCACCGGGGGGTTGAGTGCAGATCTGCCCGGCGGTGCATTGGTTGGCTTGGCCGCGTTTACATGTGGCTTCTTGTTTGTCGCCAAAATCAGCAAGGACTTTGTCTTCGCAAGCGGCGAGTTGTTCGGCGTATTGGGAGCAAGATGGTTTGGCGCAACCTTGTGTAAGCGCACCGAGAGGGAGCAGGCTTGAAAAAAGCAGCAAGCACAAGAACTTTCTGGTCATCGTTTTTAAGGCGCGGAGACCCCCTTCTTTAGAGGGGGGAGGAAGCGCCGCCCTTTCTTTGGATAAGGGTGGTGGTTCGGGCGGCCAGCCGAGTGGTGGCCTTCTTGACGTTGACGGAAGGGGTGAG
>CAUJFU010000012.1 GCA_963169055.1 Myxococcota bacterium
AACCATGGCTTAACCTAGCGCGTATGGGGGCTGCCC
Organism: Myxococcota bacterium; assembly: GCA_963169055.1. Lineage (GTDB taxonomy): Bacteria > Myxococcota_C > UBA6777 > UBA6777 > UBA6777 > JAKLKB01. The sequence continues at coordinate 37 of CAUJFU010000012.1, forward strand.
CTACATCTTTCGTGGACGCGATGGGCGGATTTCGTATAACACATCCCTTCGGCTCAATACCCCCATCCCTTCGGCTCAATACTCCACGACCGCTCGATCACAAGCCCACCCGCTCGCTCACAAGTCCACCCTCTTCGCTCTCCCCGTCGTTTGTCCCGCACATCACCACTTCCCTACAACAACGGGACTTTCCAACGGTAGCTCTTTCGCAAAAACTTCTGCGTCCTCGATCGCCAAATCCTCTTGGATCGCAGAAGTCTGGCGGGCTGCCTCAAACTGCTGCTCCATCGCTCGCATCAAGCGCGTTCTGCGCTTGTAATACACCACCTGACCCAACAACGTCGCCCGCAACCCCATCCCCATCAAAAATCCAAACGCCAACACCCAATCCCCCCGATGCACCGTATAAATCACCGCACACAAACGACCCAAGAAATTCAGCAGCGGAAACCACGGACTAAAGTCTTCTGCATCTTTGATCCGATACAACCGCACCAACTGCGGAATATACGAACCTTCGATCATCCACATCCCGATCACACCCAACCATGCCATGTTTCCCTCGCCACACAAAAGCACGCGCTTGTGCTATTCCTATCTGGAAATTAGGAAATACAAAGATAAGCCCACCCTGTCAAGGTTTATCTTGACAGATCTTGTTTTCGCCTATATTCCCTACTATGAAATTAAGAAACGGTGCAGCGCAAACAAACCAAACACCCACAAACCCCAAAGCCGCACCTCACCCCCAAGACAAGGAGACAAAAAGATGTCGGGACATCCCCACCCCGCCAAGGACAAACTCCTCACAGAATTTCAACAGATCCAAGAACATCTCGAGCGCGTACCGATCCGACGTTTGCAGCACGTCGCCAAGGCACTCGATGTTCCCGGGCGTTCGCGGCTAAGCAAGCGTGTTCTCCTTGAGCGGCTTCCTGCACACGTCGTTTCCGCAAACGATCATCAACTCTCTTCCGCCCTAACGATCGTCCGAACTGTTCTCGAAAAGAAAAAATCCACCTAACCACCGCGTCGATCGCTGTTGCTTGGTGGTTCGGCTTTTCATTCCATCCAACCCACAAAGGTTTACGTCGATGTCCCTCTCCCATCACCTGACGGCGGATCCGCCAACCCCCCCCCAAGCTCTCTCCACGATGCGCCTGACGCATCTTCGTCAGCTTGAGGCTGAAAGTATCCACATTATCCGCGAAGTGGCCGCTGAGTTTGACAACCCTGTGATGCTGTACTCGATCGGCAAAGATTCTTCTGTGATGGTACGTTTGGCCCAAAAAGCCTTTGCCCCCGCCCCCTTACCTTTCCCGCTTTTGCACATCGACACCACCTTCAAATTTCGCGAGATGATCACATTTCGCGACCACTTTTGCGCCGAACAAGGCTTGGAACTCCTCATCCACACCAACCCCGAAGGACTCGCCGCCAACGTCTCCCCATTCACTCACGGCAGCAAGATCTACACGGACGTGATGAAAACCCAAGCCTTGCTTCAAGCACTCCAAAAAGGCGGATATGACGCGGCTTTTGGTGGCGCACGACGCGACGAAGAAAAGTCCCGCGCCAAAGAACGCATCTACTCTTTCCGCGATCGCTTTCACCAATGGGACCCCAAAAACCAACGCCCCGAACTGTGGTCCCTTTACAATGGCCGCCTCCACAAAGGCGAAAGTATCCGCGTTTTTCCCCTCTCCAACTGGACCGAACTGGATGTCTGGCAATACATCTATATCGAGAAGATCCCCGTCGTTCCGTTGTATTTTGCACGAAAACACCCTGTGGTCGAACGCAACGGAGCCCTGATCCGCATCGACGACGAGCGTTTCCCCCTTGAACCCGACGAGACCCCCCAAGAAGTCGTCTGCCGCTTCCGCACCCTTGGCTGCTACCCCCTCAGCGGAGCCGTTCGCTCCGAAGCCACCACCGTTCCCGAGATCATCGACGAGATGCTCCGAACCCGTCACTCCGAACGACAAGGCCGCGTCATCGATCACGATTCCACCGCTTCGATGGAACGCAAAAAACGCGAAGGCTACTTCTAATCGAAGCAACGCAGTAGCCCCCAAAACCTGTGTTCGCGCTCTCTCAAGCGACAGAGTCGTTGTCTTGAAAGACCCGTGGTCTCTTCGCCAAACACGGGGTCAAGGGGCCCTTGGTCCCTTGCGGGGCGTGGGGCAGCACCCCACAAAACAAGCCCAACCGCGTAAGCCCTCTTCTCATCGCCTTTTCGAGCACTGTTAGACAAGGAGATATCTCGGATGCTTGCCACACAACCTTATACCGATATCCACACGTTTCTCGAACAACACAACAACAAAGAACTGTTGCGTTTCGTTGCCATCGGCTCTGTAGACGACGGAAAATCCACACTGATCGGACGCCTACTCCACGACACCCACCAAGTCTACGAAGACCAACTCGCCGATGCACGCGCCCACAGCGCCGACGGAGAGATCGATTTCGCCCGTATCACCGACGGTCTCAGCGCCGAACGCGAACAAGGCATCACCATCGACGTCGCCTACCGCTACTTCGCCACCGAAAAACGCAAGTTCATCATCGCCGATACCCCCGGACACATCCAATACACCCGCAATATGGCAACAGGGGCCTCCACCGCCGACGTTGCCATCATCTTGATCGATGCCCGCCTTGGCGTCCTCCAACAATCCAAGCGCCATGCGTATATCGCTTCGCTGCTTGGCATCCCCTATCTTGCCGTTGCCATCAACAAAATGGATCTGCTCGACTTTGACCCCAAAGTCTTCTACGCCATCCAACAAGAATTCTTGGCCTTCGCTGAAAAGCTCGAATTTGTCGGCCTGCGCTTTTTCCCCATCAGCGCCCTCAAAGGCGACAACTTGCTCCACCCAAGCGAACGCACCCCTTGGTACACCGATGGCCCGCTGCTGCGTTTCCTCGAAGAAGTCCCGCTGCTGCGTGATGTGGAACACCAGCCCTTCCGTTTCCCCGTTCAACTGGTGTTGCGACCTCATCTTGACTATCGCGGATTTGCCGGAACCATCGCCTCTGGTGTGCTCCGCACAGGTGACAGCGTGACAGTCTTTCCAAGTGGAAAAACCTCTCGCATCAAAGCGATCGATACATACGAAGGCCCCGTCGATACGGCCTTTGCACCGCAATCTGTCGTGCTTCGCATCACCGATGAAGTGGATATCAGCCGTGGGGATATGCTGGTGCGCAGCGATCAAGCCCCGCCCTACGCAGCCCATACCCTCGATGCCACCGTCGTTTGGCTTGATGAACAACCCCTCGACCCCAACAAAGCTTACCAAATCAAACACACCACCCGCTCTGTAAAAGCCCACATCGAGCGCGTTCATTGGAAAAGTGATCCCAATACCCTTGACCACCTCCCCACCACCCACCTCGCCCTCAACGAGATCGGACGGCTTTCTTTGACCTGCCATCGGCCTCTCTTCTTCGATCCCTACAAAAACAACCGACACACGGGCGCTTTTATCTTAATCGACACACTCACCAACCACACCGTCGCCGCAGGGATGCTACTCCCGCTTCCTCCCCAAGAGATCGCCCCCGACCTCGAACAACAACGCGCCAACGCCCGCTTGATCCGCCCTCGATCCGAAGTGTCCCAAAGCGAACGCACCGAACGACTCCGCCAACATCCCGTCTCTGTCTGGCTTTCGGGACTCCCGGGAGCAGGCCGCACCGCGCTTGCTTACGCTCTCGAACGCCGGCTGTTCGACCTCGGCTATTCCAGCCACGTCATCGGCATGACACAAGAACGCCTGCTCCATTCTGCCGAAGAAGCCGCCATGCTTTGCCGACAACTCAACAACGCCGGACTCCTTTGCATCTACCCGGGCGATAGCCACTCCCGCTCTGCCCGCGATTATGCACGCGAGATCATCGGTTCCGACCGCTTTTTGTGCGTCGACATCGATGTCCCCCAAGAAGTTTGCCTCCAACGCCTCGAAACACAACAAGATCCTCGCGTACCCCTCTTTCATCGCAGCGCCCCCCTCTACGAACCTCCCCATCAACCCGACCTCCGCGCCACCATCCTCGAAGACCAACTCGAATCCACCGTCCACCAGATCGTCTCCCTGCTCCGCCAAAAATCCATCCTCCTCCCCGTCGAAGAAAAAACCTGATCCAACCCTCCACCGCTCCCATCTCCAAGCCTCTTGCGAAATCTCCTATCCCTCCCGTATGATCGGCCCCGCCCCACCAACCACCTTCACGCAGGGAGAAACGAATGGCCGATCATTTTTTGTTCTTTCTCATCGACAACGAACGCTACGCTGTAGACGGACAAATCCGCTTTGCAGAAGGTACAGGCGACGATCGCAGCGAATGGTCGATGCACGTCTTGCGGCACGAAAAAACGGGGGAGATCTGTTACCTCGAAGAGGGCCAACCCAACGTCACGTATGCCTATTGGGCTCCCGAAGAAGCGATCAACGCCAAAAAATACCGCGTGGATACTTACGAAAAACACGCCGTCGAAGTCCTCCAAGGCGACGAGATATTTGAAAAAAGCAGCCTCGATCTCGAATACGGCGCGATCGCCGACGACAAACTCTCCGAACAGGCATGGGGGATGTTTGAAGGTTCCACCGACGTCTTGGTCGTCAACAACAAAGAGCTGCTGTTTAGCCGCCGTCTCGTCAAAGATCGCGAAAACATCTACTACTCCGACATCTTTCCCGCTGAAAAGCTCCAGCGCGTGGCTCATCCCCGCCGTACTCCGCCTGCTTTCGGCGAATTGCTTTTTCTGATCGCTTTTGTCGCGCTTTCGATCACAGGGATCATCGACATCTTTGTGTTGATGAAGCCGATGGGACCGGACTTTTCCTCGATCTTCTTGTACGGTGGTTTTATTGCGTGGGCGATCTGGGTATTTGTCGAGCGCACTTCGTGGCTTTACGCAACAGCACGCTTTTGGGCCGCAGCACTCGGCATTTATCTTTGTACAGTTCTGTTGGACAACCACATCCACCACACCCATCCCACCAGCTATCGGGCCTTTGTGTTGTGGCATATGCTCATTCCCGTCTTGATCGTTGGGGGACTCCGCTTGTTCTGGCGCAAAGGCTTTGCCATCCTCTCCCGAAGCGCCCTGACTGCGGCCTTTTGGGTGGTGCTTCTTCACGGCTTCGGGATCTTGATCGTCAGTTGCGAAGACGATGCGTGGTGGGGCGGCGATTTTTTTTGGTACCTCGGAGCCATGCCCTACGGCCACGCCTACGCCTTGCTTTTTGTGATCATCTTGCTCGCCAAAGCCCGTGATTATCTCTATGTCCCGATGGACAAACAAGGCTTTGTCAAACAGATCCACAAACTCCAAGAGATCCTCCAGAGAACGCCCTCCACCAACCCCGAACAAAACAAAGCCGACGCCGAGATCTGCGACGATTTGGCCGATGCCATCGAGATATCCTCCACTCCCGAAGTCGCGGCTCTCGCACCACTGCTTGAACAATTCCGCCTGCTCACACAGATCATCGAAGCCTACGCCACCAAGAAAGAAGAGATCACCGAAGATCCCGATGTACACGAAGACTTGGCGGTCCTATGCACCGACCTCCAAGAGATCATCGACTGCCTCGACAGCCAACAACCCGTCCACAGCCTTCGCCTCTCTCCCTTTTTGCGCGCTGTCACCTTGGAAGTGACCATCCCCAAAGCCTAATCCGAAATCCAACCTTCACCAAGTGATCGTATAACGCACGATCTCGCCTGTTTTGACCTGTACGGCTTTCCCCAACGGCCCTGCCCCCGTCAAAGTCTCCGTCCCTTGGGCTGTTTGCAACGTCGCTTGTTTCAAGGTCTGTCCAAACGGTGCGTTGAAATACAGCCAAACTTCGCCGTCGTTGGCTGCGGTGTATTCGCCTTTTGCGCTCTTTGCTTCGACCGTCAATGACACGAGCGGAAACTTCAGCGAAAAAGTCTTGGGCGCTCCTGTCGGCTGGATCAAGATGCCCTTGCGATGAGGTCGAATCCCTGCCACCCGCAACAAACCGAGCAGAAACATCGCATCTTGGTTCAGGTTCATCACAGGCCAGTCCGTCATCGGCGTAGCGACGCTATCCCACGCATTGCCCGACTTGGAAAAGAAACCATCGGCCCCCGACCAGATCCCAAACCATAGATCCGGCCATTGCGTCGCGTGTGCATGATACGTCTGTCGAAGCAGCGTCTGCCACGCCCGTTCGGGTTGATGAAGCGCATACGCCCACGTCACAAGCTGCGATATCGCCGGCCACACCGCCCCCCCGGGCGTAAATGGCGGTCCGATCGGTGAATCCTTGTCCAGCCGCTCGTGTATGTGGTCGAGCAGCGCCGTCTTTTGGGCAGGATCGAGGATCTGCTCCGCCATGATCCCCCAAGGCTGCGACTCCAAGTCCACACCGCCCACCCCCACATGAACAGGCTGATCATTGCGATCTCGCAGCCATGCCCGCGCAAAATACTTCCCCAAAAACTCTTTTCGGATCGGCTCCAATAGCTCCGCTGCAAAGGCCCGCATCTCTCCCGCAAGCACCGCATCATCCGACTCGATCACTTCGGCCATCAAAGGCAGCGCATACAAGGCCATCTGCGTATTCGGGATCGATTCCCCAGACTGGATGGTTTTGTTGGCATCGTACTTTTCGCCATTTTCCCAGACGATCCCATCCGACCAATCACCATCCCAGATCCGAATCAAGCCGTTCGGCCCGCGCTTTACAAACTCTTTCAGATGATAAAATGCGCAACGGACGTGATCCAACACCGTATCGTCTTTCGCATACGACGGGCGCTTTCCTGCAAACTCGTTTTGATTCCCGGGATGAAAAGGGATCTTTTCTTTCAAAAAGGCCCGATCACCCGTAGCGGCGAGGTATTCTGCCATCGACGCCAAAAAGAAGATATCCAGATCCGACGGATATTTGTGGATGATCGCATTCTCCAAGTAGCCGTTTCCGTGATAGCTGTAGCTGATGCTGCCATCTTCTGCTCGCGTCATCCCCATGATCAAGCGCAAGTTGCCGCGTGCCAGATCTGGGCGCAGATACACCAACGGCATCGAAAACAGCGCATGATCGCGAGGCGCCCCGTCAAATCCGTGCAAGTACAAATACGCCGATCCCTGCGGTGTCACCGCTGTTTTGAAATAGTCCAACGTATTGACCGACGAAAGCAGATTGTAAGCGTGCCAAGGCACTTCCCGCGAAAGAAACGGTGCATCGGGCGCTAGAAAATAAGCCAACTTGTCCTGAAAGCGTTGGATCTGCGGCTTCTCCTGTGTTTCGCGCTCGGCATATCGCTGTAAAAAGCTGGCATCGCGGCCACTTGGCAGATATCCGTACACAAAGCGCAGCGAGACCGTTGTTTTGGGGGCAATGGAAAGATTGTGGCGCATCGCAAACATCGCATTTTGGCGGAAGGCTTCGCCTTGTTCGAGCAGCGAACCTTGAGCGCGCTGCTTGACGGCTTCGGGCTGCGTCGGGCCGCCCTGCCCCCAAAAAGCCGATTGATCGGTGAAAAGATCGTTGGCTTCGACGGTTGTGGAAGGAGCGACAGCCGCCAAAAAGAGCGGCGATGGATGCAGATCTGCCGCAGAGACGGCCTCTTTCGCAGGGGCGCTGATGTCGGGCTTTTTGACAAACTCCACCCACACACGTTGGGCTTTGGCATCCCATTGCACTTTTTGCGTGAAGCTTTTGTTCAACAGATCTCGCTCGATATCTCCTGCATCTCCCGCCTCTTTTGTGCGCAGCGGTTGAAACAACGCCTGATGGCGATTCACATCCCAATACTCGTAATGCCGAATCTCCCTCTGCTTGGGCGTCAGATTTTCGATCGTCACGTCGCTGACCAGCGCAGGCAGATCACCTGATGCCGCATGGATCGTCTTGGTCAACCGAATCCCCCGATACTGCGTAATATACGTCACATAACCCGCCCCAAACACCCGCCTTGCCTTGGCTTCCGCAGGCATCCAACGCTGCGCCGTATTCCACACCACCCCGTCTTCTTCGATCAAAGAAAAACCGCCTGTGTAGTTGCGATACTTTTCATCAAAGCGATTGTGGTACGTCACACCGCGCTCTTGGCTCATCAGTTCGACGTAGCCTTCGTTGTATGCGATCCCGTTGAGTCGGTCGTTCCCGATCTGATGAAGATGAGTGCGCGGCTCTTTGTTCCGAGAATGTTTGTAAAACGCCTTGGGATCGCTGCGTTGGTCGAGCGTGTACTCATACGCCGGCAGCCCTTGCTCATCGATCCGCCAAAACCCAAAGGCTCCCGAACCCTCCGCACACGGCTTCAACTTCTCTGCACTCTCCGCCACCGCACAAGTCGCCGAACGCTCTGGCATCGGTAGTTCGTAGCTCTTTCCATCCCAACCCACCACAGGCACAGGTGGCTTCGTCGGCTCGCACGCCCCCACAGAACACAGCACCACCGCTCCACATAACCACCCAAACACCCGACACAACGACCTCATGCAACACCTCCAAACAGACCCATGATCGGAACATACACTGTCCGCAGCCCATTTCAAACTGTCCGCAATCTCACCCCCGCCAGAATCGTTGGGGGGACTTCCCCCCAAACCCCCCTTCTCATCGAGGCCTTCTCTTCGCCTTGCGGGAGGTCTTCCGCTTCGGTCGCTTGCCGCTCCGCTTAACGCTCCGCTTGCTGCGCTTTCTTCGCTTCAGACTCCCGCGTCTCCGTTTCGGCCCCATCCACCACCACCCTCTACGTAGACCTCGCCTGCGTTCGGCCAAGGGAAAAAGGGTAAAAGGGACAAGCGTCAGTACCTGAGCAAACGGAAACCGAGGTAGCTGTAGCGAATCGCCGGCGCAAAGTGGCTGCGATACGCTGAGCGCACGCCCCTCGCGTAGCTGTACCAACTACCACCTCGACCCACCCGCAACGCACTGCCGCTGCTACGTAGTGGATCCTGCGTACCCAGTCCTGCGTACGGACCATTCACATCCATCACCCACTCCCACACATTCCCATGCACATCGCAGAGTCCCCATGCGTTCCGTGCCAAGCTACACACCTCTATCGTCTGTCGCCGATACTCTCCCTTCGCGCAGCCATGCAGGGGGTAGTTCCCATTGTAGTTCGCTTGATCCGTCGAGATGCAATCTCCTGTATGGTACGCTGTTGTTGTTCCCGCCCGCGCTGCGTATTCCCACTCTGCTTCCGTTGGCAACCGCCATCCTTTGCACCGAAAAATCCCCCTGCCCGTCGTCGTACAAGGTGCAAGACCTTGCGCTTCCGACAGCTTATCCGCAAACGCCCGCGCTTGATGCCAACTCACCCGCTCCACAGGGCAGTTGTCACCGCACTTCTGAAAATACGATGGATTCGACCCCATCAGCGCCTTGTACTGCCCTTGTGTCACCTCGCTCTCTAGCATCCAATACCCTTTGCTAATCGTGACACTCCGCTGTGGCCCTTCATCGTCATAACGCCCCGACTCGTTCGATGGACTCCCCATCACAAACGGACCTGCGGGGATCCATCGCACCCTGAAGGTCTGTCCTTTCACCATGAACTGATGTCCTTGCCCTGCACTAGGCTCTGTTGGCCAACTCGCACGGCTCGGTTGCGCGGATGCCACAAGGGGCGGTTGTCTTGGCGGTGTCGGACGTTGCACCACCGCCTCCGCATCATCTCGGATCATCCGCCTTTCCAACGGCAGTTCTCCGCCTGCTTCGACTTGCACAAGCACGCTCTGGTCTTTATAGCCCTGCTTCTTCAACGTCACTTCGTGCTGTCCCGCTCGTAGCCGCAACCGCGTTCTCTCTCCCGATTTCAGCAGAAGCGCCCTGTACACAGGGCCCACATACACCTCCACGCCCCCCACATCTGCCGACACCACCAACACGCCCCACCCTCCGCCGCTTGGAGGCGTTCCGCTGCTACCGCCCGTTCCACTCGTTCCTCTCGAGGCCACCCGTTGCCCACACCCCGGCATCCGCACCAATAAGATCTCTTTTGTGCTGTTTTGCTCCCATGCGGGCGTTTGTTTTCCCTTTGCGTGTACCGAGACCTTGACGCTCACATAATCGTGGACTTCTCGCGCTGTGATGCACTTGTCTCCGTCCTTGTCCGCTTCCCCTCGTAGTCCTTTCAAGAAGTAGTGCGTGTACAGCCCATTCCCTAGGTTCTTTGGCTCCAGCGACACTTCATTTCCATCCGACGACGCGAACACCACACGCCCACGCCCTTGAAATCGCTTCAAGTGTGTGTTCGGCAAGAAGTTGCTTCGCGGTCGCACATTCGCCATCATCGCCACATACTCCGATGCTATCGCACGACTAAAGCACGTATCCAACACCAACACTTGCTGCCGCACACGCAGCCGATTCAACGAACGCTCCACCGCCGCACCCAACAATCCCGATATCTCCAACGCATCCGCTTCTGCATCGTACGGCACGATATAGTCCTTCACGCCCCACTTTTCGCCATGTCCACTAAAGAACACAAACACCCCGTCCTTCGGGCCTGCCTTCTTCGGCAGCCATACATACAATGCGCGCTGGATCGCTCGCCGCGTCGCTTGCTGCCCCACCAATAGCTTGATATCCCGAGACTTCACACCCATCGAAAGCAGATACTTCTTCATATCCCGCGCATCTTTTTCCGCATACCGCAGCCGACGAAACCGATTGTCCTTATACGCATCGATTCCCACCAACAACGCAACCACCTTCCCTCCCGGCTTTTGCGCACCCACGCTCTGCCCATCCCTCACCCCCTCCAGCACGATCTCCCCCTTGCTTCGCGCCTCTAACCCCACCACACCCGCCAACAATAC
>CAUJFU010000013.1 GCA_963169055.1 Myxococcota bacterium
CACGATCTTCAAAATTATCCTCATTACATCGAACAATTTCGCTGCGTTCACCGCAACCTGATGCAACTCATCGCAGCACTCAAAGCCTCTGGAAGATGGGATCGTTCTGAGATCGTCATCCACGGTGATCACGGCTCCCGCATCTCGCACGAAGCGCTCTTGGTACAGCAGCATGGCCCGCACCTTTTGCCTTCCCAATCCATCCCAGCGACCAGCCTTCTAAGCCATTTTTCCGCCTTTTTCGCCTACAAGCCCACTCGCTCAACACAAGGCATGGAAAAAACAGACGTCGCCCCCATCCACTCGCTGCTTCAACACGTTGTCCTTCCAAACCACCCCCTCCCAAAAAAGCCCATCCCCGTCTACCTCCCCCCTTGGAAACAACCGATCCGCCAAGAGCCTTTTCCTGCTCATCTTCTCCACCGTTAGCTCACCCAACACAGGCCAAGCCCTCCCCGCAAACAAGCCCACAACTACCCACACACCAGCCGTTCTAATGCAGCTTCCAACCAAACAGGGACGCACCCTGTACTCGCCGTCTCCTCGACGGCTTGCGCGATCTGCGCATCGGAAAAAGACGCCCAAAAGGCCATCGGCGGAACCATCGCCTGATTGAGATCGTTGGGTTCAAATTTATCCAAGGCCGCACCGTATTTGCGCATCGACAACCCCAGAATCGCTCGCCCTGTCTGTGAAGATAGATACAAAAACAACGCATCCACCAGCTTTTCGCCGCAGGCATTGGGCTGAAAGCCATGAAAGCACGTCAAGTGCAGCGCGTGACTCTTGTTCAAGATCACCTTGTATCCGCCTCTTGAGAACACACTAAACCACAACGGCGCGATCTTGCGCTGTTCCGTCTTGTACCAAGGAGTCCGATGCTTCGTCAAAAAGCGATGATCCAACTCCTGCAATTCTCCCACAGAAACATAATGCCCTGCTGCTTCCGATAGTTCCGCTGAGAGCGATAACAACAACACAGACTGATCGGCCTCCCACAACGCTACGTAATCGCACTCCCGAAACACCAACTTTTTGACCTGCGCGCTCTTGGTCACGCAAGCCACACACTCTTTTTGGGGATCAAGTCCCAAAGCAGCCACCCGCGAAGGGCGCAACGTAAAAAACGCATTGGCCCCCGTTGCGATCCCACGCTGAAAACGCCCATACACCGACAGTTTCACCATCTGCCGCAGATCGAACGAAGGCGTCTGCGCTCGAAACAGCGAAAGCCATTTGTCATCAGGATCGAGCGATGCGAACGGAATCTCTTTCACCCATGACTTCGCTGATCTTGCCGAAACATCGGACTCCTGTGCATCCAACGCCTCCAACGCCTCTGCTTTTGTCCACTCCCCAAAAACCTCTCCTTGCAGATCTTCGCGGCGTCCGATCACACCAAACCTCACGGACGTATGCGAGGCCCCCGCATCAAACAAAAGGATGCCCACCGAGGTTGTCACCTCGGGAAATAGGTCTTTTTCACAATCAAGGCGCAAGATCGCATACAGATGCCCCGACCGACACAAGCGCTCCTTCACCAGTCGCCCGTAGCCTGTATTCAAAAATTCCAACGGCATCAGGTACGCCATCCGCCCACCCTCCAACTCCGACAGCGACTTCAACAAAAAAGCTGAGGCCAGATTGGTATGCCCCGCCAAACGCAAGCCCGTATGCTCTGCAAAAGCCGCGTGGATACGATGACGCTCCGCAACGTGTTGAAAACGCGCATACGGTGGATTGCACACGATATGCCGATGCTTCTGGCCCCATGAAAGCAAGTAATCTTGCCGCTGCACAAAAGACGCTTCTCTCTGGTGTGTCGCCTCCCAAAACTCCAGCACGACGGGATCGATCTCGCACCCTGAAAACCTGACGCCCGAAGGCGTCTGCGCATAAAAAGCCCCCATCCCAAAAGCAGGATCAAAGATCGCCCTAGCATCCGCATCCGCCGTTCCTACCTTCGCTTTCCCCCGAACCTCCGCATCCGCCGCTCCTACCTTCGCTTTCTCCCTAGCATCCGCCTCGACAGAGCCTTTTTCAACTCCTCCCAACACCCACGCGATCATCCACCTCGCCACGTCGGGCGGCGTAAAAAACTGCCCAAAGCGCTTTCGATGTGTTTCTCCTACGTATGCCGTGTACTCTTGCATCGTTCTTTCTTAACGTACCGAACCAGCACTCACTGGATCGCCCACAGTCCGGCAGGATAGAGAACACCGATCAAGACAAATCGGTCTGCGGGGACAGGGGCCGCGCCTGCCCACGATAACCCCAAACGCATCCGCCAATGGCGTCTTTTGGTGCGGATATTCACGGCGTACAAGTAGCGGTCTTGGCTCTTAAATAAGACTTCTTCTCCCCAGATTGCTGGCGAAGACAACACCTTGCCGCGAGTGTGAAAACGCCATACAAGTTTTCCCGAAGTCCGATCGAGCGCATACACCGACCCATCGTGGCTGCCGATGTAGATCTCTTTTTCCGAAACTGCGGGAGAAGCCGTGATCTCTCCGCCTGTCTCAAAGACCCAACGCTGTTTTCCTGTCACCGCATCCACCGCATAGACAGACTGATCGCTGCTGCCAAAGTACACCATCCCCCCCGCCACCGCAGCCGCACCCGAGATCCGCCCTTTGGTTTGAAAACGCCAACGCTCGCTGCCTGTTTTCGCATCCATCGCGTACAAAAAGCCGTCGTTGCTACCCACAAACAACGTACCCCCCGACAACGTCGGCGCAGCGCTGATCAAACGCCCTGTCTTGTACTTCCACACCAAGCGCCCATTTGCCCGATCCACCGCGTAGATGTGATAATCGTCGCTGCCAAAGTATACTCGATCGCGATCTGCCGCAGGAGCCCCATCGATCGAGCCTTTGGCTTTGTGATGCCACAGCGTCGCCCCATCTTTCCGACGCAGCGCATACAGCGAGTGATCCCACGATCCGAAATACACCATATCATCAACTACCAGCGGCGAAGACACGATCCGCGCCCCGATCTTCCGCTTCCAGATCTCTTCGCCATCCGCCAATTGCACCGCATAAAAGAACCCATCATCCGCACCAAAGTACACCGCACTTCCGACCACAACAGGGCTTGTGTTCACGTTGCCTTTGGTCTTCTTGCGCCACACCACCCGACGACGAAAGCCTTGGAGTCCCTTCGCATCATAAACTCCCGTCCGTTCGGCATTTCCACGCGAAAAGACCATCAACTTGGGGACAGGAAGCCGCAAGGCAGGCGGCATGGTCGACGGAGGCATCGACGCGGCCTCTTTTCCAGCGTCGGTGGGGATTTGATGATCAGGCGCAGAAGTGGCCCGTTGTTCGGGCAAGATCGCAGCCTGTCCCGCATCAAGCGAAGGTTGCGGAGGCTCGGGCGCGAGGGATCTCTCCTCGACAAAAGACGAAGGTTCAGAAGCTAGACGCCCCGATGAAACGAGCGGATGCGATGGTTGATTGCGGAGCGCAAGGCTGTTCGGTTCGATGGGATGGCCTTGTTTGATCAAGGGCTCGCCGCTGCGAGGTGTGGGCTTTGTTTGAGGCGGCTGTGTCGACGGACCAAACCACTGTGTTCGTTGCGTCCAAATCCCTACAGCAACCGCCACCATCGCAAGCAACAGCACAAAGACTGCCCCACGCGAGGCCCCTGCTCGCTCCGAAGACGCCTCGCTTTCTTCGTTGACGCTCTCTGTTCCATCGGATGCAAGGGCCACAGCGGATGGGGGATGTTCTTCGTTCTCCACGCCCACAGGCACCGTCGAAGACAGCGAATCAAAAGAAGGCGTTGCTGGCCGATGCTCGGGCAAAACAAAGTGGTGGACTTCTTCGGTGGGTGCAGCAGATTGCAAGGCCAACACCTGTTCTGCCGTGATCTTGGGGGGTGCAAAAAGCGCCGACTCCTCGGTGAAATACACCTCTTCTGTTCGGTTTTGATCGTGCATCCCGTTTCCGTCGCTGGATGGGCCAGACGAAGAAACCAGCGGATGAAACGGCGAAGCCCCTCCTACGCTCTCCAAAACAGGCGATAGGCCCGCTCCCTTCTGCGAAACAGGCGATAGATCCGCCGACATCTCCAAGACCGGCGAGACCCCCTCTGACAAGGGCAACGGGTGCGCGGCTTCGCCACGCGAGGAAGCCATCGATCGCATCGCCGCACGTAGATCGTCTACACGCGCTTCTCCATGCAAGAAATCCAGCGCATCCAGATCCAAAGGAACGGTATCTTTGGGATGTGCAACCGCGCTACGTCCGTTCCCTGCTGGGTTTCCGATCGAACCGACCGCTCCGATAACCAGAGCAGGAGAGGCCCCCATACGCGCATCCGCCGAAGGCATCGATATCTCGGATGCAACACTAGCAGACAGTGCCGCAAGAGGCTCCGCGAATACGGGCTGTTCGACAGAATCTGCCAGCATCTCGTACGAAGTAGGAGATGTTGGCGGCGGAAGATCCACCATTTCGTCCGAAGAGGGCGAAGAGGGCGGCGGCTCCAAGCTCTCCTCGCGTGCTTCGCTCAAAGCATCGTCTGGACCAAGAGAGACGGTGGCGGGCTTGACGGGATTTCTGCGCCGCATATCAAGCGCACGGATCGCAACAGCTTCTGCCAACAATCCTTGGAGTTCCGAAAGAGACGAGGGCGGCGGTGCAAAGGGCCGTAGGGCCGCCCAAAACGCAGCCGCTGTTGGATAACGATCGTCGGCCTCTTTCTCGATCGCTTTTAAGACCACTCGATCCAGATCCCTCGATATCGGTAGATCAGAACGTTTCTCACGCATCGACATCGCAGGCTGCGAGATCTGCGCCTGCATCACCGCAAAGTCCGAACCCCCTTTCAGCTTTTGAAAAGGATGTGTCCCTGTGCTCATGTGATAGAACAACATCCCCAACGCATACAGGTCTGAACGCGCATCGACGGGCTCGTTGAGGCATTGTTCGGGTGACATATAGTGCGGCGTCCCCAAGATATGCCGCGTCACACCCGCCCCTGTCTCCGAAAGCGGCTTGGCGATTCCAAAATCGAGGATCTTGACGAAGCAAGGGTTTTTGTCGCGTTCGATCAGAAAGATGTTTGGGGGCTTGAGATCGCGGTGAACGATATGCTCGCGGTGCGCGGCATCAAGGGCCGAACAAAGCTGCTCCATCAACAAAAAGATCAGCTTTGCATGCAAAGCTTTTCCCGGACACATCACATGAGAAAGCGGCTTGCCACGCAGATACTCCATCACATAGTAATAACCAAGCTCGGGTTCGCGGCCAAAGTCGTCGTAGATCCGCACGATATGGTTGTTGCGCTGCGACAAACTCGACGTTAATTCTACTTCGCGCCGAAAACGGACCTGACTTTCTTCTTCGGCAAACATCCCGGGTTCGATCACTTTGATCACGCGCTCTGTGTCTCGCGTTAAGCCCGTATGATGGGCCAAATAGACCGTCCCAAAACCTCCTTTTTCCAACGCTCGCTCCAAACGGTATTTTCCCGCGATCAACATCAGAGGAAACGAGCATTTCGGACAAAACGAGGTGCCAGCGTCTTGAAGCGGGGTCTCACATTGTGGACAGGCCGACCGTTTCGAGGACATCACCGACGATATCTCCAGCGTAGAGGGGGAACAATCCATCCTTGCGTACCGTCCCGTGTACGGCACGTCCCGCAAACTTTGCGATCCAAACTCCTCACCATGTTGCATCATCACCTTTGCGTCAACAACGTGCGCACAATTGCCCGCCCTTTCCCCCTCCAACACACGCCCCAACGATGCACCGCCTCCCACCGCCCTCTTACACCATCCGCAGGGGTTGACAACCTTCTTTTTCTCGCGCATAACTCCCCACCCGTATCCGCTCCCATCAAATCGCGGCCCCCCTAGAGTCGACAACCCTCTTCATCACACGCCAACCTCCATCCACTCACCGAGGCCCGACCCACAAACAAAAACCTCATCGCTCCATACACAGAAACCAAGACTTTGATCGAACCCAACCTTTGCGTTGCGCAGTTTGACGCATCGCCCGATACGCGGAGACCAAGACTTCGATGGACCCGAAAGCGCCCGCCCAACTCTATCTCGATTCCGAAAAAGACGAACTGTTCGAGCGTGGCCCTTGGCCCAAACCCTTCGCCTTCAACGAAGAAGTCGTCCGCGTTTTCGACGATATGGTCTCGCGCTCTGTCCCGATGTACCGCGAAGTCGTCGCTTGTGCTGTGCATTGGGCCAAAGATTACCACCAACCCCACACCCGCATCGTCGATGTCGGTTGCTCGACAGGCACTTTTCTTGAGCTTCTTGGGCGCTTCCTCAAATACCCCGCCACCCTCGTCGGCCTCGACAACGCCCAACCCATGATCGACAAAGCCCGCGAAAAACTCGCCCACGTCGCCCCTCACCACAAAGTCGAACTCCACTGCCTCGACGCCAACTTGTTCTGTTTTGCCGACAGCAGCGTTGTCGTCATGAACTACACCCTACAATTTTTGCCGATCAACCAGCGCACCTCACTCTTGCGTTCTGTCTTCGATGGCCTTCGCTCGGGGGGTTTGTTGTTTCTGAGCGAAAAAGTCAAATCCCATTCCCCCCATTTTCAAGAGACGATCACCCGCCACTACGAAGCCTTCAAAGAACGCAATGGCTACGCACGCAGCGAGATCGAACGCAAAAAAGAAGCCCTTGAACACGTCCTGATCCCTCTCTCTCAAGACGAACAACTCGCCATGCTCCACGATGCGGGCTTTCGCGAAGTCGATATCCTGCTCAAGATGCACGGTTTCACGACCTTTGTGGCACGCAAAACCATCCCCGAAACTCGGCCTCTGTGAGAGAAAAACTATGCAGATCCCCCCAGAATATCGCGGATACCAACCCCCTGATTATCTCGAACAATGTTCCCCCAACGCCCTTTCCCACGAAGCGATCCGTCACCTGCGCACACAACGCGCTGCCCTCCTTGATGCTCCAAACCTCGCACACAGCCGCGCAGCCGCCTACGAAACACGCCACTTCTCACCGTCCTGCCTGCAACTCGACCAAGACAGCGTATCCATCGGCCAAAGCAGCGACCTCTCCGAGCCACAACATCTCCTCCTTGCACAAGCCCTCGACACCTTTCGACCGTGGAAAAAAGGCCCCTTTACACTGTTTGGAACCGCCATCGACGCCGAATGGCGCTCCGATTGGAAGTGGGCGCGGATCGCCCCTCACGTCTCCCTCCAAGGCAAGCGTGTCGCCGATATCGGCTGTCACAACGGCTACTTTATGTTTCGGATGGCTCAACACGATCCCGCCTGCGTGATCGGTTTTGAACCCTACGCCAAGCACTACTGGGCTTTTCAACTGCTCCAACAATGGACGCGCCTCAATAACCTTCACTTTGAACTCTTCGGCGTTGAACACACCGACCTGTTCACCGATTTCTTTGACACGATCTTTTGCCTCGGTATCCTCTACCATCACACCGATCCCATCGGCCTCTTGCGCAAGATGCACCAAGCCCTCTCGCCCCAAGGCGAGATCTTCGTCGACTGCCAAGGCATCCCGGGTGATGATCCCGTCGCCCTCATGCCTCGACAACGCTACGCAAACTCCCGTGGCATCTGGTTCTTGCCCACACAAAGCTGCCTCGAAAATTGGCTGCTGCGCGCTGGGTTTACCGATCTGCGCTGCCTCTTCGCTGCTCCCCTCTCCACCCAAGAACAACGACGCACCCCTTGGGCCAACATCGACAGCCTCGCCGACTTCCTCGACCCGCACGATCCTTCGCTTACCATCGAAGGTTATCCCGCACCTTGGCGCTTTTATTTCCACGCTCGACGCAGCGAATCTTCCCGACGCATCGTGTTCTGATCTTGCGTCGACACTCTTTTGCCTTCATCATGTCGCGCTGTTGTCACACAGGCGACCCATCTCCTCCTACCAAGCAAGCAACCTCGGATACTCCATGACGACCTTCTCTTCGGCCTTTTGGTGGGCCTCAACCATGCCCGCAACACAGAAAACATCCATCACATGGCACTTGTTGTTGATCGGGCTGTTTGGCGGCCTTTCGATCTTTTTGTACGGATTGGACCGCCTGTCCGAGTCTTTGAAGGCTGCGGCTGGCGATCACCTCCGTGACACCTTGCAACGACTTACGCCCAACCGATTCGCAGGGCTTCTCACGGGTACGATCGCCACGGCCCTCACTCAAAGCAGCACCGTCACGACGGTGTTGTTGGTGGGCTTCGTTGGCGCGGGCTTGATGACCGTACAACAAAGCGTCGCCATCGTCATGGGCAGCAACATCGGCTCCACGCTCACCGCCCAACTTGCTGCATTTCAAATCGCCAAGTACGCACTTCTGCTGGTCGCTGTCGGATTTGCCGGCCTAGTCTTTCTTCCTTCCGAACGGCTCCGCCACCTTTTTCACGCACTGCTCGGACTCGGCTTGCTGTTCGTCGGTATGGAGATCATGAGCCAATCCATGCAACCCCTCCAGCATTATCCGCTGTTTCTGCAATGGATGGCCCAGATGCGTTATGCGGCCTTTGGCTTGCTCGCGGGGGCGATCTTTACAGCCCTTGTCCACAGCAGCGCGGCCACCGTCGGCGTCGTGATCGCCTTGGCCTCACAAGGGCTGCTCGATCTCAAAGCTGGCCTTGCCATCGCGCTCGGTGCCAACGTCGGAACCTGCGTCACCGCTCTGATCGCCAGTTTGCGCCAAACCGCAGAAGCCCGCCAAGTCGCCATCGTCCACATCCTCTTTAATACCCTCGGTGTCCTGCTGTTTTTGCCCTTCCTTGGCCCTTTTAGCCGCTTGGTCGCGGCCCTCTCCCCCCAAGCCCACCACCTTGAAGGTGCCGCACGCATCGCCTACGAAGCACCACGACAAATCGCCAACGCACACACCCTCTTTAATGCGATCTGCGCCGCACTCTTCATCGGTTTTGTCCCCTTCTTTGCGTGGTTGGCTTGCAAGATATCTCCCCCTCCACCCGAAGACAGCGAAGAAAACGACGATCTCCGCTATATGAAAGATGCTTATCTCAAAGACACTCGTACTGCCCTTGTCATGATCCGAAAAGAGATCTTGCGCTACGGACAGCGCGTCATCTCCATGATCGAACGCATCCCACAACTTCACAGCTCACAACCCGATACCGCCATCCGACAAATGCGCCAAATCGGCGGTCGCATCGGACATATGCACGAAAAAATGTCCTCTTGGCTCTCTCACCTCGGCGTCCACAACATGAACGCCACCGAAACCGAAGAACTCCTCTTCTTGATCCGCGTGATCAACACCTACCAAAGCATGGCCTCGCGCATCACCCAAGAACTCTTGCGCCTCGATTGGGAACGCGCCGCTCAACAACGCCGAAAAAGCAAACAGCACGAACCCACCGACCTTTTTGTCGAGATCCAAAAACGCCTCATGCTCTCCACCCAACTCACTCTCCGCGCCGTCACCGAAAAAGACGCTCAAGCCGCTCAACAAGTCCTCGATCTACGCGACCAAATCGACAAATACGCACGACAAGCCCAAATCGAAAGCATCACTCGCCTCAAGCAACACCCCGAACGCCTCGAACAAGATCCCGCCCTCCTTGAGATCGACAGCCTTGATATCCTCAAACAACTCCATTACTTCAATCGCCGCATCGCACGCCACCAACTCCGCCTCCTCAAACCCGCGTGATCTAACCACGGAGACCCCTCATGTACGCTCCATCGCATCCTCCAATGTTCTTCCGCAGCCGACTAATATCCGCAAGAATCTCTCTTCTAGGCGCTTTCTGCTTTTTTCTCTTTGGAGCGGCGCTGCTTCTTCCTTTTCCCTCAAACGCCCAACCCACCAGCCGCCCTGCCCCTCCTTCCCCCTTTCCTCCCATCGGAACGCTCTGCACCACACGCATCGAAACACGGATCTACGCCCCCCTTCCCACCGCCCCTTCTCCATCTCCTACTCCTCCTTCCAAACACGCCCTTCCCACCGACCCTTCCAATATCGCCCTTCCCACCGACCCTTCCAATATCGCAGCCTCGACCACACCGCACCTCCACATCCGAGCCTCCTATCAAATGGCCGTCGTTTCTTCCGATGCAGCGGGCTATATCGTCGAAGGCCAAACCATCGAATACACCCCGTTGCTTGTGATGGGCCGCCCCGCCAACGACACCCTCAAGGGCTTGTTGGCCGTTTACATCGGTGCGATGTGGCGCGTTCACCTCGACCCTCACAACATGAACCGCAGCATCCACTACGGGCAGCCGACCGAACACACCAACAAACACAAAAAAGCCACCGAACGCGCCATCCAGCTCATCTTCTTGCGCTGGCCCACCCCGCCTCATCGACCGTTGCGACGTTGGCGCTATCAACACACCTCCCGTCAACACGGCTCTTTTGCTTGCACCCAACTTCACTCCCTTCAATACAAACTCCATCGCCGCAAGCAAAACCACCTCACCCTCCAAAGTACCTTGCGACAACACACCCGCTGCTCCGACACAAAGCGCACCCTCCAAAGCCAAAGCTCCTACCAAGGCACCATACACCTCACCTATCGCGGCCTTCCACAACGCACCCACTGGCGTGGCTTCCAAAGCGACACATTCACCACTCGCACACATCCCACACAACCCCACCACGACGCACGCTCCCAACACAACGCACGCCCCGCCCGCATCGACGTCCACACCACTTGCGTCCCACCTCTCTGAGGTGCTTCGATCAATCTGCTCTATACTTATCCGCCTTCTTTGTTTGATCGAGGCGGCCACAACGTCGCGACAACGCTTGCCTCTTCCTCGCTGCCCTCCAATTCTTTCTCGATCTCTTCGACGGTAGGCAGACTGCTCTCAAGACTTTGCGGTAGAGCGCGGGTCAACTCAAAGCTGGAAATACCGATAGGCTTGTCTATGCCACGCAAGGCGTATTCGGCCAACACTCGGTTGGGTTGCTGGCAAAGGATCAAGCCGATGGTCGGTTTATCTGTTTCATGACGCAACCTGTCATCAACCACACTGCAATAGAAATTCATCTTACCCGCGTATTCGGGTTTAAAGTCGCCTCGTTTGAGATCGATCACCACATAGCAACGCAGTTTCAGATGGTAAAAAAGCAGGTCAAGATAGAAGTCTTGCTCGCCAACATCTAGGTGATACTGCCGCCCTACAAAAGCAAATCCTTGCCCTAACTCCAACAAGAATTTTTCCAAGTGAGCAACCAGCCCCGTTTCCAGTTCGCGCTCATGGAAACCCGACTCTAAAGTAAGGAAATCAAATAGATAGGGATCTTTCAGCGTTTGCTGAACCAAATCGGAATCGGGGGGAGGCAGCCGCTTGGCGAAGTTGGTGGTAGCTCTGCCTTGGCGTTGATGGGCGGCGGATTCGATCTGCGCGACAAGAACATTGCGACTCCAACCGCTGTTGACGGTTTCCTGCATATACCACTGGCGCGTCATGCGATCCTTCACCTTCGTCATCAAAATACCATGATGCCCCCAAGGGATAGACATCATTAGATGAGGGGGGAAAAGTGCAACGGCTTGTTGCATTTTTGGTTCGTGTTCCGCTTGTTCGGCGATTTGCTGCGCGAGCGTCAAATCTGGATACTCGCGATAAAAAGACAACATTTGCTTGATATTTCGTTCTGAAAACCCTTTTTCTTCAGGCAGTTCGTTGTGCAAATCGCGGGCAAGCCGGGGGATTACACCTGCCCCCCAGCCTTCTTTTTGTTGACGGGCATCGATCAGAGCCCCGATTTCCCAATAGAGTCGGATTAACTCTGCGTTGACCGCCAACATCGCACGAGTCTGAGTGTGACGAATGCGTTGTTTGATATCGGCCAGTAGTTCGGTGTAGTCAACAGGCAAAGCAATATGCTTCTTGTTCATCCAAGATTCGGCGTGAAGCCCCTCTCCTGTGCAGAAGGGAGAGGAAACGCCGTCCTTTCTTCGAGTGCAAACATACCCATCGGGTTGCTGGAGGCTCTATCTGTTGGCAGTCGACCACCCACTCTTTCGGAGCACGATGGCCTACCGTTAGAACGATCCCCAAAAGCTCACCCATTCGGTTTGAGATCAGCCAAAAAAAGCCATCCACGGGGCGGTAGCCTTCTTTCATGAACCGAGCGGCAATGCGTTGTCAAGGTCGGTCGAAGACCAAACAGATGCGAAGCTTAGCCTTGGACCGTAGCCAAAGCCAAGCCGATGTCGAAGCAACGCTCCGCGTTTCAACACCAACAATCCCATGAAGATCAAGGAAATAGAACGCGTTGCATTTTCTCTCGCAAAGATTACATCCGCCTGCACTTTTTCGCTCACACCACATAACATACAAAAGAAAATCCTTGTATCTCGGTACGTTGTCAGCCAAAATAGACTCGTATGCAACAACGGCCCTGCCTGTTCACCACAACCCACAAAGTGAGCAACGACGATGAAGATACCTGCCCCCCGCATCCCCGAGCGCAAGCCGCTACCACAAACAGACTCCATCGCCAAACCACGCAAACTGGCTCCGCCCCCCGATTCCACGCCCAAGCATCACGATGGCCACGATCACCCCCACGCCCCT
>CAUJFU010000014.1 GCA_963169055.1 Myxococcota bacterium
TACGTAGGAAGAGTGGCCGTTCGAAGTTCCGGCAGTTTCAACATCAAAACCCGAAGTGGCACCACACAAGGCATTTCTTACAAACATTGTCGTATCCTTCAACACACCGATGGATACGCCTACGCACGAAGAAAGGACGGCGTTTCAAAGCCCGCCTAAAGGCAGGGGTCTCCACGCCGAAGAAACGATGATAGGACTTGCGCAGTTGGATTTGTTTTTCTTGGGTGGTTTGTTGTGTGTTGCGGATTTGTTTGGTGTGGGAGCCAGTGGGAGTGTTCATGCTTGCGAAAATACACATCCAAAATTATCGCCTTCTTCGGGATGTTGTGATCAACATTCCAGAAAACAATCCCGTTGTGTTGATCGGCCCGAATGCTTCGGGGAAGTCAACCTATCTCGAAGTCCTCGATCTTCTCTCTTCTGCGGCCAACGGCTTTTTTGGGGAGGCTCTGCAAAGAAGAGGAGGGTTTCGATCGATTTATTCGGCTTATGAAATGTCGCCCCAAAGGGATGATCGAGATGTTTCTGTGTGCGTTCAAATCAGGCCACGTTCGGGCTGGCTTGTCGAAAACGATCAGGGCTTGGTGACGTACCGTCTCTCTTTTCATGCAACGTCGCAGAATCGGGTCGTGATCTCTCGCGAAGATATCGAGATCGCTCGCGAGAAAGACAGCGGACCGTTGTGTGTCATGCAACGCCAAGGCGGAGAGGTTTTTTTGCTCAATCGGACAACAGGGAAACGAGACAAGCTTTCGATCGCTGCCGATTCTCTGGCTTTGTCTGGGGTTCAACAATCTGAATTTTATCCCACCGTTTCAAATGTGCGAGAGGTGTTGGGAAAGATTCGCGTGTATCCCGGGTTTTTAACTCTTCCGTTGTGGGCCAAAGATCCGAGGGAAAACGATGTCGGGCCGCGTTTGCCGCAGTATCTTGTGCAAACACCACAGATCAGCAGCCGAGGATTCGATTTGATCACAGCCCTGCATTACCTAGAGACCGAACATCGGGATACGGCGTGGGTTGAGCTGAAAAAAAACCTATGGGCAGAGTTTCCTTCTATTCAGGACTTGATCTTACAAGCCGATGCGGGAGGCGGGCGTATGGCGCTTGCTTACAAGGATGTTCGTTTTCCAAGGGTGAAGTTTTATGCGGAGCAGATGTCCGAAGGGACGGTTGATTATCTTTGTTTGTTGGCCGCGTTGTTTTCTCCTGAGCCGACCGCGTGTATCGCATTTGATGAGCCTGACGCACGCTTGCACCCTTCGGCAATTCGAAGATTGGTTTCGCTGATGGAACGACGCGCCCAAACCACCACTGTTTTTGTCACGACTCACTCAAACGATATCTTGGATAATCTTGCGGAGCCTTACGAGAGCGTGTTTGTCTGTGAGGCCGTTGGGGATCCCTCAGGCGTGGCTGCAAGGAAACTGAATCCAGAAGAGTTCGACGAGTGGCGGAAATTGTATTCGTTGTCTCAGTTGAGAGGGAAGAATTACATCGATTTGCCCAATCGAGACTCGGTGGCGGTTGATAAATAACCGATGTAGCTTTGCTGTGGGGAGGTCAGGATGAAGCGGTTTGTTGTTTGTTGGGAAGATCGTTATTTCGAGGGACTTGATGCTGTACTGCGCCGCATCCGAAGACATGAGAACGCTTCTTTGCTTCCCGAACCTGCGATAAAGCCTGAAACGGTGGGCGGTTACGGAGGATTCGCCGATTACGTTCGCAGGGATTGGGCTGTGGCTCGACGTCGCGGAATGCCGGGGTTTGGTGTGCCTGATTACTTATTTTGTGTTGCGGATGCAGACCGCGCAACAGAGGTCTGTCAAGGGATTTCAGCGAATCCGACGGGCAACACAGAGGATTGGTGCGAGGAGGCAAGCCAGATCTGGACCGATTCGTTGCGTGGCTTGGCAGCACAAGAGTCTGAGCGTATTTTCGGTTTTTTTCTTCGATGGAGCCGCGAGAGCGTTTTGATCGCAGGCTTCGATGAGTTCGATATGATCGCGATGCTTTCAAACGGTGATGCTTCTCTCCACGAGCGAGAGTACAAAGCTTTTTTGCAGTCTTGCCAACCCGACCCGCGAAGTGTTGAGCGTTTTGTGGACGCATATACGAAGCCCAGTCGTTGTTTTGAGGGTCTTGCCAAAGCCGTGGGCCATGAGCGCTTGCGCAAGACAGATCCAAAAGTGGAAGATGCTTTGAAGCAGTTTCCTCGCGATCCGAGTGTATCGTTGTTGTCGCGGTTGCCCGATCTTGTTCATATCGCTCAGGAGATCAATCGTTTGAGCGAAGTGTCTTGAGGGACTCGGAAATCTAACGAAGGCGGCGAAAGTGGAGTTTGAGTTGTCGAACGCGGTCGCACCGAAGGGTGAGTAAGACGCGGCGCACGAATGGCAAGTGTTCGAGAGAAGAGAAGCTGCACGAGCCGATGGTTTCTTCGGAGGTTCCGTCGTGATCGAGGATACGCAGTCCAAGGGGTTCGCGCCCTGTAAGATAAAGGCGGGTGGTGGCATTCCATTGAGGGCGGTGGGTATTGTGAAGGATCGGGGTTTTGAATTCGTGAGAGCCGATGCGCAAATGCACGTAGGGATCGGGCTTTCCATTCATGATATCCCACGACTTGCCGTCGGGATTGTGGAGGGGGATGTCGGCGCTGCGGACCGTCACTTCGTAGAGGCCGGCACGCAAGCCTCTGGGTCGGTGAGCGCGGGGGTTGGGGACAAACAACAAAGTCAGCGCATAAACCCGACCAAGCTGTAGCTGCCATGTTCCGCCATGTTCGAGGATATGCGGCGGGATGGGGATATCGTCGCGCTGTCCGATCAGATCATCGCGCTGCATATCGGTATCCCAGATCGAAGCAGACAAACGAACGCCCCGATGCAAGGCGATCGATTCGGTGGTTCCCCACTCTGGGAGCAGCGAGTCCGGGATCTTGTGCGTGCGGATCACAAGGCCGTTGGAAAAGCGCAACAGAGCATACGCATCGGGAAGGCTCGTCCCTTCGAGGGCGTTGTGCTTGCGTAGGACGCTGCGCCATCGGTCAATCGGCGTTTTTTGGAGTGTCTCGGTCAGTTGAAGCCGTTGCGCTCGGCCTCCCAAACAAAAGTCCCAACACCTGCCATCTGTTTTGCTCGGCAAGATGTGAGCGCCAACCACCACCACGCGATATTCCGTCGGTTGGGCCGCAACCTCGGTGGAGATCACAAACAGCAAGCTGTAGAACAAAAGGCCAAGGTGAAAAACAACGATATCTCGCATTTGCATCTCGCGTAGGTTTGGGTGGTGCTTCGTGTTAGGGGGAGCGGCGGTGGAAGTTGTATCGGACGTCTTTGACGCGAAGGCGTGTGTAAACGAAGGGGCCTGTTTTGAGGCTCCATGCGACTTCGACCTGCGTGGGGATCTGGATGCCTTGGAAGGCTTTGTAGTGGCTGGCGTCACCGAACCAATGGCGTTGTTGGTTGGCATCACGAAAGCGCAAGCCATCCACGCGAGCGAGTTGCCCTTTTGGATTGACGTGGAGGGTGAGATCGGCGTTGGCGTATTTTCCGAGAAAGGTGAGTTTTGCGCGTTGGTGATCGATCGGTTTCCATCGTAGATGGGGATTTTGTAAAAAAGAAGTGGGGAACCACATCATCTCGGCAAGGTATCGCATTAATGCGCCTTGATCGATCTCAGGCCCCTTGGCATCGGCGATATCGAAGGAAGACAGCAGGCGTATCCACATGGAGCCGCGCCCATCGCGGTAATGATCGCGTGCGTCAAGCCAAAAAAAGGTCGAAGCCTGTGCGCGGGCAACCCACAAAAAGGCGGGTGGATCGGTGCTAAAGTATTGGAGGGCCGTGAGCGGCATCCAAGGTTGGTGGGGGTCGGTGCGGATGACGCCTTGTTGCGTCAGGTAGACGCTTTCGATCAGCGGAGTGCCTTCCGGGATCGCATAGCGCAGGTAGCGTTGGATCGGTGGTGGAAAAGAAGCGAGCATCGAAGGATGAAAGCGCCCTTGAATCGGCTTGATCTGGCTGATAAAGCTGTGCGTTTCACGGTTGATCTGGTTTTGGTGCTGCGCGTTGCCCCACGTGATCCAAGTGGCCAAGATCCCCAAACACACGAGAACAAAAAGCACAAGCACAAGCACAATGCGTTTCCACATCGGAATACTCCAACTGTGTAAGCTTTAGGAACGAGATCTCTGGATGAAGAAGCGAGTTGTTCAAAGAATGAAAGGGATGACAGCTTTGCGTTCTTTCGGATAATCCGAGAACTTTTCGTGATACCACCGATGATTTGTGATCGCACGAGGGATCAAGTTGGCGGCGGTAAACAAAAAGAAAGAAAGGCCCGCGAGCGACCATGTGGCGATTGCCCATCCCAACCAAAGCAGACATTCGCCAAAGTAGTTGGGGCAAGAGATCCACGCATACAAGCCACCGTAGGGGATCTTGTAGCCTGTTTCACCGGGTTTGCGCAAAGAGCGGAGGATGGCGTCAGATTGGCGGTTGATCGCATATCCGATGACAAAAAGCACGATCCCAACGAGGAAACGGGGATCAGTGAGCCACGAGAGAGTGTAGTTGGCTTCGGGGCTGGAAAGCTGGGAGGCGTTGAGGTAGGCGTTGGTGAGGTTAAAGACGATCGCCATCAAGGCGATCACAATGGGCGTTTGGTTGTGGCTTGCGCGCATCTGCCAAGGGTAGATCAAGGTGCGGTGGATATAATGGGATTGCCAGATCGCAAGCAAGATCAGTGGCATGGGAGAAAAAGCACGTGGCCCAAGAAAATAAAACAGCGCAAAGCCAAAGACGGCGGGGGATTCCATGAGAACCCAAAGCCAGCGTGTATCGATTTGGGGACCCCATCCTTGGCGGACATAGCGACCGTAAGGAGCCGTCACAAACAGCGTCGAGAGGATCACAAGCGGACACAAAGCGAAGACAAAGATCAGCGTGGAAAAATAGAACCAACCTTGGGGCATGGTGTTGTTCCTGTGTGGACTGGAGTGATGCCGTAGGCAAAAAACCCCGTGTTCGGGCCAAAGCAAGCGGCGTAGGTGTGATCTGTGGGCAAAGAAACACGGAAGCCACCGCAAGGGCAAGTAAAACAATCGGAGGCGTAGGTGTGATATGTGGACAAAGAACCCCGTGTTCGCGGCACATCAAGCGGAACCGTTGTGGGTTTGAAAAACGCTGTTTGCTCCGCCGA
Source organism: Myxococcota bacterium (assembly GCA_963169055.1). Classification (GTDB taxonomy): domain Bacteria; phylum Myxococcota_C; class UBA6777; order UBA6777; family UBA6777; genus JAKLKB01. The sequence goes on from CAUJFU010000014.1 coordinate 5,203, forward strand.
TACGGGGTCAAAGGGGCGGCGCTTCCTTGTGGGATGTGGGGTGAAACCCCACAAAACTCGAACAATCCGAGGTTGTGTGAGCGTGTAGCGTAGTGTGAGGCAGAGAGGGCGGAGGAACAAGGGTTTTGGAGGATCAGAAGCCGGGGCGGGTGCGTTTCTTCTGGGACTTCATCGCGTCGATGGAGGCGCGGTTGGCGTCGAGGAAGGCCATCATGGCTTCCATGATTTGGCGGAATTGGGTGTCGTTGAGTCCCATCTCTTTGGCGGTGCGTTGGAGGAACTTGCGCTCTTTTGCGTCTTGTTCACCGTCGATCATGGAGGCGATCACAAGTTGGCGGAGAACAAACATGGCGACTTCTGGATCGGAGAAAGATTGAACAAATTCTTTGGGGACGGCGGGGGTGATCATCGCGTTAAGAAGTTTGCGGGTGTTCTTTTTGTCGAGGTTGAGGACTTCGATCTGTTTTTTGATCAGGTTGCGTTCTTCGGATTCGAGAAGTCCGTTGGACCAAGCGAGCGCGATGGTGGCTTCGATGAAGCGGAGTCGATCGCTTTGGGTGTGCATCATGATGCGCTCGATCTCGTGGCGTTCGAGCTGTTGGTCATCGTGGAGAGCTTCGGCGAGTTGTCCAGCCATGCGGATATCAAAGAAGCTGATTCCTTGGCTGATCGGCAAAGCAAGAAGCGGATCGGGCTTGAGGACAGCGCGAGACTTGAGGTGTGCGCCAAGGGGTTCGATGTGGCTATTGAGGTAGCCCGAGATCTCGGATGCATCGCGATGTCCTTGAGCGATCTGTGTCCAGAGTTGGGCGAGGGCGTCGGCTTGATCGAGTTCGCCAAGGGCCGCCCACCAGATCATCAACAAGGCAAGGCGGGCGAGTTCGCCTTCGTAGGGACGGCCAAGGGAGACCGCGACATCCAAGGCGACTTCGGATTGGATGCGCAGGGTCGAGAGGAATTTGACGGATGGAAAATCAGAGGGATCTTCGGAGAGTTCAGGATAGAGGGCAGGTAAACCTTGCGAGACATTGCGGCATTCAAGGGCCATCGAGATGGCAGCCACACCGCGTCGGCTGTCTACGGGGAGTTGTGCGGCGCGTGCGCTTGCGGCCTGTGTATCGTAGTGTTCGAGGGTATATTGGATCAGATCGGCTAGCCAAGTCGGTTGCTCTAGAGAGATACTCATCGTTGATAAGGCGCGGAGACCCCCTTCTTTAGAGGGGGGAGGAAGCGCCGTCCTTTCTTCGTGTGTAGGCGTATCCGTCTGTGTGTTGAAGGATACGACAATGTTTGTAAGAAATGCCTTGTGTTGTGCCACTTCGGGTTTTGATGTTGAAACTGCCCGTACTTCGCACCGCCACCCGTCCTACGTATCGACCTGCTTTTTTTCCTCTCGAAACCACCGCCTCCACCATGTCTCCGGTCTGAAAACCGTACACCTTCTTTTGTCTTGCTTTCGGGCCTGTTCGGGGGAACCCGTACTGATCCATTCTGCACATCTGTCGACGTCCCCGTCCCATCGCCTTGATCTCCAGCACTTCTTGCTCTGCCTCCACGAGCACATTTTCTCCCGACACGCCCGCACACACCGCATCCAGCCAGTGTGTTTTCCGATACTCTTGTGAAAGCAGTTGGCGAGCGCGTGCAGGATGACAAGGCATCAGGGGTTGATGGTTGAAGTCCAAGACCATGACTCTGTTTTGTGCCATGAATACGTTACCTTTCCCCGTATTCGCGGGGTGTTCTCGAAACTTGCGTTTCGGTCAAGTTCTCCTAGCCCAGTTGGACGAGAGGTTTTGAAGACACGAAGCAGGCTTACCCAAGGACTGTCCGCGTGTCCCGCAGATGCATCGGACTGGAGAAGCATCCGACTGTGCCTATCTATTCTCTCCCAACGTTTCCTCCACCGAAGTTTCCCTCGGCTTCTGGGGGCGGGTCAACGGGGCAAGACTCACAAGCCCGCTCCCTTTCGGGGCGGGTCGTTGACCGACTCTCCTCTGCGTATGTTTGGTGCGCAAGGTGTTGAAGCGGTGGGCGAAACTTGGGCGCATTTGTAGCGAAGAACGCTGCGGTGTCAAGCAAAAAAATGACTCTGCCGCTTGGACGAACGCGAACATGGGGCTTTTGAAGGGCTGCGTCTGTAAACAGGAAAGCAGGTTGTTTTTTAGGGTTGAGCGGTTCGGACGAGGCGAAACCCGCGATCGGGTTCGTAGCTGGTGGAAGCATAAAAGTAACGCACCGTTGCGCGGATGTTTGCTGCGCTTGTTAACCAACCGCCTCCGCGCACGACACGACTTTGGGCGTCTTTGTCGAAAAAAACAGGATCCGTCACGGGAGAGGATGTGTAGACGCGGCTTGCGGTGTCGATGGTCCACTCAAAAACATTGCCGAGCGTATCATACAAGCCGAATCCGTTGGGTTGTTTTGTGCCGACAGACTGGGGGCGAAGCAGAGCGTTGTCAGCGTACCAAGCGATCGCACCGACCTCTCCATAGCGCGAAGTGGTTTTTCCTCCCCGTGCGGCATACTCCCATTCTGCTTCGGAGGGCAGCCGAAATCCCAAGCAGGTGAAGTAGTTTTGGTGCGCTTGCCCCCCATACTCCGGCTTGAGGGCGCAAAGCACATCTTTTTTTTGCCCTGTGCAATCGAAGCATGTTTCGTAGTTGTGTCGTTGAGAAAGCGCGTTGGCGTAAGCAAGTGCTTCGTGCCATGTCACGCTTTCGACGGGGCAAGAACCACCGCATGTTTTCTGAGAGTTGGCTGGGTTGTAGCCCATGAGAGCTTGAAAATCGGCCTGTGTGACCTCGTACTGATGCGCCCAAACACTACGCGATATCGTCACTTCGTGGGACGGCTTGGAGGTGTCGTTGCCTTCTCCTTCGATATCTCCCATCCGAAAAGTTCCGTTTTTGAGCAAGACTTCTTTGACCTTGGCTGGGTTGGTTTGATCGGGCGGGTTGGTTTGATCGGGGCCTGCGTCGGAGAGGCCGCATCCTTCGTCTGTTTGACCGTCGCAGTCGTCGTCGATACCGTTGCCACAGATCTCAACGGCGGGCCACTTTTCAAGGGCGCAAAAGCTGCTCCATTTTCCGCCTTTGCATTGTTGCGTACCTGCTTGGCAAGGGCCAAAACAACGGTAGTTTGTGCCTTCTTTGATACAGCCTTGGCGTAGGCTGTAACAGGCGCGGGTTTCGCCTTCTTTGCAGGGAGCTTCGGGAGGTTCACAGCCAAAAGAAACAAGCGAAGTCATACAGCATCCAAAAAGAAGGCTCAAAAACCAAAAAGAACTGCGCATCGTCGGGCCTCTGTGGGTCGTGGAGTGAAACGAAAGGTCTGAGCAGGATGGCGCAATATGGGGTTTTTGTCAATAAAATCCTTGTGTTGTGCGTTAAATTGGAAAAACAGATGTTTTCAGTAGATTTTTCGTTTGAGATCGCGTACAAGAGCGCCATCCTAAACGGGAAGCCGCATGGAAGTATTGAATTCTCTTGAGCTTTCGATGTGTTGTGGAAAAGAGGAGCGTTTGTATGTTGGATCAAAGCCGAACATGGACGCCTTGGCAGCCTTGGCAGGAATGGGGGGGGAGGCCGACACCGATCGAGGGGGCAGAGATCCGATGGGCATCAAACCTGATCAACCTCGATGATGCGCGAGCAGCGTTGTGGGGTGGCGCTGAGCCAGAGGATGCTCGGATGTCGGTGGTTTGGGATGAGCAGCATGCTCGGATGTCGGTGGTTCGGGGAGAGCAGGATACTCAGACGTCGGTGGTTTGGGGAGCGAACGATGCTCAGATGTCGGTGGTTCGGGGAGCGAAGATCTTGGTTTTGGGATCGGGGAACGGGTCGAACTTTGAAGCGCTGGTCAAAACGTTGCGACCGTATGGAGTCGAATGTATAGGGCTTTTTTGTGATCGAGCGGGTGCGTTGATCTTGTCGCGTGCGCAGCGTTTGGGGGTTCGGTGTGTCGAGCCGCCACCACCGCAAGAGTGGGACAAGCGGACGCTGAACGATGCCGTCACAGGATTTCTGGAACAACAGTCCTTTGATCTGGCCCTGTTGGCGGGTTATATGCGTGTTTTGCCGCCGCGTGTGGTGCGCCCATTTTCGGGGAAGATCGTCAACATCCATCCGTCGATTCTTCCTGATTATCCCGGGCTGGACGCGATTCGTCGTGCATATCTCGCAAAAGAGGCATGGGTGGGGGTGAGCGTCCATCTCGTCGATGAAGGCGTAGATGAAGGGCCGATCTTGTCACAAGGTCGGATACCACGACATGACGGAGAATCCTTGGACTCGCTCGAATCTCGCGTCCATCGAATCGAACATACGTTGTATCCGTGGACTGTCTTGGCTTTGCTTGCGCAGCGCAGATGCGCACGTCGCAACGATCTTGGCGGAGAGTCGTGATGTTTCGTGATCCTGCACACAAAGAACAGTGGTTATCGTTTGTTTGTCAACGCGGTGTATTGGGCTTTTTTGCGCAGCCTGTCACCTTGCGATCAGGGCGGGTGTCGCACTGGTATGTCAACTGGCGCGATGTGGCCGAGGATGTTTGGGCGCTCGATCAATGCGTCACCTTTTTGTTGGAATTTGTCGCAGGACTGCCTGAGGCACCCGACACGATCTTTGGTGTGGCAGAAGGAGCCTCTAAATTGGCGCTGTTGGCACAATACCGTTATGCCAAGCAATCGTCGGACTTTGGCCCGCAGACACATTGTTTGGCGATGGGGCGCGGAAAGCTTAAAACACACGGCGCAAGCAAAGACCGCTATTTTCTCGGTGTACCGCGTGGAAAGACTCTCTTGATCGAGGATGTGACGACCACAGGGGATTCTTTGCTTGGAGCGTTGGAGACCTTGCGCGAGGCCGAGGTCGATGTGATCGGGGCCTTGTGTTTAACCGATCGATGCGAACAACGCGCAGACGGTCAACGGCTTTCCGATATATTGGGAGCTTTAGGCATCCCTTTTTGGTCGATGAGTGATATCCGCACCTTGCTTCCGTTGGTTTGGAAGCAAAGCCCTCCGCCAGTTGAACTCCAACCTGCGATCTTGGCCGAAGCTACAGAGCTTTTTGGCGCGGACGCTTCATCTCTTTTACAAAAAGGCGGGGTGCTTCCATGCGAGTAAAAAACGCACATCGGCTCTGCGCGGTCAAATCAGGCGAATCGGGCGGATCTTCTGTCAGAAAAGGGTGTTTTCGATGACATGGCTTTTGTCGCGATCGTATAGCTTGATCCCTGCGTGTGATATGCCTTTTTCAAACTACGAAGAATTCGTGCGCCAAACGGCGGATCATCCGAGCGTGAGTGCGTACAAGGTAGGGTTTGTTTTGGGTTTGACGGCGGGCCTGCCTCGTGTGGTAGAGGTGACGCGGCGTTATACAACGAAACCGATCATCTATGATCACCAAAAAGCAGGGACGGATATCCCCGAAACAGGCAAGCCCTTTGCGCGTGTGTTGAAGCAAGCGGGTGTCGATTGTGGGATCTTGTTTCCACAAGCAGGGCCCGTGACGATGCGTGCATGGGTCGAGGCGTTGCGTGAAGAAGGCGTCGCGGTGATGGTGGGGGGATGGATGAGCCACCGAGGTTACACTCAAAGTCAGGGCGGATTTTTGGCTGACGAAGCTTTGGTACGATTGTACCAAGAAGCCGCTCGTTTGGGGGTTGTTGATTATGTGATGCCGGGAAACCAGCCTACTGTGATCGAGCGATTGCTCCGAGTTGTGCGGGAGGAAGGCATCGATCCCGCGTTGTATATGCCGGGGTTTGTGGCGCAAGGCGGATCACTTGAAGAGGCAGCGGAGGTCGCAGGGCCGCGATGGCATGGGATTGTCGGGCGTGCCATCTATGAATCTTCTGATCCTGTCGCAGCGTTGGATAAGCTATGGTCTCCATTTCAAGCTGCGATGCGCGCACAAACCGCTGATGTGTCTTGAGAGAGAGCCAACGAGGTCGCACAAAAAGGGAGACACGAAGATGTCGCAGGAAAAACGCGAAGAAGCCTTTGAGGGTTTATTCGCCAACGTTTCAAAAGCCCCGATGGTGCAAGGCCACCAGACACTCGACCCGTCACCCAGCGATCCGCCGCGTCTTTGTGGTCGTGCAGGCAACCCCCACCGAGGCTTGATCCACAGCGTGCATGGGAGTCTTGAGCAAGAGGATACTTTTTCTTTACGCGATCTGCTTCCCGAAGCATGCGGTCTTGCAGCGGCGATCAATCTGCCCGATGCTTCGCGGTATGTATACGATTGCTTGATGTTGCAAGAGCATCGAGGCGAACACGGCGCGGGGATCATCAGCTACGACGGAAAAGAGTTTGCGATCCGTCGGCGTGTGGGGAGTGTGCGTGAAAACTTTCATGGTGTCGATATCTCGGGCCTTTTGCCGGGAGATATCGCGGTCGGTCATGGCCGTTATGCCACCCGTGGCAGCGTGGAGTCCGCAACCAACGTCCAACCGCTTTTCTTTCACGCCTCGCGTTTTGGGCCATTTGCGATCGCTCACAATGGGCAGCTTGCCGATCCACGGGGCGTTCGCCATCGCCTTGTTCAACAAGGCATCCTCTTTCAATCCACCACAGACTCCGAATTATTCGGCCATTTGATCACACAAAGCTTTGCGACCAACATCGAAGACGCGATCGTGGATGCTTGTCGGCAGATCGAAGTAGCGTATGCGTTGTTGATCTTGTGTGAAGACAAGATCATCGCGCTGCGGGATCGTTTTGGCGTGCGTCCGCTGAGTCTTGGGGCGATGCAAGGGGGATTTCTCGTCTGTTCCGAGAACTATGCGATGGATCAATACCCTGATTGTAAGCATCTTGGGGATCTTGCACCGGGTGAGATGGTGATCTTGAAGCGCGGAAGCGACACCATCCGCCGCATCCAATACGCCAAACCTGACGAGCATTTTTGTATTTTTGAGGGGATTTATTTTTCTGATCCAAGAACACGCTATAACGGATTTTGGCACGAAGACTTTCGCTACGAACTAGGGCGACTTTTGGCCGAAGAGAACCCCGATCTAGAAGGCGATTGCATCATCCCTGTGCTAGACTCTGGAAAGCACGCAGCGGTGGGGCTTTCGGAGGCATCGGGGATTCCTTATCGAGAATATTTTAAGCGGCTGCACAATCCGCCGCGTGCAAAGCGGCGCTCCTTTACTTCTTCGACTTACGAAGAGCGCGTGCGCACAGCGTATCAAAAACTGCATCTGCGCAAAGAAAAGATCGAAGGCAAGCGGGTGATCGTGGTGGACGATTCGATCGTGCGTTCGACCACCATTCGGATCATCAACCAACGCTTGCGCGATGCAGGAGCGGCCTCGATTATCAACTGTGTCTCGGCCCCTGCGATCGTCGATATCTGTCCGTACGGGATGGATTTTCAGGATCGCCAACAGCTTATTGCGCACCATCGCACGCCCCAAGAGATCTGTGATCTTGTGGGTGCGGATCGGCTGTTGTATGTCAGCCTTGCGGGGTTAGAGCGGCTGATCAAAAACACTTATCAATGCGGTATTTGCAGCGGTTGTTTTGGGGGCCGCTACCCGCTCAACGGCGAGGGAATCGAGCGATGATCTTGATTGTCGATTGTGGAAGCCAACTGACGCAAAATATCGCCCGTCGCATCCGTGAGATGGGCGTCTTGTCCGAGATCGTGCCGTACTCTGCTTCTGCGGAGGCGATTATGGCTCAACATCCCGATGGCATCGTGCTTTCGGGGGGGCCGTTTAGTGTGTACGACCAAGGTGCGCCGCTTTATGATGGGGCGGTGTTTTCGTTGGGCGTGCCTGTTTTGGGCATCTGTTATGGGTTGCAGTCGATGGCTTATCTGCTCGGTGGTTCGGTGAAAGCGACGAATCATCGAGAGTATGGCGAGACCAAGCTACACATCGAGCAAGACAGCCGTTTGTGGAACGGTATCCCTGAACGCGAATGGACGGTGTGGATGAGCCACGGCGATATCGTGGAGCAGCCTCCCGAAGGATTCGTCGTCTTGGCACGCTCCCAAGGTGGGCATATCGCCGCGATGCAGCGAGGAGAATTGTTTGCGGTTCAGTATCATCCCGAAGTCGATCATAGCCGTTATGGGCGGCAGATCCTCCAAAACTTCTTGGATATCTGCGATGCGCGCCGTGATTGGGATGTGGAAAAGGAATTCGAGCGCATCGTCGAACGCACACGCGAACAGATCCAAGGAAAAGTGGGGATCGGTGGAATCAGCGGTGGGATCGACTCTTCCGCTCTTTCTGTCTTGATCGGACAAGTCGCGGGGGACGCTTTTCACCCGATATTCGTGGACAATGGTTTATTGCGTGCCAACGAGATGCAGCAAGTCCAACAAAGCCTTGCGCCGTTTCATCTTCGTGTGCGCTACGTTGACGCTGCGAAACGCTTTTTGGAAAATCTGCGCGGTGTGACTGATCCTGATGAAAAGCGCCGTCGCATCGGCCACGACTTTATCCACGTTTTTGAAGAGGAAGCCCGTAAGATCCCCGAAGTGTCCTATCTTGCGCAAGGTACGCTTTACCCCGATGTGATCGAAAGCGTCCCTCTCTTTGGGACTTCTTCCAAGATCAAGCGCCATCACAACGTCGGCGGACTCCCCGAGGTGATGAAGCTCGAAGTGGTCGAGCCTTTTCGTCATCTCTTCAAAGATGAAGTTCGCGCCATTGCAGAGAAAAAACTCGGCTTGCCAGCAACTTTGGTCTGGCGTCATCCTTTTCCCGGTCCCGGTCTTGCGGTACGGATTATTGGTGAAGTGACCGAAGAAAAACTAGCGATCTTGCGTCATGCAGATGCTATCTTGATCGAAGAACTCCGCGCACGCGGTCTGTATCACCAGATCGCTCAAGCTTTGATCGTGCTGACCAACGCCCATTCTGTCGGTGTGATGGGCGATGCTGGAACGTACGAAGGGGTGGCTGTGATCCGCGCCGTCACCACCAACGATTTTATGACGGCTGATTGGTTCGACTTTGAGGGCCGCGATCTACGCGCCATCGCAAACCGCATCATCAACGAGGTCCGTGGCATCAATCGTGTTGTGTATGACGTGAGTCAAAAGCCACCCAGTACGATCGAGTGGGAGTGATTGTCCGATGAAGAAAGAAGACTTTTTCGCGCAAATGGAAAGCCTTGGCTTGGCGCTGACCTATGACGATGTGCGCCTTCGTTCGGGCTATTCAGAAGTGATGCCCAACGAAGTGTCGACGGCTTCGTTGTTTTCGCGCAACACCCCGTTGAATGTGCCTGTGGTGAGCGCAGCGATGGACACCGTCACAGAGCACGCCTTGGCGACGGAGATGGCTTGTTTGGGTGGCTTGGGCATCGTGCATCGGAATATGTCGGAAGAACAACAAGCCCAAGAGATCGCCCGCGTCAAAAAACATCTCAATGGCCTGATCGAGTCTCCGATGTGCGTTTATGAAGATGAATCGGTCGAGCAGGTGATGGAACGGCGGTCTGTTGAGGATTTCCCATTTCACAGCTTCCCTGTGCTTTCGCGAGAGGGCAAGTTGGCGGGCATCTTGACCAAGAACGACTTTGACTTTTGCGAGCGTTGGGAGCGTCCTGTACGCGAGATCATGACCACGCAATTGATTACAGCAGACGAAGGAACATCGATCGAGAAAGCGTACGAGATGATGAAGCAGCACAAGAAAAAAGTGCTGCCTGTGGTGGATGCCCAACGCCATGTCAAAGGGTTGTATATCTTTAGCGACGTTATGCGCGTCAAGTCGGGGCTTTCCAAACAATACAATCTTGACGCACGCGGGCAGTTGCGCGTGGGGGCTGCGCTGGGGACGGGAGAATCGGCGCTGTTGCGTGCTGAAAAGCTGGTGGATGCGCGAGTCGATGTTTTGGTGATCGATACAGCGCACGCGGATTCACGCCCTGTATTCGACACTTTGCGCGAGATCAAAAAGCGTTGGTCAGGGGTCGAAGTGGTCGTTGGGAATATCTCTGAACCCGAATCGGTGGCGCGTCTTGTGGATGCAGGCGCGGACGGGATCAAAGTCGGCCAAGGCCCGGGTTGTTTTGCTGCGGGGACACGGGTGTTGATGGCCAACGGCATATACAAAGATATCGAGACGGTGCGTGCGGGGGATTGGGTGATGGGCGGCACGGGGCAGCCCGTTTTGGTGAAAAAGGCTTGGTGTACAGGAATCAAGCCAGTGGTTGCGGTGCGCCATGCGCTTTCTTACAAAACAACCTACGCAACAGCCGATCACCGCTATTGGGTGGGCGAACTCCCCACCCGTTCGCAACGGGCGCTGCGAGCGGATTCTTCTCCACAACGGACGAGCCGCCCTCCGAAGGGGGACGCACCGAAACAGGGGTGGAAAGCGGTGGGCGAGACGCAGCAGGATGTCTTCTTGCTACCACAAACACTTGCGTTTGCGATGCCCAAGACCTTTGCGCTCCCGCTGTTGGAATGCTGCAATGAGGCCGAGCCGCAACAGAACGCCGAAGAGGCCGAGCCGCAACAGAACGTCGAAGAGGCCGAGCCGCAACAGAACGTCGAAGAGGCCGAGCCGCAACAGAACGTCGAGGTTGTGTTGCGCCCATCCTTTGCTTTGGGGTTTGTGTTGGGGAGCTTTTTGGGAGATGGTTTTGCGGATCGCGTCGCGTATCGAAAAGGCCGAAGTGGTCGTGTGTATGGGTACTTTGGAAAAGGACAGCGAAGTCATGCGGAGAAGTTCGCCGATGCGCTGCGGTCTTGTTTTCTGAAGGCTTCCAAGCCAAAGGTTCGACATTTAGAAAAGCAGGATGTGGCTTGTTTATCTTTTTTCTATCGACCCTTTGCGGATCTCTTGGAGCAACTTGGAACAAAGGCAGACAAGCATCTTCCCGAAGGTCTTTTGGTGGAGGATTTGCCTTATCTGACGGGCCTTTTTGAAGGCTTGATGGCAAGCGGTGGCCATGCTGAGACGGATGGCCGAAAAAGCTTTATGAGCGCATCTCCTCGGCTGATCGAGTTATTCGGCGTGCTTTGCTCTCGATTGTATGGCTTTTTCCCTGCGGTGCAGATGCACCACGCATCCTCGGAGGGACTTTTCGCAAGCCGTGCCACGCAAACTCCTTCGCTGTATCGTGCCAGCCTTGCGCGATCGCATCGCCGTTGGGCCGCGCCTTATCAGAGCAGCAAACCCAAAAGCATCGAAGAGACGGGCTGTGCGGTGCCTGTGTATGATCTAGAAGTCGAGAGCGAAGATCACAGCTTTATCGCAGACAACGCCGTCGTGCATAACTCGATCTGTACGACCCGTGTGATCGCAGGGATCGGTTCGCCACAGGTCAGCGCGGTGTATCGTTGCGCCAAAGCAGCGGAAGCAAGCGGGGTTCCGATCTGTGCGGATGGTGGCTTGCGCTTTTCGGGCGATATCACCATCGCGATCGGTGCGGGCGCGCACAATGTGATGATGGGGAGTATGTTGGCGGGGACAGAGGAATCGCCCGGGCAGCGGATCTTTTTGAATGGTCGGCAATGGAAGAATTATCGGGGGATGGGTTCGTTGGGGGCGATGACGCAGCACAAAGCATCGCGAGAGCGGTATCGCCAGACAAGTGAGCGGGCTTTGGTTCCTGAAGGTGTCGAAGGGCTGGTCCCTTACAAGGGTTCTTTGCGCGACGTATTGCAGCAGTATCTAGGTGGTTTGCGCGCAGGGATGGGGTATGTTGGTGCCGCGAACATCGAAGAGCTTCGCTCCAAGGCGCAATTCCATCGCGTCACCGCAGCGGGGCAAAGTGAGTCCCACCCCCACGATATCCACATCACCAAGGAAAGCCCGAATTATCCCGGCACTTCTCTCGATAGAAAATAAGCAAGCGGGTGAGCAGAAGGGCTTGCGCGGCGGATCAACACCCCATGTTCGTGCCACTTCAAGCGACAGAGTCGTCTGTATGAAAAACCATCGATCTCTTCGCTCATACGGGGTCAGGGAGCCGCGCTCCCTGCGGGGTGTGGGGTGGAACCCCACAAAACCATTCAACTGCGTAATTCTGATCTGAGAAGAAAAAGACGAAGGAGAACATGCGATGGCCAAGGTGTTGATCGTCGGAAGTGGAGGGCGCGAACATGCGTTGGGTTGGAAGCTGGCGCAAAGCGAACGAGTTTCCGAGGTGTTGTTTGCGCCCGGAAATGGGGGGACGGTGGGGGGGAAACTGCGAAACCTTCCCTTGGATGGGACAAAAGCAAGCGCGCAAGAAGAAGTCGCTCGATGGATCCGAGAGGAAGGGATTGATCTGACGTTGGTGGGACCCGAAGTGCCGTTGATGGCGGGTCTTGTGGATTTTTTGCACGCCCAAGGGATCCAGCGCGTCTTTGGTCCTGTCCAAGCAGCCGCAGCCTTGGAAGGTGACAAGTTCTTTTCGTTTGAATTGATGAAAGAGGCGGGAATTCCACAAGCAAAAGGGGTGTGCTGTCGCAGCCAAGCCGAAGCCGAAGCTGCGATCCGCACGCATACAACGGCGCGTGGGATCGTTTTAAAGGTGCGTGGGCTGGCGGCTGGAAAAGGCGTAGTTGTTTGTGACGATGTGGCCGAAGCGATGGCTGTTTTGCCGAGATTGATCGCATCATTTGGTTCCGATATCTTGGTTTCGGAACGCTTGAGCGGACCGGAGTTTTCGATCTTTGGTGTCTGTGGTGGCAAGCGGGTGATCCCGTGGGAGATGTCTTTTCAAGATCACAAGACATTGTTGGATGGCGATCGCGGCCCCAATACGGGCGGAATGGGCGCTTTTGGCCCTTCTCCTGTGGCCTCGTTGGCGATGGTTCATCGCATCCATCAAGAGGTGATGACGCCTGCGGTAGAGGCTTTTGCGCGACGTGGCATCCCGTACACAGGCTTTTTGTATGCAGGGATGATGTTGACGCCCGAAGGGCCGAAGGCTTTGGAGTTCAATGTGCGCTTCGGCGATCCCGAATGTCAGCCCGCGATGGTGATGTTGGAGAGCGACTTGTATACGTTGCTCGATGCGGCGGTCGAAGGGCGGCTTGTACAGGCATCGATGGCGTTTCGGGCAGGAGCGGCGTGCTGTGTGGTGCTGGCGGCACAGGGATACCCCGAAGAAGTACGAAAAGGCCAATACATCGAAGGAATCGACAAAGCAGAAAATATCTCGGGCGTGACGGTGTTTCATGCGGGAACGCGGCGAGAGGGCGAAGGATTCGTGACGCATGGGGGCCGTGTCTTGGGCGTGACAGGGTATGCAGCAGCGGGCCTTGTGCAAGCGCGTCAGCTTGCCTACGATGCTTGCGCGCAGATCCGCACCGAAGAAGGATTTGTCTATCGCCGTGATATCGCTTCTCCCGAACGTATCGCCGCATCGATCGGCCATAATGATCACACAAACAGGAAGAAAAACGCATGACGCAACACCAAACAACGGTATTATTGGGCGCACAATGGGGAGATGAGGGAAAAGGTCGTGTCACCGATCTGATGGCCGAAGAGGCCGATGTGATCGTGCGCTTTAGTGGGGGCCATAACGCGGGCCACTCGATCCATGTGGGGCTGGAGAAGTTTGCGCTGCATCTGATCCCTTCGGGGATCTTGCATCCAGAGAAGCGGAATGTCCTCGCGAGCGGGATGGTGATATCGCCCGAAGCTTTGCTCAAAGAGATGGATGCCCTAGAAGCGCGGGGCCTTTCGATGGGGCGGTTGTATGTCAGCGCCCGTGCGCACGTGATCATGCCCTATCATGCGCTCTTGGATCGCCTTGAAGAAGAACGCCAAGGAGCCGAACAGATCGGCACGACGTTGAAAGGGATCGGCCCTGCTTATACGGACAAAGTTGCACGTCGTGGTTTACGAATGATCGATCTGTTGTACGAAGATGTCTTGAAAAAGCGTCTTGAAGGCGGACTGGCTTATACCAACAAGATCTTGCAGGGCATGTATGGCGCTCCACCTGTCGATGTTGACGAGATGATCGCGTATCTGCAACCGTTGGTGCGCCGCCTTGCGCCTTATATCACAGACACAGAGGCATTGCTTCATGCGCGTTATCGTGCGGGGGATAGGATCCTTTTTGAAGGAGCCCAAGGGACTTTGTTGGATCTGGATGTCGGAACGTATCCTTTTGTGACATCCTCTTATCCGAGTGCGGGGGGCGTGTGTTTGGGTAGCGGGCTTGGGCCGTCGCAGATCGACGCGGTGATTGGTGTCGCAAAGGCGTACATCACCCGTGTCGGGGGAGGCCCGTTTCCAACGGAGCAGGACAACGCGATCGGCGAGCGATTGCGGTCGCTTGGGCATGAGTACGGCGTGACCACAGGAAGAGCCCGTCGTTGCGGCTGGATGGATCTTCCTTTGTTGCGTTTTGCAGCCCAAGTGAACGGATTGACGGGACTTGTCATCACCAAGCTGGATGTCTTGAGCGGTATGCAGACGATCGGTCTGTGTACGCACTATTTGTTGGATGGCGAACGACTCGAACTTCCGCCTCCTTGTATCGAGCAATGGGATCGCTTGGAGCCTGTGTACGAAGAGATCCCGGGATGGGAGGAAGATCTGTCTGCGGTCCGCCGTTTTGCGGATCTGCCAGAAGCCGCGAAAGATTATCTCCATCGCATCGAGCAATCCGTTGGAATCCCCATCTCCTTGGTGAGCGTCGGACCAGAACGCGCACAGGCGTTTCGTTTGTAATTCGTTGAACTTGTTGGAGGGGTTGTTTGTTTGGTGGGGCTTTGCCCCACGCCCCACAAGGGACCTGTGGCCCCTTGACCCCCTATCGGCGAAGAGAGCATCGTTTTTCACAC
>CAUJFU010000015.1 GCA_963169055.1 Myxococcota bacterium
ATCCCCGAAACCCGCCGACAACACGTCGTGATCGTTGGGGGTGGACTGTTTCCGCGCACCTTGCTGGCCTTGCTCGATCTTCTCCCACAGACAGCCTTTACGATCATCGAAAAAGAGACCACTCACATCCAAGAAGCCCAAACCGTGTTGCAAACCCATCCCAACGCCCTTGACCGTGTATCTTTTGTCAAAGCGGATTTCATGCTCGAACATGCCCATCACGCCGATATCTTGATCTTGCCTCTGGCTTTTGTCGGTGATCGCGCCGCTCTTTACCGACAGATCCCCACTCCTTACGCCTTCATCCACGATTGGATCTGGCAACGCAAAACCCCCAAAAGCGCCAGTATCTCTTGGTGGTTGCTCAAGCGCTTGAACCTTGTCGAGGCATCTTCTTTATGAGCCTGTTTCGCCGCCCTTTTTTCTTTTCAGCATACAGATTTTTTCCACACACGTTCCTCAACCGTTGTGCGCGATACCTGATGCAAGCCCAACGCCCCCAATGGCTGATCCAACGCCTAATCCGCCTTTGGATCAAACGAGCCGCAGTCCCCATGCAAGAATTTGAAGAGACAACATACTCTTCTATCGAAGATTTTTTCTTGCGTCGCATCAAGCCCGAAGCAAGGCCCTTTCACGAAGGCTTTTTGTCCCCTGTCGATGGAATCCTCCTTGCACACGGCACGATCGAAGCGGACACAATACTCCAAGTCAAAGGCTCGCCGATCTCGATTGGGCAGATGGTCAATGGCTCCCAATATGACGAAACTTTGCAAGAGTACGCAGGCGGCGTCTACTACACGATCTTTCTTACGCCCAACGGATACCACCGTATCCACCTGCCATACGATGCAACCCTCGAACGTGTCTTGTGGTTGCCCGGGCGTTTTTTCCCACAAAACCCAGATGCGATCCACCACATCCCTCGGATATACGAGCGGAACGAACGCGCCACGCTGTGTTGCCGAACTCCCCAAGGTATCCCGTTTTTGATGACGCTTGTCGGGGCCAGTCTCATCGGTTCCATCCACCTCGCCGGCCACGACACCGCACGATGGAGGCACGCAAAACCTTATCTCCCCCAACAGGCCAGAAAAAAAGGCGACGAGATCGCGCATTTTTCGTTTGGCTCGACGGTTGTTTTGTTGCTACCTCCTGCTTTTCAAGAAGCCCTTCCCACCGAGAAGATCACACAAGCTCTGCCCATTGGGCAGCCCTTGTTGATGGGACAAACCCTCTTCGCTTGTGATGATCCACGCGATGCCACCAACAGCGAGACGCGGTGTGGAGTGAAACCCCACACGCCGACCGAGACGCACAAGTCCATACAGAATTCTCTTGCTATCGTTCCGAAAGCCACCATATAGAATCGTCATACGAAATCCGCCGTAGTGTGATCGAACGATGTAGGGGCAGCCCCCTGTGGCTGCCCAAAAACAGGGCGTCTACAGCGGATCGCACCGACCCTTCGTGTGCTCGGATATCGTATCATTCCACCGCCGGCTGATCTCTGCACATCTCCATCAAGGGAGAATTTTTCATGACCCAAGAGAACTGGCTTCTTCAAAAAGGAAAGCAACTCCTTGATCTCTTTGTTCCGAAACATCCACAAGACAAGATCGACGAGATCATGGCAAAAGTTCGCCAAGAGATGCCGACGCCTTGCCTGCTGCTGTTGGGCGAACCGCAGGTCGGCAAAAGCAGCGTCGTTCGGAGCCTTACACAAGATCCCGAGGCGCGCATCGGCCAAGGCGACGGTTGCCCCGTCACCGATGCTCTTGCGTTGTACAACTTTCCCCCACAAAGCGAGATGCCGTTGTGGTCTTTTCTGGACACACCCGGACTTGGCGCACACGATCACTCCGATAGCATCGAACAAGATCGATTGTTGTTGCAGACGCTCACAGGCAAGGTTTCGGCCCAAGAAGGCGAGCCGATCCCGCAACCTCACTTGATCCTTGCGTGCATGCGCGTGGATGATCGCAGCATGGCGATTCTTTCTAGCCTAAAACGCCTGCAACCCCTGTGGGGACGGGCACAAGATCCCTTGCCTGTGTTGATCGTTCAAACTTGCCTTCACCGCGTGCTTTACCCTCATCCGATGCCTTATCCCTTTGGAGAAAAGGGCGAAGATCTCCCCTCCGATCTGCCCTCGGATGCACGCGCAGCGATCGAAGGCCAACGCGCCAAGATCCGCGAGATGCTCCCCCAAGCTCGTTTTGTGGTCGTAGACCTGACCGACCCAGAGGACGAAGTCGGCGATCCGATGTACGGCGCGATGGCTCTGTTCGAAGCCGTAGCGGAAAAGCTGCCCGAGATATCCGCACGCTTGTTGCGCACCCACCGACAGGCTGTTGCAGACGCCTACCGCCAAGAAGCCTCCCAGATCATCCTCCACTACGCGATCACCGCAGCCGCCACAGGCGCACTCCCCCCACCCATCGGCGATATCGGAACGTTGGGCATCACCCTAACCATGCTTCAACAGATCGCCAAACACCACAAACAAACATGGGACTGGCGCGGATTTTTGGATCTATTGTGGAGCCTCGGTAGCTCGGCGCTTTTGTGGCTGATCTTGCGTTATCTTGCGCGGCGTCTCCCAATCCCCGGATTGATGGCTCCTATCGGTGCGGCGGGTGCGTTCTCTTTGACTTACAGCATCGGGGAGTTGATGTCTTGGTATTATAGCCGCCTCAATGACGGGTACGAACCACACACCGAAGAGATCCGAACCCATTGGCAAGAGGCCCAAGCACAAGCCACCGAACAAGCCCGCCAATGGCTTGCCGATCTGCTCTCCAAGCCCAAAGATCCCCCCACCAGCGCTTCTTCATCCCCTCAAACCAAGTGAAGGAATTGCGTATGTTCGGCGGATACACCTGCCTTTTCATGCACAAAGAGGCTTGCATCATCCCCAAAGAGGCTTGCATCATCCCCAAACCAAGCGAAGGAAGTGCGTATGTTCGACCCGTTGACTCCTTTCTTCTTTGCGGCCCCGACGACCTCTCCGACAACTCAAGCGTTATCCGCTCACTGGCTCCAAGGCCGTGGCTGGCAGATCGCCGCTTGGTCCGTGGCATTGGTGTTCTTCTTGGTTTGGGCGGTCGCGGTGTGGTTGTTTTGGTCACGCCGCGATATCCGAGGAAACAACCCTTTTTACATCTTGTTTCGTGAAGCTTTTCTACAATTTCGCACCCCGTTGATCTTGTTGAGTGTTGGCGCAACGTGGATCACCGCAGCAGGATTGATCGCAGGTGCGCAGATCTCGATGATCCTTTTCGCCACGCTTTCCATCGCCACCCTTACGCTGTTCTCTTTGCTTGCGTGGAAATTCTGGCCCAAGAGCGGATCTTCTGGAAACCTCTTTGATCTCCTGCCGCTGCCGGGTGTCCAGTGGCCTCATTATGAAAACGAACAAGATCGCCTTGCTCGTGTGTGGGTCCAAGAGCGCGTACACCAAACCAAGCTCCATCCGCCTCCTTTTCGCGGCGAACGCTTCGGCATGATCGTGCTCCAAACAGCAGAAGAACTCGCGGAGATCTACAAAAAACCCAACATCCTTTCGGTTCGAACAGAAGCCTTGCTCCAAGGCATCGAACGCACCGCTGCGGACATGAAGATCCTTTGCAACCACCTTCCGCTCGCGGATCGCCTCACACTCGCGGAGTTCGAAAAAGAGATCCAAGAAGCCACCAAAGAAGGGAAACGCCTTTACCTTTTTCTCTTGCTTATCCTGTCGGTCGTCAACCCGGGAAATCTCTTGCGTGTCTTGTTGCTTTTGCTCAAAGCGCGGTCGCCTTGGGAGCATGTCTTGCGCGACCTTGAAGCGTGGGTTTATGCCAACTACACCGAGCGCTTGGGCTACCACATGACTTTGATCTACAGCGGACGCAAACCCCCGCCCATCGAAGATCTAGAAGCCCTAATTCAAAAAACAGAAACAGAACAAGAGCGCGAGGCACGCAACCAAAAGCTCGGAACATTGGCCTTCCTCACGTTGTTTGGTAGTGGCCTGTATCTTTTGCTCCAATTTGCCAGCGCAACCGCCTTCTTTGGCTTGCCGTTCGTGTTGCTCAGCCTCCCGATACTCGGCGCGTTGGGCTATAGCGGATGGCAACTTCGCTCCCCCAAACGTTGGCGCGGCTTTTGGGATGCCCTGCGCCCCCGATGGCCCGACGAAACGCCTGCTCTCACCGCCAAAGACAAACGTGCGTTCGATCAAGCCGATCTCGTCTTGCTCAAAAAAGCCCCGCTCCCTTCGGTCAAAGAGATGGAAGACACTCGCCAAATTCCCGCGCACTACGGGCGCATCCTCTGGGATCTTTGGGAAGCCTGCTTCTCTGCCTATGCGACTCCCAACGATCCTTCGCCTCTGCGTGCAACACGCGCCTTCTATCTTCCCCAAGGCTTCGCAGGTATCGAAGTCCTCGCTCGTGATCTCCGCCGCTGGTACAAAAGCGACACCTTCATCACTCAATCCTTGCGCGTCATGGAAAACTTCGGTTGGGATCTTGGCTTCCTTTACCGGTACATCGAATCACGTAACCAGAAAAAAGCTGATGCAGCGGCGATTTCCGCACAGAAGGACAACGCCGACCCAAGCGCCACAACCGCAAACAACCCATCTACCGGCATCTCTATCTCATCGAGCCAAACAGACCTGCCTTCCACCAAAGAAAGCACCCCACAATCCCCGTCCTTTTGGGGCAGTGTATGGAAAGGGATCAAAACAGCGGGGCGCGCAGTCGGTGGAGTCGCCAAAGATATCGCGATCAAAGAAGGCCACGATCGGCTGTTGCGGATGTTTCGGCATGATCTCGTCGTTCGACTTGTCGATATCTACGGGGCGCGCTTTCCTGCTTCGGCCTTCCTTCATACCCCACATCCCGTCAAGACAGCCGCACTCGCCTCCGCCAACGACACCGAATCCGTCGTGGATGCTCTCGTTGAACCTGACACCGCCTCTCTCTTACCTGCTGCTCAACGGACCCCTTCTGTTGCGAGCCAAGCCGATCACCGCGCTGAATCCGATACCACACCTCTCTTGACGACAACCGCGCCCTCATCAGATCCCATATCCGCCGAGGAAAAATCCACCACAACAGCCCTTCCCACCGAATCGACTGCACGAACTGAAACCAAAACACCCGATAATACGACATCTTCTGATAAAAATCTCCCCGACGACACCACTTCCACCCATCCATCAGCCAAATCGAGCGAATCTTCTGCTCCCTCCCACTCACAACAATCCACCCCGACACCCTCCCATACACAACAATCCGCCTCGTCGAAAACTTCGTCTGA
>CAUJFU010000016.1 GCA_963169055.1 Myxococcota bacterium
CGCCCTTCGTCTGGTGTGGCCGAAGGGATCGGCACAACAGGTATCGAAGCGCTGCTTTGGAAATCTTTGGGAGTCAGCGAAGAGGCCCGAATGACCGTGGCTTCCCATGAAGGGGTCTGTGCGTCATCAGCGATCGTTTGATTTTGCGAAGGATTCGGATGAAGCGGGAAATGCGGATTATGCGGCATTTGCGAAGAAGAATGAACTTGCGGAGGATGCAGCGTTTGCGAAGAAGAATGAACTTGCGGAGGATGCGGCATTTGCAAAGAAGAATGAACTTGCGGAGGATGCGAAGGAGACGAAACCTGCGGTGGATGCGAAGGAGACGGAATCTGCGGAGGATGCGGCGACAGCTTCGGATCATCAAGTAAGGTCTGTTTCCAATCGCCCGCTTCGAGTCCATCGACTTTTGTATCTTTGGCAGGTTTGCGGATTTCTCTCGCAGAAGGGGCGTCTTCAAGCGATGAAGGGATAACGACCAAGGGAGGAAGCGGCTTGGTCTGTTCGGGTATCAAAGGGGGCAACTTATGCAAACCCATCTTTAAGGCGTCTTGGAGAGGGATCTGTTGGGTTTCGGCGTTATCGGATTCATCCTCATAAAAAAGCGCAGGATGGGCATCGACACGTGCCGAGGATGAGCCCTCGCCAAAACGAAGGGACGCCACTTCCGCCGACGACATATGTTGCGTTCGCTCGGCGGCTGCCTCGTCGTCTTCGTAATACCCGCCTGAATCAACGTCTGCGTTTTGGTTCGCATGGATCGGAAAAGCCGATGTATCAGAGAAATTCAAAGACTCATCTTGCTTTTGAGGCAAAGAGATTGTGGGGAGATCGGTGGTTTGCGTGGGTCCATCGTTGGGTGGGGGGGCTTGAAGCGACGCCATATCGATACGAGGGCGAGTATTTTCTTTGAGCCGATGGCGGAACAGTGTGGGTTCTTCGGCACCTTTGATATCGATGGCTCCGTCTTTTCGACGTTCGACACGAAATGAACGGTTGGTGTTGTCCTCGTCGTATTCGTCGTCTTTTGAGGGTTTGGTGGTTCTTTCGAGCAAGTGATCCACGCGCCGCAAAAGCTCGGTTCCGATGGGTAAAGAAGCATCTATCTCGCCAACGCTGCCCCCGAAAGCATCGGACCGAACGCCTTTTTGTTCGGGTTGTGTGTACGATGACTCTTGGATGCCTTTTTGTTCGGGTTGTGTGTACGATGACTCTTGGATGCCTTTTTGCTCGGGTTGTGTGTACGATGACTCTTGAATGCCCGAAGAATCGACGAGTGTAAACGGAGATGCTTGGACACCCGTTTGATCGAGGACTGTGTTTGGAGGCTCTTGGATGCCTACTTGATCGAGGAGTGTTTGGTCTTTTGCGTGGGGGGCGTGGAGTGCTTGGTCTTTTGCGTGGGGGGCTTGTGCTGGTGCGTGTGTGGAATCTTGCGCGTCGAGACGTCCCAATTTGATCTGATCGCTTTTTGCCATCGTTTGTGCCTTTGTTTTGCAGCCCCGTTCCAAGGTGCGGAAACAACGAGAAAATCCTGTGCATCTCGAAAGAATACCCACGCGCAAAGTACTACGCCACCGCTCCCCCTGTCAACTTGCGTTTCGCTCGGTTATTCGATGATTTATGCTTGTTTGTGAGGGTTCTGTCCAAAATTACGCACCTTGACGGCAAGCCTCTTTCCAACATTGGCGACACATCGGCTCCCATGTTCCGCCTTCATCTTCTCCGTCCCCGACGCGTGCGGTGTGCGTCGCTTCACAATCACAACGCCCAACAGCAGTCAGTTTGGTCACTTGTTCTGCGACACCCATCGTCAGTGCCATCGGTAAAAAAGGGCGACCCGTGTAATCCATATCCAGCCCCGCCACGATCACGCGATGACCTGCGTTCGCCAACGCGACCGTAGCTTCGAGAAGATCGTCGAACCACTGCGCCTCATCAAAAGCAACCACGCCATAAGGCCCGCCCCAATCGTACTCTTGGATCATCTGCAACGCCGAACAAGCCCGCGATGAAGCAACAGCCGCCATCTGCTCACCTTGACGCGATTCGATCTTGTCTTCATACCGCCCACGCGGTGGGATCAAGACAATCGGGCGGCGTCCTGCGATCTGTTCCCGCCGCAATCGCCGCAACATCTCCTCTGTTTTTCCCGAAAACATCGGCCCACAGATCACCTCGATTCGCCCCCCTCTCCTTTGATTTCGCCACCCGTGCATCGTCGCTCCTTCTTCTTCGTGTATGGTTGCTTCCGTCAACTACAGAACAAAAACGCACCTATCCTGCCACAAGAGTCCCTTCGGTCAACACCCCCACCTACACAACCTGCCTTTGCGCTTGTTTTGCCAACACAAACCCACGCAACCTCCCGCCCTCGGTTGCTATCCTGACGCCTTGTTTTGCACCGATCTAGGCAACGAAATCCTCGACATCATGGGGCTGATCGTTCGGCGATAGACAAAGCCTCCAAAACAAGCTACCAACACCCCACGTTGTTTGTGTTGTTCGCACCCTATCGCAGGGGCTGTTGAAAATGGTGAAGAGCAAAGCCCCGAAACATCCGAGTTCTTTGATGTTCCATTCATCACCTATTTCATCGATATTCGCTACCAAGACGGAGGAGCCTGACTGATGACCGAAGATATCGCCTTTTTTGATCTCGTCCAACGTCCCCGCCGCAATCGCCGCAGCCCTGCGATCCGAAAGATGGTTCGAGAACATCGCCTAAGTCCCGATCATCTGGTGCTGCCGCTGTTTTTGCGCGACGGAACAGATATCCAAGATCCGATCCACTCGATGCCGGGATACTTTCGGCTGAGCATCGATCACATCGTGCGCGAAGCCAAAGAAGCCGTGGCGTTGGGCATCCCTGCGATCGCGCTGTTTCCGCTGATCGACGATGCCAAAAAAGATCCCCGCGCCACCGAGTCCCTCAACCCCGAAGGGCTTTTGCCGCGCTGTATCCGCGCTCTCAAAGATCAAGTTCCTGATATCGCCGTGATCACCGATGTTGCGATGGATCCCTATTCAAGCGATGGACACGATGGCTACGTCGAGCGTGGGCGCATCCTCAACGATGTGACGTTGGAGATCCTTGCGCAGATGGCCGTGACTCAGGCCAAAGCAGGAGCCGATATCGTCGCACCCTCCGACATGATGGACGGACGTGTGGGAGCGATCCGCACCGCGCTTGATCTCGAAGGATTCACCGATACGGGGATTCTCGCCTACTCCGCCAAATACGCTTCGGCCTTTTATGGGCCGTTTCGCGATGCGCTTGACTCCGCTCCGCGTGCGGGTGACAAAAAAACCTATCAGATGGATCCCGCCAACCTACGCGAAGCCCTGCGCGAAGTCCTGCTCGATATCGAAGAAGGAGCCGATATGGTCATGGTGAAACCCGCGCTCGCTTATCTCGACGTGATCGCTGCGGTTCGACAGATCGTCGATGTCCCTGTGGCCGCCTACCATGTCAGCGGTGAATTCGCCATGATCAAAGCTGCCGCCGAGCGCGGTTGGCTCAACCTCGAAGCCGCCATGATGGAAACCACCCTCGCCATCCACCGCGCAGGCGCTTCGATCCTGCTGACTTACTTCGCCAAAGATATCGCACGCATCCTCGCCCGCTAATCCCCGATACATGCGATTCTTTGCAAGTCTTGTCTAAGCTATGGGCGCAGTGGCAAACCGCCGTTCTCTCGGACGCCGTAAGGCGTTGAGCAGTCTAAGCTACGGGCGCAGTGGCAAACCATCGGCATCGGGGATCTCGCCCATCAAGATGCGAACCCCGTCCACAAGTCCCCATATCCCCGAGACGATCCCGAGGGTAAACACCGACAACAAGATCATCAACACGCCCATCCCCGAATAACCGAGATAAAAACGGCCCGCCCCCAACCCTCCAAGAAAGATCTGCAATAGACCCGCCGCCACACGACTGCACGATGAATAAGGCAGACCCGTCATCGGATCGCGGCCATACGGGGCTGGAAGATCACCCGCATACACAACAGGATGATCATCTTCGTACACCTCAACCACCTCGACACGACGGCCACCCCGACGCGGACGCTCCTCGTATTCAACTTCTTCATAACGCCCACGCCCGCGCCCACGTCTCTCATCACGATCTGGATCAAAATCTCGATAACGCCCCATCTTTGCCTCCTCCGTCTTCTTGCTCGTTGAACAGCCGAACCTTCTGGCTACTTCGGCCCCTGAATCTTTTGGCTATTTCGACACCCGAAACTTCTTGCTATTTCGACAACCAAGCACGCAACATCCACAGATGCACGCGCTGTTGATCACCAATACCATCCAACACGTTCGTTGTTTTGCGATCTTTGTTTTCTTCGCTGATCTCGATCACGGCTTCCATCTGCTTGATCAACGCATCGAGATCTTCGGCCAAGTTCTGCACCATCGACCGCGACTCTGGACGACCACTCTCTTCTTTCAACGTCGCCTTCGCCAAGATCGCCGACAGCGTTCCTAGCGGAGTCCCACCAAGCATCAAGATCCGCTCGGCCAATTCGTCCACCACCAACGCCCATTCTGTATACAATTCCTCAAACTTCACATGCAGTTCAAAGAATTTATCTCCTCGCACGTTCCAATGATAATTGCGCAACTTTTGGTAAAAAACGCTGGCGTTGGCCATCAAACCCACCAAAGCCTCGACAACATTTGTTTGACTCATGGTCTTTTTTCCTTTCGCAGATCAGATCTTGTTTGCACCAGCACAACGAACTTTTGCGTTCCCATGCGATCAACGCGGCGCAATATAATCCCTCCCCTCGCGCTGTGCAAACCCACCTCCAAAACTCCACACCTTGCAGGGGTCTATGCGTTGTGGCGCTTGGTGTGGTAGATCTGCACGCAAACTGTTCGATAACAGCCTCAAGCACACGCACTCCACAGGCAAAAACGAGTACACGCACTCCACAGACAAAAACAAACGCGCACTCCACAGGCAAAAACGAGCACACAAGCCATCCTCCACAGAGTGCAACAACCCCCAAAAAGGAGCCTTCGAGATGACCACCGCTCAGCAACACAACATCTTGATCATCGGCGCAGGGACCGCAGGGATCGCGATGGCCGCTCGCCTTCGCAAACACTTCGCTGCTGGACAGATCGCCCTGATCGATCCAGCAGAAAAACACTATTATCAGCCGCTTTGGACGCTTGTGGGGGCAGGCATCTGTCCGCGAGAAGAAAGCGAACGCAACACCGTCGATCTGATCCCCGATGGCGTCGAATGGCTCCGTGATGCGGTCGAATCTTTTCAACCCGAACAAAACACCGTCACCACCAAAAAAGGCGATACACTCGGATACAAGGCTTTGATCGTCGCCCCCGGCATCCAGATCAATTGGGGCGCGATCAAAGGACTCAAAGACGCACTCGGAAAGAACGGGGTTGCCAGCAACTACGATTACAACCTCGTCCACAAAACATGGCCGATGCTCCAAGAAGTCCAATCGGGCAACGCCATCTTTACCTTCCCCAACACCTTGATCAAATGCGCGGGCGCTCCACAAAAGATCATGTGGCTTGCCGAAGAAGCCTTCCGCAAGGCCGGCAAACGCGACAAGATCAACGTTATCTACGCACCCGCAGGGGCCGCCATCTTCGGAGTTCCACGCTACGCCAAGCCCCTGAACAAACTGGTCAAAGAACGCAACATTGAAGGCCGTTACAACCGCAACCTGATCGAGATCCGACCCGACAAAAAAGAAGCCGTCTTCGAGATCCTCAAAGACAAGATCCCCACAGGCGACACCGAGACGCTTTCGTACAGTTTCCTCCATGTCACTCCCCCACAAAGCGCTCCTGACTTTGTCCGAAACAGCGCACTCGCCGACAAAGACGGATGGGTCGACGTAGACAAACACACCCTCCAACACCACAAGTTCCCCAATATCTTTAGCCTCGGCGACGCAAGCAGTCTGCCTTGCTCCAAAACGGGCGCAGCCATCCGCAAACAAGCCCACATCCTCGAAGAAAATATCACCGCCTTCTTTGCAAACAAACCATTGACCGGCCACTACGACGGTTATGCGTCTTGCCCCCTTGTGACGGGCTACAACAGCGTCATCCTCGCAGAGTTCGGATACGACGGAAAGATCATGGAAAGCTTTCCCTTCGAACAAGACCGCGAACGCTTCAGTATGTACGCCCTCAAACGTTATGCCCTCCCTCCGCTCTATTGGCATGGAATGTTAAAAGGCCGCGCCTAAAAAAACAGCGGGGATTGCGATCGGCTAGAGCTTGTAGCGTTTGCGTTTTCTCCACAGCGTGGCGCGACTGATCCCGAGGATCTCGGAGGCTTTGGCGACGTTTCCTTTGGCGGCGATCAAGGCCGTTCGGATGCGGTGAGGTTCCATCTCTTGAAGGGAAGACAGCGCGAGAGGAAGGGCTGTTGTGGGTTTCGGATCATCGCGGAATTCGGGCGGTAGATCGGCCATGATCAGTTCAGAAGAACGCCCCACAGCGAACGCATAGGCCACGACGTTTTGCAGTTCGCGGACATTTCCCGGCCATGTGTGATCGAGCAACAAACGCATCACATCGGGCGCGATCTGCTCGATCTTTCGGAGGCCACGCCGATTGTAGTCCTCGATAAACCGCCACAACAACAGCTCGACATCGCCACGCCGCACATGCAGCCGTGGTAAAAACAACGGAACCACACGCAGTCGGTACATCAGATCTTCTCGAAAACGCCCAAGCGCCACTTCTTCGCGCAAAGAGCGGTGTGTCGCGGCCACGATCCGAACGTCCACCGCCAAAGCCCTCGTCCCACCGACAGGAACGACCTTACGCTCTTCGAGTACCCGCAAAAGCTTGGATTGGAGATCCAAGGGCAGTTCTGCAATCTCATCAAGAAACAGCGTCCCTCCGTCTGCTTGCCGAAAAAATCCCAAGCCTTCTTTGATCGCCCCCGTAAATGCGCCTTTGACATGGCCGAAAAGCTGGCTTTCCATCAAGGTCGGTGTCAGCGTTGCGCAATTCACCGCAACAAAGGGCTTGTCACGTCGTGAACTTTCCAGATGCAGCGCACGCGCCACAAGCTCCTTTCCCGTCCCCGATTCTCCCCGAATCAAGACGCTCACTCCCATATCTGCAACTTGGCGGATCGTTGCAAAGATTTGGTGCATCGCCGTATCGCGGCTTTGGATGCCATGAAACTCCACCACATCGGGCATCTCCATCGTAGGAACACGCAAGGCCGTTGCTTCCGCTTCTTGTGCGGCCTGACGATCCAACACAAGCATCTCCATTCCCCCCGTCAACCGGCCCGCAGGATCAAACCACGCTTTCGCCGTCTTGCGCACGTGGATCGCCTTCCCATCGGCGCGGTGCATCACCAACGGGATATCCCGCATCTCGCCGATCTCTGCGATCCCACAAGCCACCATACAATTCGGACAACGCACCGTTTTTAAGCAATGATGCCCCACCGCTTCGGAAGCTTGAAACCCCAACAATGCCTCTGCCGCTGGGTTCCAATACAACACCGAACGCTCCGCATCGACCACAAAGACCGCTGTATCGGGCAACATCTCCATCCCTGCAACAAAAACATCCAAGCTGCCGTGTGCCTCAAACCATTGTGCCAATTTTTCCCGTTGAATCGAGGAAGTATCGGCTTGCTTTTTATCCATGATCATCCTGTTGTGCTGCCCATGTGATCGACATCGAAAAAGATCAGAAGCAGATGCGTGGTCGCGATCACTTGGGGCGATCGGGCGGTTCGCCTTGAGGACGCCCAAACGGCAAAAAGCGGCCTTCGATCCATTCGTCGATGCCCGCCCCATAGCCCGGGCCAAAGCGCCGTTCCGAAGCACCGCCCGGCATATTGTACCAACTTCCGTCCTGTTGCATGTCCATCACCAAATGAAACGATGGCGCGCCACGCATCGGATGTTCGCGCAACTGCATCACGCGGGTCTGAAACGGTGTGGTCGGACTACCCGGCAAAGACACAGGGCGCGTATCCCATCCCCACCACGCAGGCGTCTGCCCTTGGGTGATCTGGTTAGAAAAGCCAAAACGCGCTGGCAAGTTCCATGTCCCCGCATCCACGCGGGCTTTGGCTTTCGGCCACGCTTCGCGCAACCACAAAGTCATCTTCACAGCGTCCACCAGATGCGGCTTTTCGAGCGCAAACGCCTGATCGAAGTGAAACTGAAAACATAGCGTAAACGTGATATCATCCAGTAGATGGTGCGCTTTGGGCGCTCCCACCGAGGCTGACAACACGACGCGCAAGATCTCTTGGTGCAGCGCATGGAACAAGCCCATCTGCGCACGATGGTTTGTGATATCGGTGATCGGTTCTTGCGCTTCGGCCCAACACGCCAACGCCTGAAATGCCGCATCTTCGGGCAACAACGGCCCCCAAGCTCGCATCATCCTCGCCGCACATCGATCCACTTCATCGTACGAAGCCGCCACCAACGACCGCAACGTATGTTTCTGCTGACGCCCCAAGATCTCTTCTAACCGTTCCCACCGATAATGCGGCTCAGGAAGATTGATCCATCTTGTGCCGCCCGCACCATCCCTTCGCTCATTCGCCGATACCACTACACCTTCGGGCGGATCGAACCACTGCGGCAGATCGCTTTTGTCTAGCGGCAAGACTTCCCGCGTCTCGATATCCCAACCCTGCCTTGGATACGCGCCCGTCCATCCCGCAGGGCGCTGATCCACCGAACCTGACTTGATCAAGCCGATCTTTCCGCCGCGATCCGCCATCACGCACCACACCGACAACATCTGACCTTTGCGGTGGATCGCCATCCCTTCTTCCACGCTTCGACAATCCATCATCCCCATAATCACGGCCACATCCAACGCCGTTCTCTCTCGCATCCCCGCCCATCGCAAACACGGATAATCCCCCTCGACCCAAGGATCGCCCAACAACGTGCCGTAGGCATGTTCATAAAACACCCATGTCTCGGCCTTTTTCCCTTTGATCCGCACCACCTCTTCACGCCGCTGCGTGAACTCGCACCACGCCTCACCCGCAAGATAACGCCCTTCTTTGCAACGCTCGATCAACATATCGATGTTATCGCCGTGAGCGTTGGTATAACTCCAACCCACCTGATCGTTTCGGCCTCCACTCAAAAACGGCAGGCCCGGGATACCCATCCCCTGATAAAATCTCCCATCTTCGGCAGTTTCGACATGCAGCGCATACAACAACGGCGGCAACTGCCCTGTTTCCATGTGAAACTCGCCCATCAATAGGGCATGACCGCTCTCCGAACGCCCCGCCGAAACAGCAAACGCATTCGATCCACCCAACCCCAATGGGATCAATATCTTGTCTAATTCCAACACCTTGACTCGACGCAACATCGCTTCATCGATCCCCTCCACGCTGTCCCCAAGCAAGATCTCCAACAATCCGCGCTCCGCCCCCCCATGCACCAACTCCAACACCAACGCTTCCGCAAGATGTTGCACCGTCCCCAACGCCATATACCCCGTAAATCGGTACATTCGCAGCACATCCAGCGGGGTATACGCACGCCGCTTTAGCCCCAACAACCGCAAGATCCAAGGCCACCCCCGCGCCTTCGCCCCTGCCGCCACCCCCGCACAGTACGCCTCAAAGATATCTTTCGCCCACCCCTCCAATTCTTCCCACGTCTCTTGCAGACGCGCCGAAAAATCTAACGAGCGCACGCACCGATCCACCAGCCGCGCAAAAGGTACATCCCCCAAGATCTCCATCAATCGGCCTTCGGACGCCATCCGATTCAACTCGATCTGCACCAAACGATCATACGCATGCAAATAACCCCTTGCATACGCCGATTGCAACCGATCTCGCGCTCGGATCGACGGTGTCCCCCACGCATCTCTCGTAAAAGCAATTGTGCCGCCTTGGTGTGCGATCTCTTCCATCTATCCGTATCCTCCACCTTCTTTTGTTCGGAGTGACGCAACTGGCAACAAAA
>CAUJFU010000017.1 GCA_963169055.1 Myxococcota bacterium
GCTTCCACAGGCCGGAACATGGGGGTTGTTCGCCAACAAGCCACCCCTGTCGTCGTCTCGGCTACTTGGGGCAGGAGATGTGTTATGATCTCGGATATTCGGGGGAGAAAGAGTAGATCTGGGAGCGAGGTGTTATTTCACATCGTCAGCGGAACGGGGCAAGATGCGATATTGATCGAAAGAATAGATCACAATACCGCGCAAAATGCCGATCTTATCGCCTTTTTTGGCGGTATGTTTGTAAAGAGTGTCATCCACCGTCGCACCACCCACCAACTTAAATGCGCCGTTGGCATCTGGATCGGTGTCGACCTCTACGTTCTTCAACTCCACCAACATCCCTTCGTAGGCTTCGGCAGGAGAGGTGTCTGGATTGACTTTGTCCACAGGATCAGCAGGAAGATCGGCCACCGTCAACTCCGTGTACTTGAGCGTTGCGGTTTGGCCTGTTTTGGTCACTTTTCCGCCTGTTCCCGCGTTAAACTGCGTATTTTTGAAATACTCTTGCTTGCTTCCTTGGAGATCGACCACATCCCCGGGTGCCAAGGCTTCCGCAAAGTCTTTGCCGACGACCACCAACAGGCCACCAAACTTCGCAGGGAAGCTCGGATCCGCCACATAAAATCCTTTCAGGTTGGCCGAGACGTTGTAGAGATTGGAAGTGACCACAACGCCCTTCAATTCGGCACGCTCGCCTTCTTTAACAAAGGTGGGGCGAGAGGCATCTTGCAGATCAGCAACGGTGCGGGCTTGGGGAGGAGCTTCGCAACGGCTGCTTGTGGTGTTGCAGGTCTCTCCAGTCCTACAATCCTCGTTCTTTTGACAAGTGATCACTTCACATTTAACCGCTGCACCGCACTTTTGACCCGCAGGGCAATCTTCATCTTTCGTACACGTCACTTGCGCACCCGCGATATCATCCGCAGATCGGGGAAGAACACGATACTTGTCGAAAGAGTACTGCACCGTTCCACGGAGAAACGCCAACACATCCCCTTTCTTCGGCTTGAATGCAAAGATCACGTCATCAACCGAAACGCCACCCTTCAACGTAAACACGCCGTTTTTATCGGGTTCGGTCTCCACTTCTACGTTCTTGAATTCGACCAACACACCTTCGTACGGCTCGGAAGGCGACGTATCGGGATTGGTCTTGTCCGTCGGATCTGCCGGTAGTTCGGCGGTCGTCAAAGCCACAGGCACGATCTTGTCTTTTGCGTTGCTGCCCGTCTTTTTGACTTCTCCGCCTGTCGAAGCTTGGGCGTCGATCTGCGTGTTGAAGAAGTATTCTTCCATCTTCCCCTTGATATCGACTCCATCGCCGATCGCAAGCGTCTCTGCAAAGTCTTTCGCCACCACCACCATTACACCGCCAAACTTCGCAGGACTGTTGGCGTCGCTCACAAAAAATCCTTTGAGGTTCGCAGAGACGTTGAATACAGCCGTTGTCACCAACACGCCCTTGAGGTTCAGGGCATCCCCGATGCGCGGGCGTTTGCTTGAGGCGGGATCTTGGATATCCGCAATCGTCAGATCTTGCGCGGGCGCTTCGCAACGATTTTGCGCGTTGCAGGTCTCCCCGCTGCGACAATCTCCTTGGGCCTTACA
This sequence comes from Myxococcota bacterium, assembly GCA_963169055.1. GTDB lineage: Bacteria > Myxococcota_C > UBA6777 > UBA6777 > UBA6777 > JAKLKB01. The sequence goes on from CAUJFU010000017.1 coordinate 1,609, forward strand.
GATGATCACTTGGCACTCTTGGATCGTCGACAAACAACGGGTGCTACGAGAACAATCGGTGTCGCTTTGACAAGTCGGTTTGCCGCCTTCGATATCCAAGGCTCCACGCGGAAGGATCGTGTATTTGTCGAAGGCATAGTTCAAAATGCCCCGAACATAGGACAACTTCGTTCCTTTGGTCGGACGTACACCGCGATAAAATGTGTCGTCAACTTCCGCACCACCCACGATCTTCCACACCCCGTATTGATCGGCGTCCGCTTCCACTTCCGCATTCTTGATCTCCACAAGCATCCCCTCGTAAGGTTCGGCCTTCGAAGCATCAGGATTTTTTACATCTGTCGGAATCGACGGTAGATCCGCAGCCGTTAACGTAATCGCCTTGATCGCATCTTTTTTGTTTTCGCCTGTCTTGGTGACAATCCCGCCCGATAGTTCGCGGGCATCGATCTGCGTGTTATAAAAGCTGCTCTCGTTTTTAAACGTTCCTGTGACGTCGATCACATCGCCAAGGTCGAGGCGTGTGCTAAAGTCCGGTCCCACCGAAATCAAGATCCCGCCAAACTTGGACGGAAAGCTTGAGTCCGATACAAAAAAGCCGTTCAATACGACTTGGTTGTCTTTTCGATCCAACACGAACATCTGCGAAGTCACCACCAACCCTTTGAGAATCACAGCCGCTTTTTCCGCAGGTCGGTTCGGAGAACTTGGGTCTTGCAGATCCATGACGCTCAAGCCACTTGTGACGGGCTTTTCTGTCGGCGTCTGTTCGGTATTGCCCCCGTCTCCGTCTGGATTATTGATCCCCTCGCTTGCCACTTCTTCTGTCGTCGACGGCCCTTGAGGCCGGCATCCCGAAAACACCGCTGTCCATAAAAACAAACCACACACCATCAACACACACACCGAAGCGCGTAATCGAACACGATCAAACATACCAAAAACTCCTTTACTTTCCATCTCTTAGCACATTACCCGTTGGACGGATGCGCGGATTGTAGAAACGCAGCCCGCGCATTGTCAAGGGTGAGGCATACGCACGCCACCCACAAGTATGCACCACAACCACGCCCCCATGATCAACTTTTTTCTCATAGGAGTTACGCAGTAGGAGGGTGTTTGTGGGGTGTGACGCCCCGCCCCGCCATAGACTGCCGCCTCTTGACCCCGTATTGGCGAAGAGAGCATCGCTTTTCAAAACAACGACTCTGTCGCTTGAGCGTTCGCGAACACGCCTTTTTTTGGCCACCGCGTAACTCCTATCTGTAAACAGCGGAGCGCACCTGCCATCCGAGTAGACTTCTCTTGCAGATCGTTTTTGTCCAGCGCGTCAGCCACAATCTGCGGCGAGGCGTCGAAACGTGTGCATAGGTTTCTCTTGCTTTTTCAGAAAGATGCACCTTAGCTTACAGCGAGGCGCATCCAGAAAGTTTGCTCCATTCACCCGTCCCTTGTATCCTGCGGGGCAACGCATCAAGGAGTTTTCCATGCCTGCATCTACACCTCCTCGTCCCCTCCGCTGGCTAGACAAACAACACGCCCCGCAACCACCGCCCTTTTCATTCACCTTCTTCTGTATGTTCAAGTGTTCTATCCCCACGGATCGCCTTTTGCGCAAGACGTTCTTTGTGTTTGTACTCTCGGCGCTTGGAGGAACCTCGCTATCGTTGGGGATTCCTGCTCTCGGATGGGCCGAAAACAACAAGCCGATCAAGCGCATCGGGATCAATTGCCAACGCTTGACCCAAACATGGAAGATCGCTCGCTACAAGCGCCTCGAAGCCGAAGATATCGAAGGCATGGACTGGCACCACCTTGAGATCCTGCGCAACGGCATCTACGCACGCCACTATATGCCCTTTTCTCCGCCTCGATTGCGCTACTTCTTCATGGACAAAAAGACCTTCCCTTGGTACCGCGCATGGAAAACATGGAACCAACACCGTGTCAGCCGCATGGAATGGGACAACGCCTCTTTGATCTCACAAAAAGAACGCGCATTAGGCGCGATCGACAAACGCTACCGCCTCCGCCAAAAGCACCGCCTCCGCTACTTTTGCACCCAACAAGCCACCGCCAAAGATGACGAAGATCCCCAATGGGACCGCTTCAAACCCACGCCCTTCCCCGTCCATGTCCATTGCCAAGAGATCGATCAGCAGATCCAACGATGGACTCAAACTTACCTCACCAAGTCCGACCTTTACATCTTACAGCGCAAAGGCTGGCTCCATCTCTCGCTGCTGCGCAACGGCTTATTTGCTTACCAAGGACACCCGCTCAAAACACCGTGGCTTCAGCGTTTTTATCGGCGCTTTGCGTGGCATCGCAAACACCGACGCTCCAAGCCCATCACCGCCGCCATCCGCTACAACGCTCAACGCCTATTCGCTCTCGAACAAAAGATCGGAACCATGCGCCTTTCGATCAAACAATACAACCTCGATGTCCGATGCGCGGGTTCCGACAAACCCCAAGCCCTCACACTCCGCCAAAAAGCCGTACTGATGGCCCTTTCCTTCCTCGGAACTTCACGATTCCAATACAACCAAAAAGTTCGCAACCTCCAACTGCGCGTCGCGGGGCGCTCCAACGCTCTCACCGCACGCCGTATCGCCGATCGCTACGACTGTTCCGGCCTCGTCGAATCCGTCTTTCAAGGCTTGGAGATGAACCTCGCCCAACCCGCCCCCCGCCCCCATGCCCGCTACTGGAACACCAACGGCGTCAAGATCATCCTCTATAACCTGCTCCATCGCTACAACGTCACCTGCGACAAACGCGCTCCCAAGCCCGGTGACCTCGTCTTTTTCGACAATTGTTGGGATGCCAACGAAAATGGCACATCCCGCGATGATCCACTCACACACATCGGGATCGTCACAGGCGTTTACCCCGATGGCACCGTTGAATTCGTCCATAACGCAGGAACAGGCTGGAGTCGTCGTATCGAGATCGGGCGCTTGAACCTCAAACTGCCCTACTCCAAAGCTCACAACAAGCCTTATCCGATGTGTAGCGGCATGGTCCCTGCCAAAGTCTTCCGCTGCTACGCCTTCCCCAAAGAAGAATCCGCGCCTTTGCTTGCCAAACGCAACCCATCGACCTCTTCAGAGGACGAACCCACCGAACCCACCAAGCCCGAAGCGGACAGCCCCACCAAGCCCGAAAACGACGAACATCCGCCCACACAGCACGAAGAAAACAAATCCGATCCAGACCGCAGCAACGGCCAAGACGATGACGACCGCACCACCAAGCGCCGACGATACGCTTCACGCTCCAATTCCCCGCTCTACGCGCCTCCACCGCCTTCCGCCTCCAAGCGCAAGTTCTCCAAGCGCAAAACCTCGAAGAGAACCCCCCGCAGATCCCGTCGTATCCGCAAAAAGAAAAAGAACATATCCAAAAAGAAAGCCGCAAAAAACAAAAAACGCCAAACACGCCCATCCTCTGACCTCAACAGCCTCATCGACGAACACGATCCCTTGTAGGACGCCCACCCCATGACACCGCCCTTTTCGTGGCCGACATCACAAACACCCGATCTTCCGAAATTTCTAGCAGCGCTCCAACGCACCGAAAGCAGCAAAGGCCGCCGCACCACACAGACTTTTTCGATCGAAGGCACCCGTCTACTCGAACGCGCCCTTGATGAACAACAGCCCTTGTTGGGCGTCCTTGTGGCCGAAGAGATGGCGCAATCTCCGACGCCCCGCGAGACCGCCCTTTTGGAACGATTGACCCGTCTTGCGATCCCCTTGCATATCGCCCCCACCGAACGGCTCCGCGCTCTTGTGCAAGGCCGCACCTTTGGGCTTTGTCTCGGCCTTGTCCGCCTCCCTCCCTCCGACGATCTTAACGATATGACAAGTTTTATGGCCCAAGATCGCCCACTCAAAATACTCGTTCTTGTCGACGTGATGGACCCGGGGAACCTCGGCGCGATGATGCGAACAGGCGCAGCTTCCGGCATCGACGCGCTCTTGGTCTGGGGTGGAACGGATCCCTTTCACCCCAAAGCGGCTCGCACCTCGATGGGCGCGATCTTTGTCAACCGCATCTATACCCCCTATCGCTTCGTTGACTTGCTTGACACCTTACACGCCCACCACATCGAAACCATCGGCGCTGTTGTCGAAGGTGGCCTTTTTCCCGATGGGACGGTGCTTTCCACACGACACGCTCTGCTCATGGGCAGCGAAGCTCACGGCCTCCCCACCGACCTCCAATCTCGCTTGCTCCGCCGCTGGTCCATCCCCATGCACCAAGGCGTCGACTCTTTCTCCGTCAACGCCGCCGCCGCCATCTTGCTCTACGAAAGCCTCCGCAAACCTCTTCTCAACAAGTGACGGCTCGATCCGATAAGCTTGGCCTCAGGCACAGACTCATGCCTTTGTATGGATACCCCCTGCGTACACCTGTTCTGGAGACCACGATGCAGCGATCTCGAATGTTATTTTATTGCTTTTTGTTGCTTTTACCGACCTTTTGGCGTTGTACACCTGAGACTTCAACCGAAAAGACCCAAGAAGCCACGCCAGAAGCCCAAGCCGAACCCCAAACCGAACCACTCCCTGAATGGGTCGAAGACAGCGGCCCGATCGAGTTTATCCCGCCAGAAGGCCCTCACGAAGTCGACACCCTGACGCCACTCATCACCTTCCCTCCTATACGCTATGTCGGCGATGTCAAAGCCATCCAAGGCACAGCCAAAAGCACAGCCGATCCGATCGACCACCTCGCCCTCGCCATCCAAGACAACACAAGCCTGCTGTATTGGGATGGAACAGCTTTTTCTCAACAAGACGCCAAGTGGATCCCCCTCCCCGAAAAAGACAGTTTCTCCTTTGACACTCGCGCCATCCCTTTCCAAGCGGGCAACGGCTACACCGCCTATCTTCGGGCCACCAACACCACAAAAGGCTACGCCACCCAACCCCAAAGCTGGCGCAGCGGCACACCGTGGACCTACGCACGCAACCGTAGCCCTTGGCGCTACCTGAGCGGCCCGATAGATGGGGAGTTTACGATCCAAGGCCAGCAAGGTATCGCCTACCGAGTGCGCGAGAAAGGCGCATACCAAACGCCCCTTGGGATCGGGCCGATCTTCGCGTCCCACCGCTTTCAAGATCAACGCACCCAGATCATGCTCGGCGCACAAGGCCAGATCTGGCGCACCACCGACGACGGCATCCGTTGGCAAAAGCTCGCCGCAGACAAATCCCCCACAACCGATATCGAAGCGCTCTCCGTCTCCATCGACGAAAAGATCCTGATCGCAGGCGGCGCACAAGGCCGCCTCTATCGAAGCGACGACAGCGGAGAGAGCTGGCGTGCCGTCGGTGGACCACGCGGCGAGCGCATCCGTCAGATCTGTCGCGTCGATGCCAAGCGTTGGTTGGCGCTGAGTGATCAGCCAACGGGTTCGGTGATCTATCGCTCCGATGAAGGCGGAAACAACTGGACAGCGATCACACTTCCGATCACAGATCGCCGATTTTACGGAATGTTTTGCGCCGAACAGCAAAAACAAGCCGTGTTGGTGGGAGATGCGGGAGCGATCTTGTTCAGCGAACAAGCTGGCGAGACATGGACGGATCAAAGCAACACTTCGATCACCACCGACCTGCGGGGCATTTGGCGCGATCAAACAGGCCGCTGGTTGGCCGTCGGCGCAAAAGCCCTTGTCTTGGAGAGTTCCGACGGCAAGATCTGGAAGGCGCTCTCCGGCCCCCAAACCGACGGGCCGACCCTGCACGACCTTCGTTTGCAACAGGACACCAAGCAAGGCTTCGTCTGGGGCGAACAAGCAACATGGTGGAAGACCGAAGACGGCGGAAAAACATGGAAGCCTGTTGTTGTCCCCAACGGCGAGAGCAACGAGACTTTTTACGCGACGCGTTTCCCACAAAGCCCTCGGGTGGGGTTTGTCGTCGGCGAAAAAAGCATCCTTTCCACCGAAGATGCCGGGCTTACATGGAAGACGCTGCGCACCGACGGGCCTTATTATAGCCTTGCTTTCCGCGACAACTTCAACGGTGTAGTGGTCGGCCATCAGATCTGCCGCACCGAAGACGGGGGAAAAGCATGGGTCTGCCAGCCGTTGGGGGTGGATGGACCGATGTACAGCGTGGCCTTTTCGAACGCCGAGACGGGTTGCGCGGTAGGTGCGAAGGGCGCGTTGTTGTGTACGACCGATGGGGGCCGCTCGTGGAGTCAAGGCATCCTTCCAACGGGCGAAACCATGCGCCAGATCTACTTTCTCAACCAAGAAACAGGCTACATCGCGGGCGACAAAGCCAGTCTGTTCCGCAGCAAAGACAACGGCAAGACTTGGCTCCCCGCCACCGTCACAGGCATCGCGGGCCAAGATATCCTCAGCGTCAGTTTTCCGCTCAGTGAAGATATCGGATACATCGGCGGCTCGGGTGGCTTATTTCTCAAAACGGAGGACGCAGGCAGCACTTGGGCAGCCATCGATCTCAAGACCACCCAACCCATCCGTCTGGTCTACTTTCCGATCGGTCTCACTGACGGCTACGTCCTCGCAGGTGAAACCCAGTTGTACCGCACCGAAGACAGCGGCCAGACATGGCTCCCCCTCCCAACCCTCTCAACACTCCCGCTCCATCGCCTCGACTTCTCTCAGTCCGCCCGCCTCGGTTTTGCCGTCGGTTCCGACGGAACCATCCTCTTGACGCGCAACGGCTTCGAGTGATTTCGATTTCGATTCTGTTGGTTCGTTTGATCTTGACTTCGTGGGGCTTTGCCCCACACCCCACGAGAGGGCTTCGCCCTCTTGACCCCATGTTGGCGAAGAGATCATTGTATTTCAAACCAACGGCTCTGTCGATTGAAACACCGAGAACACGGGGTTTTTCCACAAGTGCAATCTTCTTCGGATATCGACACGGCTCGGTTGCGAGGGCAGTTTTGCAGAACCGACCCAACAACCCACGCAACAGTCAATCAAACAGCGGAGCCTCAAAGACCCGAAGCTGTGCTTGTCGCGCATCGTCGCTCTCTGCGTCGGCTTGAAGCGTTTGCCTCAACGCAGCCAAGATCCCCAAAAAGGTGGAAGTATGCTCTTCGTTGTGATGTTCACCAACGACCGATCGGAGCCGCTCTAGCGGTTCATCCAACGTCTGCTTCCACGCTTCTTGTTCGCTTCTCTGATCGCCGCCAAGACGCTCTTGGAAATAGGCGTTGAGACCCCACAACACCCAACACATCTCTTCCCATTTCTCTTGCGATGGGTTGTGTTGACCGAATTCTTCTTCCCATCGCTTCAACTGTCCCAAGACCAAAGATTCTTGCTCCGCTCCAAACACACCACACGCGACCGCAAGACTCTCCCTTCCGCTCAAATCAAGACGGCAAAGCGCGACCCTTTCTTCCAAATCCAAAGCCCACAATCCCTTCACTTTTGCTTCCCAACACATCTTGCTCCACGCGACCTCTGCGCCCGCTCGAATGTGTGCAAATCGATGGTGCAGCAAAACTTGCACAAGGAAAGGGACGGCTTCTTTGGCGGACTCCCCCATCTCAACCAACGCCTCCAACACACACTCTCCTCCCCAACGATCCAGATTTTGTAAAAAAGCCAGAGCAAGCGCAGGAGCGGCTTCCTTCGCGAAATCTCTCATCCTACCCAATGCTTTTGCCGCACAAACCGTGACACGCCATTCCTGATCGTTCAAAGCTTGAACGAGCGATCGGGCGGCTTCTTTGGTATGTTTCTCCAACCCACCCAACGCTTCTGCTGCGCAAATCCTGACTCGCTCGGATCGATCTTGCAAAGCGAGAAGCAGTGCAGGGACAGCCTCTTTGGAAGATTCCGCCCATCCCCCCAATGCTTCCGCTGCGCAAACCCTCACATCATCGTCCTGATCCTGCGAGGCTTGCACGAGAAGAGGGACAACGACAGCATCGTTCTTCATCCTGCCCAATACCCGCACCGCATGAGTTCTGATGTCCTTGTCCTGTTCTTGCAACGCTGGAAGAAGCGCAGGGACAGCTTCTCTTGCATCGTTCCCCCGTTTCAACAAGGCTTCTGCTGCGTGGACTCTAACGAGACTGAATGGATCTTGTAGCACTTGGAGGAACGCAGAGATCACTTCTTTGGCGGACTCACCGATCTCGTCCAATGCCTTGACTGCGCGCACTCTGATCCACCCCTCCTCGCGTTGCAAGGCTTGCACAAGGCTCGAAACAACCTCTTTGCCATGATCCCCCATCCCAACCAATGCCTCCAACGCGACTTTGTGAACAGAATCACTTGGATGGAACAAAAAGGGCACCAAAGCTGACACAGACGAAACTCCGCCCTGCAAAACGAGATTCAAAGCATCCCAAGAGAGTCCCTCCGACGATGTCGGATAAGAAGAGAAGAAACTGAAGCAGAAAGGACAGTCAAAGCCGCCATCCTTGCAAGCATAAAAGCGATGGCCGTCGTAGTAGCCATGATAACCGTGATAGCCCTGATCGTGGTCATCGACCGAATCGGATACCTTGAATTCAAACTGTATGGCTTGTTGTTTTTGAGGATAGCGTGCAAGACGGCGTTTGCGTTGTTTTTGTGTTCCGATCTTCATGGCACAATCACCTTGATACGAAAACGTTAAGACAATCAAAGAAGTAGCTCGCCTTTTACAGTAGCATGGCCTCTTTCGTTTGCGAAACTATAACGTCCAAAACAAGACAGCAACCACACATTGCACACTTTTTCCAAAAACATTGCACACTGCACACTTTTTCCAAAAACATTGCACATCGCGCACTTTTTCCAAAAACGTTGCACACCGCACAAGAGTGATCCCGAGCGCAACGAGCAACAAAACTTGCGCGACGGCTGCGTCACCTTGCGAGGCGACTCGGTGACCTTGCGAGACGACTCGGAGGCTTCGTTTTTTGAGATTGGAAGCCACCCCCCTCGGAAAATTGTTTTCCCACCACAAAATGTCCTTGTATTTCATCAGGATAGAAAACCATCTCCAAACCACACAAGATCCAAAACAAAACACCCCTTACTCTGCTTTTTTCATCAAAAAGCGTTCTGTGCGGAAGATCGGGCTGGATGGTTCGGCTACGAAGGTCCAAAACCCAAAAGGCAAGGTCCAAAACCCCCCGTGTTCGCGCCCGTTCACGCGGCAGAGTCATTTGTTTGAAAAACGTCGATTCACCCCGCCAATACGGGGTCAAGGGGGCCGCGACCCCTTGCGGGGCGTGGGGCAGCGCCCCACAAAAAGAAACACCCAAAACAAACTACCGATCACGATTCAGGAGAAGAGGCGGGCGTAGAGGTAGGCAAAGGCAGGAGGTTTCGGCGAGCTTGCTCACAGGCTTGCAAAAAGCGGGGTTCTGTACGCAAGGGAAGGGTCAAGGGGCAATGTTCGAGCCAGACGACATCTTTGTAATCAGAGCGCAGAGCAGATTCGATTGACGCATAAAAAGAGTCGGTGTCATCGAGGTAGAGGGACATCTCCGCTTTCATGCGCCAATTGGTCGCCACAACTTGGGTCTTGTGCTCAGCTTGTCGGGATCGTACTTCAACGAACGTCTCAAAATAATGAGCATCCACGGTACGTTCCCGCTGCATCTGACGCAATACAACGGTAGCAGAGCGAATAAACGAAGCAAACGGAGTCAAAGGCTCGATTTCTTCGGTAGGTTCGGATTGCAACCACACAGGGGTTGTTCGCCAGAGGTCGATCCGCGCACGAGCGAACGCACGAAACCAAAACAACGACGGCTCGACATCCAAGGCCAACAAGCGATCCGCCTCTTCCCACCGCCCTGAGAGCGCATAAGCTCGCGAAAGATCCGAGCGCAACACCGTCGAGCGAGGCTCCATCGAATAAGCGCGCTCCAACCAAGCCAACGCCAAGTCCAACGGGCCGATCTCTAGGAGAATTCGACCTGCGATCTCGTAGGCTTCGGACAGCAACGGTGAGAGAGCAATAGCTTTTTGAAGGTGCTGGAGACTTTCGAACCACCGACCTTCTGCATAGACCAACAAGGCCTGCGCAAAATACCCTTCTCCCCGTGAAGGAGCGACCTCAAGAGCGCGCCGAGCTAGTTCCCACGCAAGGCTAGTTTGTTCTTTCTCGCTCTGCGGGCGAAAGAAAGCGCGCCTTGCATGAGCGGTTGCAGCAAACGACAAAAAGAGCGGATCGTTGGGGACACGAAGCAAAGCTTCGTGGAACATCTCGATGGCTTTTAAAAAATTTTCGTTCCAATTTTGGCGCAAGAAATGGCGGCCACGCGCATACAATTCGATGGCAACGGGATCTTCTGTAGAAAGATAAGCGCGCTGTTGCGAGCGAGAGTTTAAGACACGGGCGATCTCGTCGCTCCACGCTTCGATCGAGACAAAAAAGGTCGGCCAATCGGATTGCATACGTTTGGCCCATAATTGAAAACCGTCCTGTACAGAGTGCAACCGCAAGACGAGGCAGAGTTCGCCCGAAGGCAAAGCCTCCAAAGAGCCGTTGAGGATCGCATCCACGCGCAAGTGCCGCCCCAACGCCAAGATGTCCTGAGAAAGCCCAGAAGCATTTTCGACCGCACCACGAGAACAGACCAACAAGCCCCCCGCAGAAGACAGCATATCGGCCAAATCCGATCGCCAATTGGACTCCCACGGATCGGCTTGGACTCCATCGCCTACAGCCAAGGGCAAGATGGCGATCCGCTTTGCGTAGTCAGAAGGAATCCAAGAAGCGCGATCGCGTTCGAAAAGCATCGCGCTTGTGGGGCTGGTGAGTTGTCCGAGCGGATCGCCGTGTTGTTCGGAAAAAGGGCAAACAATAAGCATCTCGGAGATATCTTTGACGGTAGGAAAGCGATCACGGGGATCGTTTGCGAGGCAGCGCTCGACAAGATCACTGAGAACCTCGGGAATCTCAGAAGAGAGCGTGCGCAACGGAACGATGGTTTCGTGAAGGCGGCGGTACATCAGGTTCGCAGGGTTATTTCCAGCCCATAGACGTTTTCCAGAAAGCATCTCGTACATGATCACGCCAAGGGCGTAGATATCGGCTCGGTGGTCGATCGACGGCTCACCCTCAATTTGTTCGGGAGCCATATAGCCCAAAGAGCCGACGATCATCCGATCTTTGGGCTTGACGGCCTGCTGCTGTGCGAGAGTGGTGGCGATCCCAAAATCAGTTAAAACGACCCGCCCTTCCGAAGCGATCATGATATTGGATGGTTTGATATCGCGATGCACGACTTGGGCGCGGTGTGCGGCATCAAGCCCATCACAAAGCTGTTTGACGATCCACAAGATCTGATGAACCCCTAGATGTCCCGACGTTTGCAACCATTGGGCAAGGGTATGACCTTGAATGTATTCCATCGTGAGATACAGGGTTCCTTTGTCTTCTCCCATATCAAAAACACGGGCGACGTTGGGATGAGAGATCTTGCGAGACAGCTTGACCTCGCGTTTGAGCTGATCGATGGACAGCGGATCACCTTGATGCAGCGAGCGCAACATCTTGAGAGCGATCCATTCGTCCAAGATCTCGTCGTACGCGCAATAAACGTCTCCCATACCACCGCTGCCCAAAAGCGAGACGATCCGAAAACGCTGTCCGATCCGCGTCGTCGGAGCCGCGTTTGTGGCATCCGCAGAAAACGGCACCATATCCAACAGGGTGGTTTCGAGGCGTTGGGGCATCGGCTCAAAGATATCGTTGATGCGCAAAGAGGGCTGTTGCGGCAAAGATGCCCAATGGACGCGGTTGGTGTGATCAGGTGGGTAGGTCATCGATCATCCTTTGTGCGGTGGCTCAAAAATGACGACCGTTATTTTTTCTCTAGCTTTTCCAGCTTGATGCCCATCTTTCGGGGGGCAACGATCCGCCATGTAAAGTCGCGGGGTTGGTAGCCTTGTTTTTGGAGGCGAAGATCGAGGGTAGCGTTGGCGGCGATATCGAGGATGCAAGGGGTGCGAGCGACTTTTCCATGCCCTTTGATCCAAACCTCCGCACCTGCGGGGAAAGTCAACAGATGGATCGAGTAGGTATAGACGGGACGAGAGCCGCGAGGCCCCGGGAGAACGACACGCATCGTCGGAAGGTCCGCATCTTCGGTGCGTTTGGTGATCTGAGGGACAGGTGGGAGTTGTCCTTCTGGAGGAGGGGCGGGATCTGTGGGGGCGGTTTTGTTTTGGAAGAAGAAAAACCAGATCCCCAACGCGATCAATAAGACGCTGACAACCCCCACAAGCATCAGCAGTGGGCCTTTGGGGGAAGCCTGTGTTTGTGCAAGGGGCCGCTCAGGAGGCAGGTGGTCTTGGACTGTTTGGTGGAGCGCTCTGCTTTGCTTTTCTGTGCGTAATTTTTTTGCGATATCACGGGCAAAAGCTTGATCGAGGGAAGTGGGTTCTTCTTCGACGGCGACAGGCGGGGGTTTGTGGGGAGAGGGAACACCCGCCAAGGAAGTGGACAACGTATCCATCGCAGCAGGGCGGACGTTCGCAAGATGGATGGGCGCGATCATCTCGGTGGCTGTAGGGATTTGTTGGTGCGTGAAGTCGGGTATTTGCGAAGAACTCGATGGGCTGCGTTGTTGGAGAGCTTGGGAACCGGGTGGAAGGATCGAAGCAAGGTCGACCGAACGTGTGGCGTCGTCGTGTTGGATGCTCTCATCGAAGAGAGATCGCACGATCTGCGGTGTTTTGGGGTTTTTGCGCGGCGTGGGTTCATCTTCCAACACCAGAGGTTTGGGGTTTCTGCGCGGTGTGGGGGCGTCTTCTTCGTAGTCTTCTTGAGCGGAGGTTTGGGGAGATCGAGGGAGATTGCGATCAGGGAGAAGAACAACGGAAGTGGCGGCATCGGTGGTAGAGATATCTTTTTCGGCGGGGGGGGACAGTTTGGGTGGAGTGGTGGTCGAAGGGAGCGAGAGCGGAACGGGGCTATGGGACGAAGAGGGCGGCGGTGGCAACATCTCAAGAAACGAGGGGGCAGGCATCGGAATAGTCGGTGGCGCAGGGAGCCTAGACAAGGGGCTTTGCGAGAGAGGGGGAGGCGAAGCAAAGCCGGGGAAAGGGAGTGCATTTGGAGAAGAAGGCGCAAGGGCTTGTGGCAAGGGCGAGGGGACACTCGCCAACGAAGTCTCGCTGCTGCGGGGTAAAAAGGGAGATGGCATGCCTGAGATCGATCGTTCGGGATGTTGTGAGGGTCCCGATGGATGGGAAAGATTGGCATTCAAAGGAGGAAGGGAGCCTTGGACATTCGGATAAGAAGCCGAAGAGGGAGCACTTTGAGGCGGCCAGCTTTGGGCGGACTTTCCGGCAGCTTGGGAATCTTCGGCGAGTTCAGAAGCGGTGGTGGAGATGCTTTTACTGCCCACAAAAGAGCCTGTGTTTGCGGTTTCGTTGCGGCTTTCTGGAGCGTCGTTTTTTTCGCAGGGTTCTTGTGGGGGCTGTTTTCCTCGGAGGATCGAGCGCTCGATAAAAGGAGAAGAAGCGAGGCTGTCTCGTTCTCGGAGGTTGGAGCGTTCGTGAAGGAAACGTTGTGGATCAGAAAGAACAGCAGAGACGTCGCCATCCATATCGAGAGTTGTGGTGTCTTCCTCAGGGCGATCATCGTAAGTCGATTCAAGTTCGTCTTTTTGAGGGCGGAAGGCGGAGCGCAAGGCTTCATAGATCTGCCAAGCGGAAGCAAAGCGCTGCGAAGGATCTTTGGCGAGGGCTTTGGCGAGCAAGGCTTCTAAGGCTGGATTGGGCGGAAGATCGGGGCGGATATCCGAAAGGCGAGGGGGAGTGTGGGTGATATGGCCGAGCATTACTTCGGTGGGTGTTTTGCCTTGAAAGGGAGTGCGGCCTGAGATGGCCTCAAAAAGGATCACCCCAACAGAGTACAGATCCGAGCGGGGAGTGATCTGTGACAAGTCACCACGGGCTTGTTCGGGGGACATGTAGGTGGGCGAGCCGTAGACTTCGCCGTCGACGGTAAACTCGGAGGGGATACCAGTTTGAGCGATGCGTGCGATGCCAAAGTCGAGGATCTTGAGGACTTCACGGCCACGACGCTGAAGAAGAAAGAGGTTTTCAGGTTTGAGATCGCGGTGGACGATATCTTTTTCGTGGGCTTCTTCGAGAGCGCCGCAAAGCTGTTCAAACAGATTGAGGATGCGTGCGGGTGGGAGGGCTTCGCCGCCGCGAATGACTTGTTTGAGGGTTTTGCCTTCAAGGTATTCCATGACGAGGTAAAAGCCGAAGCTATCGAACCAACCAAAGTCTGTTTCGCGGATGATGTTTTCGTGGTCCAAAGAGGCGATCACGCGGGCTTCTCGACGAAAGCGCTCGACAACTTCTTGGTCAGCAGCGAACTGTGGATGCAGGAATTTGATAGCGTAGGGTTTTCCGAGGTTAACGTGTTCAGCGAGATAGACGACCCCCATCCCTCCAGAGCCGATACGCTTGACAAGACGGAGATTTCCGACTTGGCGTCCGACAAGCGGATCAGACGAGCGATTTTGAGATATCTCGTTCAACTGCGCGCCACACTGCAAGCAAAACTTTGCAGCAGGCGGATTGACATGGCGGCACTTGGGGCAGGCGATCTCCATGCTTTGCTCGCTATCTCTCGTTATTTTGTCGCGGGGATGGGGAGTTTGTAGATGCGCGTTTCAGGTTGGCGGATGCGATCACCGTAGCGCTTTTCGACTTCGCTCACCACTTCGAAAAAGGCGGATTCCATTTGGGGTCCATCGGAACCTGAAAAGCCTTTGTTGTCAACATAGAAAGAGCCTTTGTGGCAGGCTTCTGCCTTTTCGGAGCGCAGGCGCTTGGGGTTTGCGGGATCAGGATAAATGCGCTCACAAGAACCATGCACGCTGACGCCGATCATCTTGGTGAGTTGGCCTTCTTTCATCAAGCCCGCACCAACGGCCAAGACAGAGGCCATCCCGGGTCCATCCATTCCGTAGCCGTGTCCAAAGTAGATCACAGGATAGCGCTTGTTGGGTTCGGCATGAAAGCCGGGAGGCAACACGACGGAGTAGATATTTTGGCGTTTGAGGGCTTTGGATTCATAGAAGAAGTGTTGGACGTCGCCTTCTTTTTTCTCTTTGTCAAAGTCGATGCGGTTGGTGTCGGGATCAGGGAGATGGTGGGAGACGTAGCTAAAGAAGGCCAAGACGCGATTGATCATCCCGTCGACGCCGTGGATGTGGTCGCCGTCCCCTGCGGCGATCTTTTCGGGAGAAGCGTTGGGATCGCCGTATTGGATATACAGGTGTTGGCCTTTGGTGGACCAGTCGACTTTGTTGGATTCAAAAGGCCCCTTGCCCTCGGGCATAAGCGAGACAAAGCGTTCGTGCAAAACAGCCAAGCGCTGATCGCTGGTTTTTGCGCGGATGGCTCCAAGCAAGTTCATCCCGGTGACGTGGAAGTTGAACAGATCGCGGATACCGCCGTCGATGTAGATGTTCAAGCGCGCAAGCTGATCGAGAGTCATCTTGCCCACCAAGGTATGCGGATCGTGGGCCATAAAGTTCTCAAAGCCCCGTGTCATCGTAAACTTGCCGTCGCCTTCACCGAAGTCTTTGGTGTTCGGGACACCGTCGAGGCCGTTGTCTTGGAAGGGTTCTCCTTCGTCGCGGGTCATATTCCCTTGTGTGCCTTTGGGGTTGGTGATCGGATGGTAGTTGTCTTTGTTGGGATCATCGCCGCCTACGCCTTTTTGGCCGACAGGCGCACAACCGCCTTTTCCATCTTCGCGGTCATCGGGGCATCCGTCTGTCCCCACATCTTCGTAAGGCTCGTAAGGCGTCAAGATGATCGGTTCGCCGTAATCGCGCTTTCCGTTGCCGTTGATATCGACAGCAAGAATGATCTCGGTGGATGCGGTGTGATCTTCGGGTTTGTCTGCCCGATAAGTTCCGCTGCGCTCGCTGGTTCCGTCACAAAAGGTGATCACGTCGTATTTTCCGTCGGGATTGTAGACGTGGTGGTGGAAGTTTTTGAGGCGGATGGGGTTATTGCAACGGTCGGGTTGATCGCGCCAAGTATTGGGGATACCGGGCGGATAATAGGTGCTTTCGGGGTTTTGGTAGGAAGGATTGCCGAGCGCAAAGATCAGATCTTGGACCACACGGATCATCGCGTTTCGGTTCCAGTTTCCGCCTGCGTCGTCGTAGTACCAGTTATTAAAATCGGAGACGATCTCGAAAGGAAACCGCGCTTTGGGGAGAGATTGGTTGCAATATGCGGAGACTTCGTTGAGAGTTCCGGCCTTTGCGGCTTCTTGGATCTTGTTGAGATCACAGAAACCATTGCCGAGCATGGATTGAATAAAATGCAAAAGGTAGGTGTGATCGTTGGGGCCGCCCAACGTACCGATGATATCGAACTTGTCATGGTTGCGAAGTCCGACCATCGCGGCCATCCCTCCGCCCATCGAGATCCCCGCGATTATCCGATAATTCCAACGGCGCTCGATGGTTTGGCCTTGGACGATCGGAGGATCTTTTTTGGGATCGTCTTTCTTTGGATCTTCGGGCGTTGTACACGCCAATCCCCCAACCACCACGAACCAAAACATCAACAAACCAACCCATACCCATCCAGATCTGATTCTCACGACACCTACTCCATGCAGCCATGCGCAAAGGCGGGGCTTTACAGTACGCCAACAGAACGTAGAGCGCGCCCCCCTTGACTTTCTGACGCGGGGAATGGAAACACCCAAAGCATCGCCACCACCACATCCGATCCACGCGCCATCCACACTAAACCCATTACAAAAAACATGCAAGCCATTACAACCACCGAAAGAAAACAGCGGACGTTGCTTTGCGACGCTTTTTGACCGATCCATCGGCCTCGATTCGCCCGAGAGCGCCTGAAAACATACAACGAGTCAAACCAGCGCCAAACAAGGGCGAAACAACAAGACAGCAGACTGCTCAAGGGACGACAGGATGCCGATAGACGTAGCGCATGTTGAAGGCCATGCCCAAGCAGATCGACCACATCTTGCCCCAAAGATCAGCAGTGGTTGCATCAAAAACCCGATAATGCGGGATCTCGCGCATGGCGTTGCGACAGGTTCGTAGACCGTAATCAAAGGTCTTGAGGCAACGGGGAGAGGATATCTTAAAAAGTTCAAGCCTCCGACCTTTTGGTCCACACAACCCTTTTCGGGAGCGTTGCAAAAACAGCCGTTCCCATCGAAGTGTTGAGCGATCTGCACCCATGGTGCGGTGTTTTCGAGCAGAAGACAGGGGTGGCGAAGAGACAACAGGCACGATTTGAGAAGGCGATGACGGCGTTGTCTGATGCGGTGGGTTCGAGGGAAGCGATGGAGTGCGTGGCAAGGTTGTTGCGGGTGAGGGTGAGGTGGTGGAGGTCGAGGGCGGGCGTTGTGGTGAGGGGTGG
>CAUJFU010000018.1 GCA_963169055.1 Myxococcota bacterium
CGCGTTGCAGGGTTTGTCGGCTTCTGCCCCAAAACACTGGGCACATCGCTTTTTTTATGCGTCGCTGATTTATTTGCCGGCCTTAACGGGGGCGTTGATGATCGACGCGATGATCCGTTTTTCTTATGGCGCATAATCCGAAAAATACCGCGTTCTGCTTTGTATGGGTGGCGCATCATCCGAAAGGTGTGGTATGACCGAGTCTTCCAATCCTTCGCATCCCTTGGCTGAGTCTTCCGCAACGGCCCCTTCTTTGTTTCGAAGCCCATTTTTTTATGCGACGTTGTTGGGATTGATCGGGATCCCGTTGCTTTATCTTGTGCTACCAAGGCGCATCCCCAAACCACCGCCTGTTTTGGGTCAATTGCCTGCTTTTGTATTGCAAGATCAAGAAGGAAAACCATTTGGTTTGGAGCAGATGAAAGGCTCGGTTTCTGTGGTGAGCTTTTTCTTTACACGCTGCCCGACGATCTGCCCCCGTCTGATGGGGCAAGTCGCCAAGCTACAACGCCGCTACGAACAAGCCCAACTGCCGATGCGCCTCGTGAGTATCTCGGTGGATCCAGAACACGACAATTCGGTGCGTTTGCGGGCCTACGGGCAGCGCTTGCGGGCGGATTTCAGACGCTGGCGCTTTCTCACAGGCCCCCAAAAGAAGATCTACGCTCTCGCAGAGGCTGGTTTTTTAACCGCCGTCAACACCCAAAAAGAACGTCCTTCGGTGATGGAATTGACGCACACAGAAAAGCTGATCTTGATCGATCAACGCGGGCAGATTCGGGGTTATTACGAATCTTCTGATCTAGGGATCGACGAAGTGTTTCATCGCTCGATTCACGTTCTTCGACAACGCAACCTTGGGAGGTGAACAATTCGATTTGCAGATTTTTCAAGTGGATAGTGATCGTTGCTCGAAAACCCTACAAAGAAACTCTGGAATTCAAAGGCTTGCATCACAAAAAGAAGCGTGCTAATACGCAGGGCGCGATTCGGAAGAGGTTTGTGGAAGCGCGAGAATACACGAAAAAAAGCGTGAATGATCAGGCGTTTCAGTAAAAAGTAAGTCATCGTGCGATCCTGATCTTGCAGGGCCGAAACACACGATCACAAAGCTCAGCCAACCAAGACTCTCCGTCTCCTACGCGTTCTCTTTGTAGCAGGTGATCTCCGCTTAACTCTCTTAGACAAACAAAGGTGAAAGACCGTGGCCGTCATCTTTCCGCGTTGGACCAACCGATTGCCCCTAATGCTGCTTGGATTTGTAGCGGCAGGGGGCGCATTTGCAACCTTTGGCGTATGGTACTGGTTTTCTCCCGAGTTTACGGACGTGGGCTATGCACCCGTCCAACCCGTGGCGTTCAGTCATAAACTGCACGCGGGTGAGCTTGGGATGGATTGTCGTTACTGCCATTCGACCGTCGAAAAAGCTGCGCACGCCGCTGTGCCGCCCACGTCGGTCTGTATGGGATGCCATACCCAAGTCCTCCCCAAAAGCCCCAAGCTCGAACTCGTGCGCCAAAGCTATCAAACAGGCAAGCCGATTCCTTGGGTGCGTGTTCACATGCTCCCCGATTACTCTTACTTTGATCACAGCGTACACGTTGCAGCAGGTGTTGGATGCGCCAGTTGCCACGGTCGCATCGATAAGATGACCCGCGTGTACCAACACCAACCCCTGAGCATGGGCTGGTGTCTCGATTGCCATCGCGATCCGAACAAACACCTCCGCCCAAGCAACAAAGTGACGCAGATGGATTGGGATGCTTCCACCCAAAAAGTGGCATACAACCCCGCGAAAGATCCAAGCCGCGCACGTCGCAGAGATATCGCAACGCATCGCGACCTGATGAAAAAAGGTCACACGATCCGCGTTGCCAAAAATCCCCATGATGTAGTTGTCAACCCACCCGAACATTGCTCTGGATGCCACCGATGAAGAAAGACTTGCAAGATCCAAAACATGCTGCGGTGAGCGAGAGTGCCGAGGTCAACGTGTCCGAACCACAGGACGCACAGACCGAGCCGCAGGCTTTCTGGCGAAGTATCGAAGATAAAGAAGGAAATCCCACCTTCCCGGCCTCTTGGGATTACGAATACACTCCCGATGCACAAGAGATCGCCGAGTACACCAACGTCAGCCGTCGTCAATTTCTCGGGCTGATGGGGGCTTCGGCTGCTCTTGCGGGAGTCGTCTCGACGGGTTGTTTGCGCAAGCCTGTCGAGCGCATCTTGCCGTATGCCAAACGACCCGAAGAACTTATCCCGGGTAAACCGCTGTTTTTTGCAACAGCAACCCACATCGGAAACGCTGTGCTGGGCTTGTTGGTCGAAAGCCAAGATGGCCGACCGACCAAGGTTGAAGGAAACCCCGAACATCCGATGAGCTATGGAGCGACGGATGTCTGGGCACAATCCTCGGTTCTCGATCTGTACGATCCCGACCGTGGGCAGTTTCCGACGCACGCTCAAAAACAAGCCACATGGGATGCCTTGTTTCAAGCACTCAAAGGCCAACTTGAAAAGCTCGGAAAGAACGGTGGCGAAGGGCTTGCTATCCTCAGCGAAGCGATCCCGTCCCCCACGTTCCACGATCTGCTTGCTACGTTGAAAAAGCGCCTGCCCAAATCCCAATATTTTTCGTATGACACGGCAGATACTCCCCAAACATCCGAAGGTTTGGCGATGGCTGGAGCCGCAGATACTCAAGTCAGCTACGCCCTAAACAAAGCGGATGTGCTTCTTTCGATCGAACACGATTTCCTCGGACGCGAGGGGGATTCCGTTCGTCAATCACGTTTGTTTGCAGCACGTCGCAAGATCGACAAACAGATGTGCCGTTTGTATGCCGTCGAAGGGACGTTTACAACGACGGGTGCAGCCGCTGATCACCGTCTCCGCCTCCAAAGCAGCCAAGTCGGAGAATTCTTGGGTGCGTTGGTCGCCCATCTGGCCGAGCAAAAACACATCGCAGTGGATGCTGGATTGCTCGCCAACTTGAGCAAACGTGCGGAAGTCGCGAAAAAGACCCACGGTGGGGACTTTGCGAAGTGGATTCCTGTTGTGGCAGAAGATCTCGTCGCCCACAAAGGCCGCGCTGCGGTGATGGTAGGCGAATCGCAACCGAAGCACGTTCATGCGCTTGGTGCGTTGCTCAACGATGCGCTCGGAAACATCGGCCAAGACAAACCAGTACAATTTTTCTCCAAGGGCAACTTTGCTGCGGCGGGTTCACTGCTTGATCTGGCGGCCTCTGCGCTGAAAGGCCAAGTACAAACCTTGATCATCCTCGGCGGAAACCCCGTATACAACGCCCCTGCCGATGTGGACTTTGCGAAACTGTTGCAGCGCATCCCGTTCTCGTTGCATCACAGTTTCTATCCAGACGAAACAGCGGCGCTCACAACGTGGTACGCGCCGATGAGCCATTATCTCGAAGCATGGGGCGATCTGCGCGCAACCGATGGCACGACAGCGATTCGTCAACCGTTGATCGCACCGCTGTATGACACCATTTCGGAGATCGAGATGTTGTCGTTTGTTGCAGGCGAAGCAAGCAACAAAGGCCACGATCTTGTGCGCGCCTACTGGAAAAAAACGGCAGGCGATGCAGGCTTTGAAGCCAAATGGCGCGCTTGGTTGCACGACGGCGTGATCGATGGAACCCGTGAGAAAGTCAAAGGCGTCTCCGTCAAGGCTTCTAAATTGGCCGATGCGTGGGGCGCATCCCCTGAGGCTGTATCCAAAGGCAACAGCTTTGAGCTTCGCTTTGTTCTCGACAACAAAGTCCACGACGGTCGTTTCGCCAACAACGCTTGGCTACAAGAACTCCCCGACCCGATGACCAAACTGACGTGGGACAACGCAGCGTTGCTGTCACCCAAAACAGCCGCAGCACTCGGCGTCAGCAACGGAACATGGGTCGAGATCAGCATCCAAGGCCGAAAGGCGGAGCTCCCTGCGTTTTTTGCCCCCGGCATCGCCGAGAATACAATCGTCTTGCCGCTCGGTTATGGCCGCTCTTGGGGCCGTGTCTCGAAGGGATGCGGATTTAATACCTATCCGCTGCGTAGCTCGCTGACGATGTACCACGCCAAGGGCGCGTCGGTGAAAAAGCTCGACAAAGAAAATTACGAACTGGCTTCGACCCAAGAACACGGTCGTCTCGAAGAACCGATCACTGGACGCAGCCGAAAAGATGCGATCTTCCGCGAACTGCCGCTTGCGGGTTATCTCGAACTCAAAGAGAAAAATCCGGGCTTCATGGAAGATTACGAACTGATGCCCAAGAACAAGATCAAGTCCTTGTGGAAAGAACCGAACGAACGTGGCGGCCATCAGTGGGGAATGACCATCGACTTGACGTCTTGCACAGGTTGCAATGTTTGCACAGTCGCATGCCAAGCCGAAAACAACATCCCTGTGGTCGGAAAAGCTCGCGTTCTCAAAGGTCGCGAGATGCACTGGATTCGGTTGGATCGCTACTTCACAGGACCTGTGGAAAATCCCGAAGCAGCACTACAGCCCGTCGCTTGCGTTCACTGTGAAACAGCTCCTTGCGAAAACGTCTGCCCTGTCGCTGCAACAGCCCACAGTCCGGACGGAATGAACGATATCGCATACAACCGCTGTATCGGTACACGTTATTGCGCCAACAACTGCCCCTACAAAGTGCGTCGTTTTAACTACTTCAACTTCAACAAAGAAAACGACGAACAAAACGCGATGCTGCAAATGCAACGCAACCCCGACGTGACCGTTCGTTTCCGTGGTGTGATCGAAAAATGCAGCTACTGCGTCCAGCGCGTTAGCGAAGCCAAGATCTACGCGAAAGCCAACGGGGACGGCTTCGTCAAAGACGCCTATGCGTTCGCCAAAGTGAACGCCGATGGTGTCGAGGTGGTCAACGCTGCGGAACTCAAGGAATCGGTGGTTCCGGCCTGTGCGCAAGCCTGTCCTTCGCAAGCTATCGTTTTTGGAGATATCAACAATCCTCAAAGCCGTGTCTCTCAGCACAAGAAAGAAGCACGCGATTATGCGGTGCTGCGCGAATTGAACATTCGCCCTCGCACCACTTATCTGGCGCAGATCCGCAATCGCAACCCCAAGCTTGCGCCGAAACTGCAAGGCAAAGCAGCAGAACTCCTCGAAGGTGGCGTGAAACCCGCCAAAGCAGGCCATGCTGCACACCACGGACACGACAAGCACCACGACAAGAGCAAAGGCGGCCAACACGACAAGGGAAAGAGCGGCCACTAAGAACGGCGGTTCGTCTCTTTCTCTCGTTGTATCCGTCTTGATGACGGGTGGGCATTGAAACATTCATCTCGTTGCATCCGTCTTGATGACGGGTGGGCATTGAAATTAGGTAGTGAAGATCATGGTTTCACGTTCTGAATACTACGATTCACAGGTTCGCTATGCTGATCCGACCGAAGGTCGTGCCCCGCTGGTGTTGGGTGACACTTCTTTCCACCGCATCACCGAGTCCGTGACACAACCGATCGAATCCCCGGCACCGATCGGCTGGTTTCTGTTCTTTTTCGTCGCGTTGTGCGGCTTGGGGATCTTGGGCGCAAGTGTCGGATACTTGTTCTGGGAAGGCGTCGGGATCTGGGGTGTCAACAACCCCGTTGGATGGGGTTGGGCGATCGTCAACTTCGTCTTTTGGGTGGGTATCGGTCACGCCGGAACGCTGATCTCTGCCGTCCTGTTCTTGTTCCGCCAAAAATGGCGTACCTCGATCAACCGCGCTGCCGAAGCGATGACGCTTTTTGCGGTAGCGTGCGCGCTGATCTTCCCCGGTATCCACACCGGTCGGGTGTGGATGGCGTACTATATGTTGCCGATCCCCAACCAGATGCTGATGTGGCCGCAGTTCCGCAGTCCGTTGATCTGGGATATCTTTGCGGTCAGCATTTACGGAACCGTCTCGTTGTTGTTTTGGTACGTGGGTTTGATCCCAGACCTCGCCACCATGCGCGATCGTGCGAAGACCAAACTCCGTCGCATCTTGTACGGCTTCTTTGCGCTCGGTTGGCGCGGTTCGCACCGTCATTGGCTGAACTACGAACGCGCATACCTGTTGCTTGCTGCGCTCGCCACACCGCTCGTTCTTTCCGTTCACTCGATCGTCTCCTTCGACTTTGCCACCTCCCAACTTCCGGGATGGCACACCACGATCTTTCCGCCCTACTTTGTCGCAGGCGCGATCTTCTCGGGCTTTGCGATGGTCATCACCTTGATGGTCTTTACGCGGGTGATCTTTAAGCTCGAACACCTGATCACGATTCGCCACTTTGAGAATATGGCCAAGATCATCCTGTTGACGGGTTCTTTGGTCGGCTATGCCTACACCATGGAATTCTTCATCGCATGGTACAGCGGCAACGGTTACGAAACCTTTGCCTTTATCAACCGTGCGTTTGGCCCCTATTATTGGGCATATTGGACGATGTTTAGCTGCAACGTCTTTATCCCTCAAATCTTTTGGTTTAAGTGGGCGCGTACCAACATCGTGGTGCTCTTTATCGTCTCGATCTTCGTCAACATCGGGATGTGGTTTGAGCGTTTCGTGATCACGGTGACGTCCTTGCATCGGGACTTTTTGCCTTCGAGTTGGGGCTATTTTGTGCCGACGATCTGGGACGTGCTGACCTTTGTGGGGAGCTTTGGCTTGTTCTTTACCTTGTACTCGCTGTTTGTGCGCTTTTTGCCTGTCGTGGCGATCGCCGAAGTCAAAACTGTTGTCCCTGAAGCAGACCCCCATTTTCACCCCAAAGAAGACGCCGGACATTCGGCATAAGCCCACGGCTGTTGCTTTGCAAAAAGGATACGTTGATGAAGTGGCAAAAGGAAGAACAACAAAAATGGTTCGGTGTGTTGGCCGAATTTGATTCGACTGCCGAACTCTATCACGCTTGCGAAGAAGTCCGTGATGCGGGCTTTCGCAAGTGGGACGCGCATACTCCTTTCCCCGTTCACGGGTTGGAAAAGGCCATGGGCATCCCGGCCTCCAAAGTCCCTTGGATCGCTTTGGTGTGCGGTATGACAGGGGCAGCCCTTGGGATGTTGATGCAGTGGTGGACAAGCGTTGTCGATTACCCCCTTGTGATCAGCGCGAAGCCCCTCTTTAGCTGGCAAGCCTTTGTGCCTGTCACCTTCGAACTTGGCGTACTCTTCGGTGCGGTCGGTGCGATCGGCGGGATGTTGGCCCTCAACAAACTCCCGATGCACTATCACCCGTTGTTCAATTCCGCTCGCTTTGAGCGAGTGAGCGACGACAAGTTCTTTATCTCGATCGAAGCCGTTGATCCGCAGTTTGATCCCGAAAAAACCACCGCGTTCTTGAAAAAGATCGGTGCCAAACACACCGAGATGATCGAGCTTTAAGCGACCGGAGAAGTTCAATGATGTCCCTGTTTTCACGCTGGTTTGTGCCTGTTTCTTGCGCCGGTCTGCTGTGTGCCAGCTTGCTGTTGAGCGGATGCCGTGGACAGATGTCCTCAAATCCGCCGATTCACCCAAACTGGAATATGGACAGCCAAAAGCGCATTGATGCCCAAGAAGAAAATCTCTTTTTCCAAGATGCCCGTGGGATGCGCCCCTTGGTCGATGGTACTGTGGCTCGTGGCTGGATGCGGGGCGACAGTGCTTGGCACGAAGGCAAAAAAACCGATGGCAGCTATGTTGATGCAGTTCCCACCATCGACAAAAAAGCCGAATCGACCGCCGTGATGAAACGGCTTGGTTATTCCCCCGGCCACACGCTCAAGTTGGATGCTGCACTGCTCGCCCGTGGCCAAGAGCAGTTCAATATCTATTGCACGCCTTGTCATGGCTATAGCGGCGATGGCAAGGGCATCGTGACCAAGTACTCGAACGGCCTTGTTCCTCAAAATCTTCATTCCGATTACGTTCGCAAGATGGCGCCGGGCCAGATCTACGAAGCGATGGCAAAAGGCGTGCGCACCATGCCTTCTTTTGTCTCACAAATCGAAACCCTCGATCGTTGGGCGATTGTGGCCTATGTCCGCGCTCTACAATTGACTCGCCTCCCGGGCGTTGCACAGAAAGGAGAGCGCAAGTGAGCGGTCATCACACTCCTGTACTCCCTCTTGCTTCTGAAAAGATCACGTTGCCTGCAAATCATCCGTGGCGTCGAGTTGCGGATCTCGCCCTATTTGCGGGGCTTGGCGGACTTGCGGTGGGTGCTTTGTCGGCCCTGATGTTCGACAAAAAAACCATCGCTGTTTACTACGGCTCGTACATGTTCGCCTTCTTGTTCTTCTTGTCCGTCATCTTGGGCGGGATGTTCTTTGTGTTGGTTCATCACGCCACTCGTGCAGCGTGGAGTACGGTTGTTCGCCGCCTTGCAGAGTTTGTGATGGGTGGCCTGTACTTGCGTGTGGGCGGGATCGTCCTGCCGTTGATGGCTTTGCTGTTTATCCCGATCCTGATCGGCTTGCCTTCGCTGTTTCATGAGTGGGTTCATCCCGATCCCAAGGACATCTTCTTGAAGGCCAAAGCCCCATACCTCAACGTCAACTTCTTCTTGATCCGTGTGGTCTTCTATTTTGTCGTGTGGTACGGGTTGAGCTGGTTCTATCTCAAACGTTCGATCGCTCAAGACACCACAGGCGACGTCGCTCTTTCGCGTCAACAGCGCGGCCTCAGTCCGATCGGCATCGTTCTTTTCGCAATGACCGTGACCTTCGCCTCTTTCGACTGGATTATGTCGCTTGCTCCGCACTGGTTCTCGACCATCTTCGGCGTTTACTTCTTTGCGGGTGCCCTGATCGCCATCTATTCGACGCTTGCGCTGTTTGGTCACGGACTCCGTCGTACCGGGCTTCTCGGTGATCTCATCACAGATGAACACTACCAAGATATCGGCAAGCTATTGTTTGGCTTTGTGGTCTTTTGGAGCTATATCGGCTTTTCCCAATACTTTCTTCAATGGTATGGAAACATCCCCGAAGAAACCACATGGTACGCAGAACGCTTCAAAAATTGGGGTGGGTTGACTGCCTTGCTTGTGTTCGGCCACTTTGTGCTTCCGTTCTTTTTCTTGATGTCCAGACACATCAAGCGCAATGCCACAGCCCTGATGATCGCTTGCGTTTGGATGCTCGCTCTCCACGCCGTCGATCTCTTTTGGTTGATCATGCCTTCTGTGTACCACCAGATCGGTCACGCGATGCACAAAGAGTTTCATTTCTCCGTGCTGCATCTCTTGCCTGTTCTCGCCAACTTTGTCGGTATCGGCGGTCTTTTCATCGCCAGCGTACTCCGTTGGGCCGGCGAAAACAACTTGATCCCTGCCAAAGATCCCCGACTCAAGGAATCCTTGGCTTTTGAGAACGTTTAAGCAATGTCCTTAAATCATCGTCACTCCTAGAGTGACGGTGGTTTGAACTGCTTGTACAATCCACGCCCCCCAAAAATCAAGGGAATATGCAACATCAGAGGCGACTGTTTCGACGGTCGCCTCGTGCTGCGTACAGGCTCTTTACCCCCTACATCAGCGATCGAGGCAGAAACCGTGAGTACCCACGAGAAAGACAAATCCAAACAAGAATCAACCCACGCCGCCGACCTCCAAGGCTTCGAAGACGACAAGCCCTATACGGCTGGTTTGGGGGCTTTTTTGACGTTCCTGAGCGTCGCCATCGTCGGCGCGATGGTCGCCGCGACACAGATACTTGGCTTTTGGACGACAAAGGATATCCTTGAAAAAGAGACATCCATCCGCGCAGATTCCGTTGCGTTTCGCCAAAAAGATCAGGCCCTCGCCCAAAAAGGCGGACAAGTCTCCGCAAGCGTCGAGATCCAAGGCCGTACCCAAAACGTCACCTACGATGTCGCTCCTATCGAACAGGGGATCCAATACCTGATCAAACATCCCCAATACTTCAAGACATTCTCCCCCACACAAGATGCTGCCGCTCCTGCTGCCCGTCGTGAGGCTCCCAAAGCAGCACCTGTCGCTCGCCGTGAAGCCGCCCCTGCTGCCCGTCGTGAGGCTCCCAAAGCAGCACCCACCGTTCGTCGCGATATCCCTCAACCTGCTCCCCAATTCGATGCCGCTTCGCTCGCCGCAGGCAAAAAGATTTACCAAGCCAATGCTTGTTGGACTTGCCACGGCAACGAAGGCAAAGGCGATGGAGCCGCTGCTGCCGCTTTGCCCGTCAAGCCCGCGAATTTCGTGCTCGGAAACTACAAATACGGCAACAGCCTTGGTGATATCTTCAAAGTCCTCTCCAATGGCTCCCCCAACAAAGCCTCTGGCATGGTCGGCTATACGCATATCCCCGAAAATGATCGCTGGTCTCTTGCCAAGTACGTCTTTTCCTTGAAAGCCTCAGCTGTTCCCGCTGCACCAAAGGCTCCTCGGCCCGCTCCTCGGCCCGCTCCTCGCGTTCTAGCGCCTGCCCCACGCCCCCAAGCTCCTGCGGTGGATACCGCCGCCATCGCACGTGGGAAACAAGCCTACCAAGCCAATGCTTGTTGGACTTGTCACGGCAACGAAGGCAAAGGTGACGGAGCCGCTGCAGCCGCTTTGCCCGTCAAACCGGCGAATTTCGTGCTTGCAAACTACAAATACGGCAACAGCCTCGGCGATATCTACAAAGTTCTCTCCAATGGCTCCCCCAACAAAGCCTCCGGCATGGTCGGCTATACGCATATCCCCGAAAGTACCCGATGGGATATCGCCAAGTTTCTTGTTTCTTTAAAGAAATAGTGCTGTTTTTGTCAACGCTTTGATGCACGACAAGGACACCTCGCTCTTTGAGATGTCTACACGCATCTCAAGCCTCGATACTTCATCACTTCCGTTTTGGCTCCTTTTGTTTGAGACACAAAACAGGGTAGTCTGTCGGACTGCAACCCCAACCTGTTTTGTGTTGTTTGGGGGGATACCACAGCATCCGCACGCACGTTCTGTTTTGCGGGTGCTTTCACCGTG
This sequence comes from Myxococcota bacterium, assembly GCA_963169055.1. GTDB lineage: Bacteria > Myxococcota_C > UBA6777 > UBA6777 > UBA6777 > JAKLKB01. Next base: position 10,967 of record CAUJFU010000018.1, read on the forward strand.
GAAGGAAACGATGCGTATTGTTGTCTTCGTCGCATGGATCGGCTTGTTGGTGATCGCGGGAAATCTGCCTTTCCTTGCATCAGCTTCTTCGCCCGATAAAAAGCCACCCGCCGATGCGGTCTCTTCTCGAAAACCCACCGAACTTGGCGGGGTGGATGTCCGACAAAAGCTCGGCCAATCGGTCAACCTCGAACGCATCTTCCAAGATCATGAAGGCAAACTCCGCCCTCTGCGCGATTTTTTTCGCGACGGACGCCCTGTCATCCTCACGCTCAACTACTACAATTGCCCGATGCTCTGCACGATGCAACTCAATGGCCTCGTTCATGGACTCCAACATTCCGATGCTTCGATTCTGCAAAAAACGCGCATCGTGACCATCAGCATCAATCCCAAAGAAACAGCTGATCTCGCTGCAAAAAAACGCACCGCCTATCTCAAGTCTCTCGCCCCACAACAGATCGAGTGGACTTTTATGGTGGGCAAAGACACCGATATCCGCAGTCTTGCAAAGAGCCTTGGCTTCGGCTACAAATACATCCCGCGAAATCAGCAGTACGCACATCCGGCTGTGATCTTTGTTCTCACGCCCAACGGAAAGATCTCGAAATATCTCAACCTCTCGACGTACCGCCAAAAAGTCGCCTATACACCAAACGATCTGAAATTCTCGCTGATCGAAGCCTCACAAGGCAAAATCGGGTCGTACCTCGATCAACTCATCATGAGCTGCTTTATGTACGATGATTCGAGCGGGAAATACACGACGTTTGCTTTTGGGTTGGTTCGTCTTGGAGGCATCTTGACCCTGATCGCTTTGGCCTTGTTTTTGGCCACCCTGTGGATCCGCGAACGTCAACGCAAAGAAGTGGAGAATGCGACGTGAACGCTCTCAACCATCTCATCGCAACCGCAACCTTTTGGATGCCGCGTCAGGCTTCGGATGTTGCGGTAGAACTCGACAATGTTTTCTACTTTATCTATTACCTGTCCGTGATCTTTTTTGTCGGCATCATCGCTGCGATGGTGTACTTCTCGGTGAAATATCGCCGAAAAAGCGCAGATCAACGCACTAGTCCTCTCGCCCACAGCAACACGCTTGAGCTCTGGTGGACCGCGATCCCGACTGTTTTGCTCGCTGTGATCTTCTTTTGGGGCTTCAAAGCGTGGGTCACCCTCAACGTCCCCCCCGCCAACGCGATGGAGATCCAAGTGCGTGCGTGGAAATGGGGTTGGGAGTTCACTTACAACACCCCCAACACCACCTTCACTTCACCCCATCTCTATGTCCCTGAGAAAAAACCGATCAAACTTGTGATGACCTCCAACGATGTCCTTCACAGTTTCTACCTCCCCGAGTTTCGTATCAAACGCGACGTGCTCCCCAAACGGGCGACGGTTCTTTGGTTTGAAGCGCGTCAAGCGACCGGAACATGGCCCGAAGAAACCGCACGAAAACAAGATCCAAAAACCGGAAAATGGGGCGACGTCAGCCTCTCCAAGCCTTACAATCTCTTTTGTGCGGAGTACTGTGGCCAACAGCACTCGATGATGATGCGAAAAGTCTACGTTCTCTCTCAAGCACATTACGAAAAATGGGTCGTTGAAAAAGAGAAAGACGCCGGTAGCGACAAGCCTTTGGATGTCCTTGGGCAAGAACTTTATACAAGCAAAACATGCAACACCTGCCATTCCGTCGATGGGACGGCTGTTTTGGGGCCGTCGTTTAAAGGTCGTTATGGTGCTAAAGTCGAATTTGCCGACGGAACATCGGGCAAAATGGACGATGACTATATCATCGAATCGATCGAGTATCCCAATCGTAAAATCGCCAAAGGTTTTCCTGCCGCGATGCCGACCTTTAAGGGCCAGCTCGATGCCAAACAATTGCGTGCTCTTGTCGCGTATATCCAATCCGTCAACGGAAAATATAACGCTCAAAAGAAGTAGTCCTTTTCGGATTTTAGCTCGATAACACAGAAAGGTGAAAGCATGACGACTGCAACAGATGTGATTCGTCCGGGTGGAGGCCCATCCGCCACCGGTCATGCAGAAGAAAAAGATTATCTCAACGTCGACAACTCGATCATGTCGTGGCTTTTTACGCTCGATCACAAGCGTATCGGCCTGATGTATCTGGCTTCTGTCCTGTTCTTTTTCTTTTTCGGCGGGATCTTGGCGCTATTGATTCGTACCGAACTCTTTACGCCCGGTGCCGACTTCTTGACCTATTTTGTCTCCGGGAAAAACGCAGCCGAACTCAAGCTCGCTGCAGCCGACCTTTACAACCAATTGTTTACGCTTCACGGCGCGATCATGATCTTCTTGTTCTTGATCCCGTCCATCCCTGCGACCTTCGGCAACTTCTTTCTGCCCCTGATGCTCGGAGCAAAAGACGTCGCTTTTCCGCGCCTGAACCTCTTTAGCTTCTATATCTATGTTCTCGGCGCATTCTTCTTCCTTTATACCCTTGCATCGGGCGGTTTGGATACGGGGTGGACTTTTTACACTCCCTACAGTACCTCCACCAACACCGCTGTGATCGCCTCGACTTTTGGGGCCTTCATTCTCGGCTTCTCCTCCATCCTCACAGGCGTGAACTTTGTTGTCACCGTTCACAAAATGCGCGCCCCTCGGATGACTTGGACGCGGATCCCGCTCTTCTTGTGGGCCCTCTATTCCACTTCTTTGATCCAAATCCTCGCCACGCCTGTTTTGGCGATCACTTTGCTGCTTTTGATCTTTGAAAGAGCCCTTGGTATCGGAATCTTTGACCCAGCAATGGGCGGCGATCCTGTTTTGTACCAGCACTTCTTTTGGTTTTACTCGCACCCCGCTGTTTACATCATGATCCTTCCTGCCTTCGGTGTGATCAGCGAAACCATCTCCGTTCACTCGCGCAAACATATCTTTGGATACGGATTTATCGCGGCTTCCAGCGTTTCCATCGCGCTGATCGGCTTCCTTGTTTGGGGCCATCATATGTTCGTCAGCGGTCAATCTCCGCTTGCTTCGCTGCTGTTCTCGATGATCACGTTTGCCGTTGCCGTTCCTACCGCCATCAAGGTCTTTAGTTGGGTGGCTACCCTTTACAAAGGCTCGATTGTATTCAATGCGCCGATGCTCAACGCGCTCTCATTCATTTTCTTGTTCACTATCGGCGGATTGACCGGCCTTTTCCTCGCCACCCTCGCAACCGACGTCCATCTCCATGACACCTACTTTGTTGTGGCACACTTCCACTACGTCATGGTCGGCGGGACGCTCGTTGCTTTCCTCGCCGCCATCCACCATTGGTGGGCCAAGATGTTCGGACGCCATTACAACGAATGGTGCGGTCGCATCTCGGCGATCTTCGTCTTTATCGGCTTCAACCTGACCTTCTTCTCGCAGTTTGTGATGGGAAGCCAAGGTATGCCCCGCCGATACTTTACCTACGATCAAGTCTCCCCAGAGCTTTTGTCGATCTACACCCGTATGCACCAGATCTCGACCGTGGGTTCGATGATCTTGGGCTTGGCCTTGACCTTTACGCTGTTCTATCTCGCGCACTCGCTGTTTTTTGGGAAAAAAGTCCACAACGACAGCGATTTGCGTTGGACGGGAGAAAGTATGGAGTGGAAAACGGCAACACCCCCCTCGCCCCATAACTTCCACGAACAACCCATCGCATACAACAGCCCTTACGACTTCAAAGAAATCGATCACAGCTTGGGCGGCGGCCACTGATTCTTTTCTTCGGTCCGCCTGATCGAAGAATCACACGAACTTACCGCATCTCTGATGCGGCCCCCGAAACCCATCAACTTCTTGGAGACATGCTATGAGTCAGGTCGCCGATCACGCACATGCCGAACACCCACCTCATCTCCATCACCACTTCCACTCCTCCGCCCAACAGGCGGCCTCTGCGAAGTTGGGGATGTGGGTCTTTATCGCGCAAGAAATCCTCTTCTTTAGTGGCCTGTTTATGGCCTACATCGCCTTGCGTTATCTCTACCCCAAAACCTTTCTTGCTGCCCACGAACATCTTGATGTCAGCATGGGCGCCCTCAACACCGTGTTTCTGATCACCAGTAGCTTGACGATGGCGCTCGCTGTCCGCGCTGCCCAAACCAGCAACAAAAAATGGGCAGAGATCAATCTGCTCTTGACCATCGGTTTTGCGCTCGCCTTTTGCGTCGTCAAATACTTCGAATATTCCCATAAATTCCATCTCGGGATCTTCCCCGGAAAATACTACGCTTACACACATATCCCCGGAAATCCCGAAGTCTTTTTTGGCTTGTACTTTGTGATGACAGGAATGCACGCACTCCACGTTATCGTCGGGATCGGACTCTTGCTGTGGATTTATCTCAAAACCCGCACAGGAGCTTTTAGTGCAGCCTACTATAGCCCCGTTGAGAATGTCGGCTTGTACTGGCACCTTGTCGACCTCATCTGGATCTTCCTCTTCCCGCTACTTTACCTCGTAAAGTAACGCATACCTACGGAGTGTCCGATGTCTCATCACAAAGATTCCCATGGCTCTCACGAGCCTCATGTCCTCCCGTTGTCGATCTACTTCGGGGTGTTCTTTGCTCTGATGATCCTCACCTACATCACCGTCAAAGTCTCTCAGCTGGGCCTTGGGGCCTTGGCTATCCCTATCGCGATGACCGTCGCTTTGATCAAAGCAGGCTTTGTCGTTGGGTACTTTATGCACCTGCGCTATGATGACCGCTTTCTTTCTTTGTTCTTTGCAAGCTCCATCGTTTTTCTCGCCGTCTTCTTCGCCTTCACCGTCTATGATCTCGGTGCACGCGATACATGGGTTCCCGAAGAACACACCCAAGTCAACCTGATCGATGGCAAACCTTTTTGCGATCCCGAGATCCTCAAAAACAACGACCGCCGAAAAAAGGTCTGCGATGAGGCCAAAAAACGCGGCGATCACGGACACGGACACGGACACGGACATGGTGGACATGGCAAAGTTGCAAAAGCTGCTGAGCACCATGCCCCTGCAAAACGTGATGTCGTGAAAGCGGCTTTACCCGCAGCCCGCCCGACCGCACCCGCTCCAGCGCCTGTTGCGCGTCCGACAGCACCTGTTGCCCGCCCTGCTGCGCGTCCGACAGCGCCCGCCCCAGCGCCAGTTGCGCGTCCGACAGCACCCGCAGCCCGCCCCGCTGCACAGTTTGACGCTGCTTCGCTCGCCGCAGGCAAAAAGCTTTACCAAGCCAATGCTTGTTGGACTTGCCACGGCAATGAAGGCAAAGGAGACGGAGCCGCAGCGGCTGCTTTGCCCGTCAAACCCGCCAACTTTGCGCTTGGAAATTACAAATACGGCGGTAGCCTCGGCGATATCCACAAAGTGATCTCCAACGGTTCCCCCAACAAAGCCTCTGGCATGGTGGGTTACGCCCATATCTCCGACAACGATCGCTGGTCCATCGCCAAGTACCTCCTCTCCCTCAAGAAATAGCCTCCTGTTCTTCTTCCTTCTTTCTTGCTTTTTCTTCTCCTTCGATCCATACGCCACAGATATCTTGGAATTCGCCTCGTTGGGGCTGGGTGGCTCTTGCTTTTGCGGCTTGTTTTGTGCCATGCTCCGAACCTATTAAGCTTCGTTTTGCTCGTTTGATATCTATCGAATCGACCCAAGTGACGGGCGCTTTGGGTCAATTAGCGGAGGTTTTTGAATCATGCACACAT
>CAUJFU010000019.1 GCA_963169055.1 Myxococcota bacterium
TCCGACATCCTCTCGACGGGATAGGAGAGCCTTCGCATTGTGGTTGACTTCCGCTCACCCAAGCAGATGTTTACAGCGCCACGAGAGGGCCCCGAACTGAGGCGGCATCCGAGGGTCTCTACATGCTCTCTATCGTGTACAACAACTTGGCTTGCGCCACTTCCTCTGTTGTCGTCTGGTCAACCGGGCTTGCCGAAACAAGCCCGCTCCCTTTAGGGGCGGGTCGTTGACTCCATCACACGCCCTGCGCGGGCTTACAACGACAGACCCAACGTGTGGCGTTTTTCCATCAAACGCATCAGGGTATCCGCGAAAGACGAGCCTTTGTCAATCAAAACGATCTGGCCGTTGAGGCTATCCAACATACCGCTGCATACCGCGATCACCGCATCAGCGACCTCTTCGGGCTGAACAAAGTATTCCTCGCCGGCATACTTTCCAAAAAACTTAACGTAATCCTCCCCAAAGATCTCCAACACCGCTTCTGTCGGGACGCTACGGGTGCGGATCACATTGAAGCGCACATCCTCTTTGTATAGGCGAGAAGCCATATAACGGCAAAAAGTTTCCATCACCGTCTTCGAGGCTGCGACAAATTCGTAATGGCTAAAGTAGTTGTCGGGACCATCGCTCGATATCCCCACCACATAACGCGGATACGTCCCAAAAGTCTTCTTGATCTGCAAGGTGTAGTTGACGTAGGGCCAAGCGCTGTACTCCAAACTCCGCAACAGCGAGCGTTTTTTGTAGCTATCCACGCCGTCGGCAGGCTGAACAACGCAGACGTTGCTGATAAACACTTCGACGCGCTCGTGTTCTTGTTGGATCAGCGCCAGCAACCGCTTGAGATCGTCATCGTTGACCACATCGGCTTCGACGATATGCGGTGTTGGTGCGCCTGCTGCTGCGAACTGTTCGCGGATCTTGTTTTCGTCCGCCGAACCCCAACGGTGCGTCAAATAGGTGTGTGCGCCCAACTTTCCAAACGCCAGACCGATCGCAAAACCAATCCCTTTGGTTCCACCCGTGATCAAGACCGCTTTTCCGCGAAAATCATTGCGCATCCCAAAACTCCTTCTGATGCAAAGAACCGATATCTTTGTGAACCGATACCTTTTTGGACAGGCTAGTGTTTCTTTGTTGAGACGTAGTTTTCTTGGATACGCTGAGCCGTCTCGGGCAAAGCAAAGCAGTATTGGTGCATCGGCACCTCGTTGGTACGGGCTTCTTCAAAGAGGCGTCGCTTTTTCAACGACAGATCGCGCTTGAGCATCTCTAACGCAAAACGCGGTTTTTCTGCGATCGCTGCGGCCACTTGCATGGCTTTTCGCCACATCTGCTCACGCGGCAAGATGTAGTTGATCTGCGAACGCCCCTCCAAGTGCGCGCCCCGAAAAAACTGCCCCCCCAACATCATCTCCGCAGCGATGTATTCGCCCACCGCCAAGGCCAACAAGCGCGTCGTGCCCATCCCGGGCGTAAATCCCATATTCATAAAACTGCAACCATAGCGGCTTTCCCGCGCCATCATCACGATATCGCAGCACAAACCAAGCGTTAGTCCCCCACCCACAGCATGGCCTTCCATCACTGCGATCGTTGGAATCGGCACTTCGAGCATCGTCCGCGACAGCATGATATCCGACGCCACGATCTCGCCCTGCGCCAACGCCAACAACATCTCCTCGTCCCCGCCTGCACAGAACACCTCTTCCAGCCCCCGCAACACGCACACCCGCGCATCGGATCGCTTTGCCACTTGGTGCAAAGCCTCCGTCAGCTTTTCAACAAAGGCCGTCCCAAGGGCATTTTTCTTGGCTTGATCTTGCATCTGCAAGATCACGATCCCCTGTTCTTCTTCGTGAAGCGTGATCAAAGCGTCTGTCATGCTCGATATCCCGTACATTCGGCGTTGTCTAGTCAGAGGATCGGGTTGGTTCGGATGGGTGGGAACGATCTTCTCTGCGAGGCAAGCGTTCTTGCCAAGGCAAAGGCTCTCCTTGCAAGAAACGACGGATGCCCTCTACACGATCAGGAAGCATCAAACAAGAGGCCGTATACTGCGCAGCTTCGTCGAGCGCATCTTGCAGCGATGCCTTCGGCGTTTCCGTGGTGCGGCGTTTGAGATCCTCGATCGCTTGCGGATGCGCCCGCAACAAAGCACGCAAGCTCTCCCGACTCGCCTTCTCCACAGCATCCGCATCTTCGTGTACCGCATCAAATAGCCCAAGCGCCAACGCTTCTGCCGAGTCCATCCCCACGCTGCGCATCGCCAACCATCGGGCTTTTTGCGCAGGAACGCGCTCACACAACACAGGAAACACCACCGCAGGCAACAAGCCCAACGAAGCCTCCGGCAAACCCACCCGCGAACGCTTTGTCGCTAACACCTGATCCGCCGCCGCCATCAGGCCCACTCCACCCGCCATCACCTCACCATCCACCAACGCCACCACCGCAAACGCAGCTTTCCGCAACGCCCACAACAACGCCGCATAACGCCTCACATCCTCGCGCAGTGCCGCAGCCGTCACTTCATCCAACACAGTACGACCGTGCAACGCACGCAAGATCCCGGGTGTTGGCGTATAATGCACATCGATCTCATGTGCTTCATCTCGCGACGACGGCCCCATCGACGGTTGCGGATACGCAAGCAAACGCGCCCCTAGATCCATCCCCTGACAAAAGATCCCCCCCGCACCCTCGATCACCAAAACCCGAATTTCCGCATCTTCGGCTTCTTTAAGCTTCTCTTCCCAATCCCGCAACGCCGCGCTATCCAACGATATCTCGGCTCGTGTGGCCTCCACAGGCATCATCCGCAAACGCCACACACTTCTCTGTTGCTCTATCCACCGAAGTTCCATGCTCATACAAACATACCCTTCACCGACCAAGATTCAGGAGCTTATGCGAAATCCGCAGGGTGTGATCGAAAAGCGTAGGAGCAGCCCCCTGTGGCTGCCCAACCACAGGGCATCTACAGCGGATCGTACCTGCCCTTCGCGCATACTTCTCTCGGATATCGTATGACGAGGCCACCGAACGCAAAGCCCGTCAGCTCCACGCATAATGCCGGAAATATCCATCCAAACCATCCAAGACAAGATACCCCTTGCCCTCATAAAACGCCTTGTAGTGATGGTTGAATCCTTCTTTAGGCGGCTGGTATGTGGGCAGATCGATGTAGCTTGTGCGCTCTTTCTCGACAGCTTCGTACTCTTCGACGCTCAACCGATAACGCGCATCGATCATTCCCTGTACATCGGCTTTTGCGACGCGCTCGTGGGCTTCAGGCCCGATCCACCCCGAATAAAACTCCGAGCAAGATCCCGAACCATACGCAAAGATGCTGATGCGATCCCCTGCGCTTACATCGCTGTATTGGTCCAACATTCCCGTCAATGCGAGAAATGTGGCCGCTGTATACGTCCCGCCACACTGGGAGTTGTACACCAAACTTCCGCGCACCCGCTGATCAAAGTGGGCATCCGCTTCTTTGCGAGACATGCCGTGTGCATCGCGCATGATCTGGCGATGAGCGCGTTGCACCATGCCCGAAAACGGTACGTGGTAGATATGCTTCTTAAAACGCGCATTCATATCCACCGTCCCGCCTTGCTTGCGGCGATAATGCGCAAAGGCCCCTTCGAGAGCTTCAAGATAGCAAAAAACGCTTTGCTCGGTGTTCCCGGCCTCTTCGCGAGAGGTCGGACGAAAGGTATCTCCCACTTCTTTCGTCCAATACGCATTGTCGCGCAGATCGTATTCCAGCACGCTCGGCTTGTTGGAGATCAACATCGCCACGCTGATCGCCCCCAACACATACTCCCAAGGCGCACCCAGATGCATCCGCGACTGATCGGTCGCGATCACCAAGGCTTTCGCATCTCCCGCAGCACCCGACGCCACCCAATGCGCCGCCATCATCGCCGCGCACGTCCCGCCATAACAAGCATGCTTCGTCTCAAAGTTTCGGCAGTTTTCCGATAGATCCAAAAATCGATGCACAAAGGTGCTGATCGGCTTGCCTTGATCAGGCGAGGACTCTGTTCCCACAATCAACAACTCGATCGAGTCGCGATCTTCTTGCGTCAACATCGGCTTGGCCGCATTGACCGCCATCGTCACGGGATCTTCCCAACATGGGTTCACCCCCCGCGCACGCATCATCAAGTTATCCATCGGATAACTAGGAGATAATCCCCGTGCAGCGGCCAGTTCAGACAGATCCAAAAACATCGAACAGGGGTACACCCAAATCTTTTCAATCCCTACGCGTTGCATCCTTACACTTCTCTCCTACAAAACGCCTTCGACACCCACATCTCTCCCCATCCCCGACGCGACTCCTGCCGTGCGACAAGCCCGACGCGACTCCTGTCGTGTGACGATACCAAGACGCGATCAGGGCGACCAATCCAGCCCACCCGTCACGTTGATGATCTGGCCGTTGATAAACGCCGATTCTTTCGAGGCCAAAAAGTGGATCGTCGCGCTCAGTTCTTTGATATCTCCGATCCGACCCTTGGGAACGGGAGACCACTTTTGCCAAAATTGTCTCATGTGTTCGGGCAAAGCATCGCGTGTCATATCCGTCTCAAAAAAACCGGGAGCCACGACATTCGCTGTAATGCCCTTGCGACCGTATTCTTTGGCGATGGTCTGCGTCAGGCCATGCAAACCTGCTTTCGCTGCTGCGTAGTTGCATTGTCCAGACGCACCATACGCCGACAACGACGAGACGTTGATGATCCGACCAAAGCGATTCCCCACCATCCCCATCAAGAAAAACCGACACACATAAAATGTCCCCGTGAGGTTGACGGCGATCACATCGTCCCATTCTTCATCCGACATCCCGACGACTGTTTGGTCGCGGCTGATCCCGGCGTTGTTGATCACAACGTCCACCGTATCAAAGTCCGCAAGCACCTGATCGCCCACCTGCTCGACTTCTTTGGCTTTGCGCACATCCAAGCGATACGCTTTACAGCGCACCGACGGATTCAAACGCCGAGCCTCTTCTTCGATCTTGGCGGCTCCTTCTTCGCTCTGCACGTAGGTGAACGCCACATCATGCCCGCGTTGTACCGCATCCAACACCACACCCGCCCCGATACCTCTTGAACCGCCCGTAATAAAATAGATCATTGAATTTTTTTTACTCCCACAAAGCTTCGATCTTTCGACTTCTTATTGGGCTGACACGGCTGGATGATCTTGTGGGGCGCTGCCCCACGCCCCGCAAGGGGTCTCGGCCCCCTTGACCCCGTGTTGGCGGGGTGAACCGTCGCTTTTCAAGCAAACCACGCTGCCGCTTGAAATGGCGCGAACACGGCTTTTTTGTCCTCTGCGCCACTCAAGCCCTTAATCTTCGTACAGCTTCAATAGACTACAGCAGTTGATCCCGCCAAAACCAAAAGAGTTTTTCAGCATCAAGCGGATCTGGTGTTTGACAGGTTCGTTGGGGCAAACTTGCAAGTCGACGCTGGGATCGATGTTTTCGATATTGATCGAAGGATGCAACCAGCCACGTTGCATCTGCATCACCGCAGCAACGGTCTCCACCGCAGGAGCCGACCAACAAGTGTGGCCAAGCATCGACTTTGGCGCGTTAATCTTGAGTTTTGGAGCGTGCGCACCAAACACCTTTTTGATCGAACCCAGTTCCGTCAAATCACCGAGCGGTGTCGACGTCGCGTGCGCACAAACGTAGTCGATGCTATCGGGCGAAACACCCGTCACTTTCAACAAGCGGTTCATCGTGCGGGCTTGCCCATCCAGCGAGGGATTCGGCAAGTGGTTGGCGTCCGACATCGCTTCGACGCCCAAGACCTCGGCGTAGATCTTCGCTCCCCGTGCCTTGGCGTGTTCCAGCGTCTCCACCACCAAAACAGCCGCGCCATGCGAAGGAATGAAGCCTTCTCGTGCCATATCATACGGTCTACTGGCCTTTTCGGGACAATCATTGAAGGACTTAAACGAGATCGCACCCATCAACGCCATTGCATGCAGCGACATCGGCGAAAATTCCAACGCAGCCCCCACCACAAGCGCCACATCATGCTCGTGGTGGCGTATCTCGTCGATGGCTGTACGCAAGGCGACGTTGGCCGATGCACACGCCCCACCCATCGTATAGATCGAGCCTTGGATATTCAACACTTCGGCCACCGAACCCGCATGATCCGTGTCCAACGAACGCACCGACGCCATCGGGTCCATATAATCGGGTTCTTCGGCAAATTGCCGATCGATCACATAATCATAGTATTTGTTGAGGTTGTGACCGCTCACCACTGCGGAAACTCGTGTAGGATCGATACCTGCTTTGTGCAACCCCGCATCCAACCAAGCATCCGAAGCACACAGCATCGACAACCGCGTGGAAAAGGGCGCACCGCGCAGCAGTTTGCGCAGCCGTTTCCATTCTTCCGTAGGCATGGTCTCTTTGAGCGCTGCGGCTTTTCCGTCCACATCGTAATCACTCAAATCCCCGCCAACTTTCGAATAGATGCCGTCTGTGTTCACAAAATGCCAGTTCACAAGGCCCGATTTGCCCGCGATCAGGCTTTCATAAAAGCCGTCGAGCGTATCGCCTAGTTTTGTGTTGATGGCCATGCCCGTAATAACAACCCGTCGCTTTTGCTCGCTCAAAGCGCACTCCTTTCCGTCTCTTCCTCAACAAGATAGACTTCCATCACGGTGACGGTGCAAATCGCGTCACCCTTGCACACCTGTCCCGCGCAAGTCAACGTGTATTCGCCCCCGTCGATCTTTTGCACCAAAAGCTCGATCTCCTCGTCAGGCCGAACTTCCGCTAGAAACAGCGCGTGATACAGCTTCATCAAACGCACAGGTCTTGGCCGATCTTCGGGGAAAACCGTCGTCCGTCCGAGGTTGTTGAGGTGGTTCAAACACAACATCGCCTGCCCCAACATCTCTAACAACAAAGCCCCGGGATAAACGGGATCTCCCGGAAAATGCCCTTGCAAGATCGGATCGCTCGGATCGATCGTCCGACGTGCGATCATCGCCACCTGCGAAATATCCACCGTATCGATCTGATCCAACAACAAAAACGGCTCACGATGCGGGATCATCTGCTTGATCGCATCGCGCCCCAACTTCACTTGTTCGGCCCCCTCCCCGATCTCGAACAAGCGCTTGCGTCGCATTCGACGCACCAACTTCTCCACGTCCATCCGATCTCTATCCTTCTTTTTTACGCGGTCTCTTCGGCCAATTGACGAAACGCTGCCATCGTCTCTTGTTGATGCGCTTCGGTTTCTTGGGCGCTATCCATCTTGAACTTGCGGATATCTCGATGCCACCGACGATCCAACAAATTATGCAATACGCCACGTGGACCCACTTCGACAAACACCGCGTTCGGGTGACGCTCCACCAAGAAATCGATCGAATGCCGCCACAACACGGGGCTGTACACATGCGAAGACAACAGTTCCACAAAGTCTTCTTGGGTGGGGGATTCTTGGATGTGTCCCAAGCGATTCGGAAGGTACGGTAGCGCGGGCTCTTGGAATCGCATCTTGGTCAGGTACGCTCGAAACTGCTCACCTGCGGGGCGAAAGATCGATGCGTGCATCGGCACTTGGCGCTCGATGATCACGGGCTGCAAAAACAATTCTTCTTCAATCAAACGCACCGCCTCATCGAGTGCTGCGGTCTCTCCTGAGATCACTTGTTGACGAGGCGAGTTGAGATTCACCGCTTCCACCACCCCAAAAGCCCGCGCTCGCTCCAAGATCGGCTCCAAGTCTTCAACCGACGCCGGATACACCGAAGCCATCGAACCACGCGGACCCGCATCATACGCCAAGCCCCGCTGCTCCACTGCCAACAGCGCTTGATCAAACGAAACCGCACCGATATGAACCAGATGATTCCACTCACCCAAGCTCAAACCCAGCGAGTAATCCGCCTTCAATCCTGCCGCTTGTAAGATCTGCAAAAACATCTGATTCGCAAGAAAAACACCGATCTGCACATCGCGATTGCTCGCGAACATCTCTTCTTCGCTGCGCGAAGACGCATAACACGCCCCCACATCCCGATTCAAAAGCTCCGATGCTCGGCCCAACAACACCCGATTGGCATCATGCAACGACACCAGCTTTTCGATCATCCCTGCGTAGCGCGAACTCTGTCCCGGAAACATCCATACAATCGCCATCTCTCACACCTCGCCTCTGCACCCACAACAAACCACTGCTTCAAAAAAGCCTCTCTTCTCCTTAGCAAACCCTACGCCATACGTCACATTCCACACTGTGACTCGATCCAAAAAGACCGAACCACCGCAAGATACAACACGCTCAACCCGCATACCCACAGCACATCCACCGCATTCGGTGTTGCACAAAAACAACACTCGTGGTGTAAGCGTGCCGCGATATTGTATGCGCCGCAAGACGCAACGCCCTTCCGCATGGGTGAGGGTTTTCTTGAACGATTTGGCCCGACTGTGTTTGCAAGAGGCCTTCGCGTAGGGTTTAGTCTTGTTCTTTGAGGCGTTTGACCACCGTGTCTTCGATGATCTGAAGTGCTTCGTCGAGATCTTCGCGGGTGTGGGCCGCTGTGATCGCCGAGCGAAAACGTAGCTGCCCTTCGGGAACGGAGGGATAATCCACAGGAGCCAAAAACAGGCCCTTTTCGTTCATCTCGTGGCAGAGTTGGTACAACAACAAACGATTCGAGCCGATCACGATCGGAACCACTTGCGAAGTCGACTCGCCGATGTTGATCCCCATCTGCAAAAGCTGCGAACGGTAGTAATGCGTGTTGTCCCACAGGCGTTTTTGCAAAGAATCATCGCGTTGGAAGATCTCCAAAACCTTCAACAACGCCGCAACCACCGAGGGCGGCAAGGCACAGCTAAAACCGTAGGGATTGCTATAATAACGCAAGTAATCCACCAGATCTTTTTTGGCCGCAACGAACCCGCCCACCCCTGCAAAAGATTTGCTGAACGTGCCAAACATCACCGCGATATCAGCCTCTGCCTCAAAATGCTCGGCCACACCGCGCCCATGCTTGCCATACACCAACAACGAGTGTGCTTCGTCGATGAACACGCTGGCCTTATGACGACGGGTCACTTCCAACAATGCCGGAAGATCCGCCACATCGCCATCCATCGAATACACTCCTTCCAACACCACCAAACGCCGCTGCCCTTCGCTCTTCGACAGCGCTTCTTCCAAAGAGGCTGCGCTGTTGTGATCAAAGAACACTCGCTTGGCTTTGGACAGCGCAGCCCCATCCATCGCACAAAGATGGCACTTTGCATCCAAGATCGCCGTATCGCCCTTGCGCAACATCCCCGCCAACGCGCCCATCGCTGCGCCAAAACCGCTGTTGTAAAGCATCACCGCCTCACGGCCCAAAAATGCCGCAAGCTTCACTTCCAACTCACGATGAAGATCAGAAAGACCCGACAATAGGGGAGATCCACAAGCGCCTACTCCGTATTTATCCAATGCTTGCTTGGCGGCTTCGATCACTTCGGGATGATTCGCCATCCCCATGTAGTTGTAAGACGATAGGTTGATCACCTTTTGATCATGTCCCGCACGATAGATCGAAACACGCGGAATCGCGGGGCCATGCAACGATGGCTCCATCAACGACATCGCCCATGCTCCCGCTTCTCGCCACGCCGTAAACTCGGGCGGCGGACACGTCGGATCGTTGGTCTCACTGTAATAAAAATCGGCCAAGCTATAATCGGCTGGATTGATCAAGGTTTTGATTCCTTCTCTTCTTCATACAAGCGCTGCGACCGCGTCTTGTGACACAACGCACACTCTCTATCGCCAAAACAAACGGTAAAAGACGAACTTCTGCGTGCGAAACATCGAAACCACATAGACCCTCGCCCCCCAGACACACTCCCGTACACCCCACAAACACACAAACGCACCACGTCAAAAAACAAGGCGATGTACAAGCAGGATCACCAAAAGCGGCGCATCTTTAACAGAGAAGACAGACCGCTGTCAAGTACTTCCATCCCTCGCCAAGTCGATCCATCCTGCGATCACTTTGGTTTTTGCGGCCCTTGGCCTTCGCTTCGCTCGTCTCCCCCAAACCATCCTTTGAGCCATGATGTCCCTTGCGCCACCGCATCCTGCACTCCGTTTGGCAGCATATCTTGTACTTGTGTGAAAAAGTCCTTCTCTTCGGCCTTTTCTGCAACGCGCTCCCCCGCTCGATGACCGCAGTGCGGACATCGCTCCAAAGACGCTGTGTAGGGGCGATGACACGCCTCGCAATCTCGCGCTTCTTCATCCCCACGCCGCAGATAATGCCCTGCCATCAACTGCACATACTGCTCACTGCGCGCCCAGCGCATCAACTCCGAGGCTCGCCATGCTACCAACGGATGTGTACGAAACACCGATTGCATCAGCGAAAAGACGCGATTCAAGATCTGCTCTTGCTCCATCTGTTCGGCCTCATCGACTTGTTCCAAAAAGCTATCGAGATCAAGCTGCTCCATCAATCGCGGCGTCGCTCCCGCGATCTTCATCAAGGTGCGGATCACCACACGCGGATCACGCACCGCGATCAACTCCGCCCGATCTGCCGTCAATTCCGAACATCGCATCCACTTCAACAACGCCAACCGCAACGGCATCATCGCCAACGTCCCCAAACCCAACACCGAAATCGCCAT
The DNA here is from genome assembly GCA_963169055.1 of Myxococcota bacterium. GTDB lineage: Bacteria > Myxococcota_C > UBA6777 > UBA6777 > UBA6777 > JAKLKB01. The sequence continues at coordinate 10,709 of CAUJFU010000019.1, forward strand.
CGCTCCCGCAAAATTGCCCAACAATTGCGCCGCCATGCTGTAGAGAACGTGATCGTTTTGCCAATGCCCCAACTCATGCGCCATCACTCCGCGCAGCTCTTGATCTTCCAACCCCTCTACTAGCTCCGCCGACAACGCCACCAAAGGCTTCCGAACGCCCGTTGTATAGGCATTCATCCCACCCCCCCGATACAAAAACAACTCCGGCACTTCTTGGATATCCAGCCGCTCCGCAACGTCCCGATACATCCGATACAGCGCCTTGCCCTGACGTTCGTGGCATCGAATGTAAGAAGAAACGTGATACATCCGCGATGCACGCTCGAAACTCTCCGACACCAACCACCGCAACAGCGAGTCGATCCCCGGCACTTTCTGCAACGCCGCCAAAGCCTCCCGATCCCACGGATGCTGATAGGCCCGACCGCTCAGCCCCACATACGCCTCCGTCGTCTCCAACAACAGTCCTCCTCGGCACGCCCCACAACGCAACGTAGCAGGTTCCTCCAACGCACGCTCCACCGAGATCCGATTCTTCCGCCCACAATGCCTACACGAAACCACTTCGCTCCCATCCACCGCTTTTTCCAAGTTCACCGTCATCCCTGCCTCCTTGACCCTCACGATCGCATGTTTCGCTTGCTGCACACCCACGATACACACGACTCGCGACCAAGCCAAGCTGTACGTTGACCTTTTGCTCGCTTGGCCCTAGGATAGACGCCCTTGCGACAGCCACGAGCGAAGCATCCCACTCGCGCAACCTCGCGCCCAAATCCACAAAGGAAGCTGCATGACCGCCAAAAACTTCGTCCTCGATACCAACGTCTTGCTTCACGATCCCCATGCCATCTTCGACTTCGCCGACAACCACGTTGTCATCCCAATCTATGTGATCGAAGAACTCGATCAATTCAAAAAAGATATCAACGAGATCGGGCGAAATGCTCGCCAAGTCTCGCGTTATCTCGATCACTACCGAAAACAAGACGGCGATATCTCCAAAGAGGGTGTCACCCTCCAAGGCGGCGGAACCTTACGCATCCTCTTTGCCGAAAAAAACCAAAAACTCTCCAACCTGTTCCAAGATCCCAACCATCCCGACAGCAAGATCCTCGCCGTCGCCATGCGCCTTTGCACCGAAGAACCCGACCGTAAGACCATCTTGATCAGCAAAGACACCAACCTCCGTATCCGCGCCGATGCTGTCGGCCTTGACGCCGAAGACTTTGAACCCGAAAGCCGCCCCATCGACGAACTTTATCCCGGCTACCAAGAACTCACCGTCCCGAGCGGCTTTATCGACCAACTCTTCCAAACCGAACAGATCCAGATCGAAGATCTCCAAGCCGTCCTCCCCAAGCCCGAACCCCCCCCCGAGACAAACAACACCAGCGCTGCTCCTCCTCCTCCAAGCCTCCCTAACCCCGCACAGGGCGGACGCCTCGACTTCTACGCCAACCAATTTCTCTCCCTTGTCTCCAGCAACAACCCCCAACACAGCGGCCTTGCACGGATCGAACCTGACGGCAAAAGTGTGGTCGCCTTTCGCCCCCAATACAAGGACGTTTGGGGCATCCAACCCCGCAACAAAGAACAACGCTTTGCGCTCGAACTCCTGCTCGACCCGCGCATCAAACTCGTGACGCTTGTCGGAAAAGCTGGCACAGGAAAAACCCTTCTTGCCATCGCTGCGGGCCTGATGACCACCATGGACCAACAACTCTACCAACGCTTGCTCGTCAGCCGCCCCATCTTCCCGATGGGCCGCGATCTCGGCTACCTCCCGGGCGGACTCAACGAAAAACTCGGCCCTTGGATGCAGCCGATCTTTGACAACGTTGAACTCTTGATGGGCCTCAACCAAACAGACAAACGCAGCGGTCGTTCCTACCAAGAACTCATCGACCTTGGTGTCTTGCAGATCGAACCCCTCACCTACATCCGTGGCCGCTCGATCCCTCGCCAATACATGATCGTCGATGAAGCACAAAACCTCACTCCCCACGAGATCAAAACCATCGTCTCGCGTGCGGGTGAAGACACCAAGATCGTTCTCACAGGCGACCCTTACCAGATCGATCACCCTTACCTCGATTCCTCTAGCAACGGCCTTGTGCATCTCGTTCGTCGCTTTCAAAATCAACCGCTCTCAGGCCACATCACTCTCCAAAAAGGCGAACGCTCTAAGCTCGCAGAGGTCGCTGCCAACTTACTCTGATCGACGCCCTCCCTGCATCCACAAAGACCGATAGCACCGAGGTTGTGGTCTCTCCCGACCTCCTCTGTTTGACCCAACCTCTCCACAAACCACCCACACCACAAGAGATCGCGTATGTCCACCAACGCAGCCCAAAGACCGACCTTTCCGCTATTCCTTGGGATATGGAGCTTTTTGATCTTTGCTTTGCTGCTTTTCCTACATTGGTTTTCCAACGCACCACCGCCTCAACCCACCACGCCCCCCACTTGTGCGCGCTGGATCGGTCTCGCATTCCTCCAACAACAGATCGGTCTTTGCCTACCCACCGACCCCAAAGAAGCCCAGCCCTTTCTTGCAACTTACCTACGCCCTCTCAAAAAACGCTGTACCCTTCCACCACTCCCACTCCCCCAACACGGACAACTCTTGCATCTGTCCATCCCACCGCGCTCTTCCGCCTCCGCCGCCACGCCCCGCTCTTCCAAATCTGCCACAACCCCACACTCTTCCGCCTCTGCCCCCACCTCGCGCTCTTCTGCTCCTGCCCTTACGCGCACCGCAACACCGCACGACCTCCACAAGGCGCTCCCAAACACCCAAGGCAGCGAGAACTCGGACGCCCTCGCGCCGCATCGCGTCTCCCCTACAGCCACCGCACACACAGCGATCTCTCCCCCCTTTTGCCGCGCCTATCTCTCGATGCTGCCTGCCCCCCAGCGCATCCTTCTTGGCATCCCTCTTCCACTCAATCACGCTACAGCATCCGAACTCACCGCCATTCCTCGGATCTCCCAACGCCTCGCCACAGCGATCATCGCGATGCGCACGCAAAAAGGCCCGTTTACGCGCATCGAACAGCTTCGTGATATCCGTGGAATCGGCCCCAAGACGCTTCAGCGCATCCGCCCACACCTCACCCTACAATCCCCGCCGCTGTTCCCCACCACTCAGTCCGCTGCCCCTTAAAAACTGCCATCCATCCCATTGTGCCCAAGCATCCGCCACCCACCCCGCCACCAGAACCCCCAACCAGAGCAGAGTCCATCCTATCCGATTAAAAGCTCGAACCGTCCGACTTGGTTCCCGGGCTAAACGCAGTCGTGGCTCCCGGCAAGGTCTTGTGCTTTTCGCAGGAGTACGGCGTCAAATCGGGCGCACGGTTCACGGACTCATCCGCATCCCCTTCACAAGCTCCGCTGTTTTTATACTCCAAAGTATCCAACGTCGCGCCAGCGGCGTCTTGCAGCGTAACGATCTTCCCGCTGTTTGCAAGCCCAAGCGCCGAACTCGCTGTCGCCTTGTACACCAACGAGCCACCAAACTTGCTATGCCCCGTGCCTGTTCCGACTTCGGTATCACCTACCATGCCACCACCAAATACCACCACCGCTTTGCCCGCAGCAAGCGAGACGCTTCCAAAGGTAAAGACCACTGTCCCGCCCACGAGAATCTTATAACCCGACAAATTCACCGCATTGGCCGAGATATTCACGATCTCAATGAACTCGTCATGCAACGAGTTTGAGTCTCGAAGGCCATCTTTGTTGGCGTCTCCCGCTGCTCCTGTCGGTGGATCCGCAAGGATCTCGTTGATCATCAACGGACTCGTAAAGGGTCGGAATCCCTTGAACTTCGCTGAATTCGCGGTGGCATCCACCCCACTCCCAAGGTAATCTTTGACCGTCGCAGCCACCGTCACGGTATACTCTTCATCGGCGGTTTGTTGGCCTGTGGTCAACTCTACACGCTCTCCCAACGCTGTACTCGACGATGCTGTGAGGTTCTTGTCAAAGGTGAATTGCGAGCCACCAAGGATGCTTGTTCCATCAAGGCGACGATTGAACGTCAAAATCACCGTCGTTGCGTTCGTTGCTTGAGCAGAAAGCAATTTGGGCGCAGGGCAGGTCTTCAACGTCAGCGCGGTGAGCGAAAAGAACGAAACTTGCGCATCCGCTGTAAAGCGCCACATCGGCACCCCACGCAGCGAAAAGGTACAACCATCCACATCACCTAGATCCGTCGAAACCGCCACAGGTACACGCACAAGAAACTTGGCCTCTCCCGCCAACCCTGTACTCTCGACCGTGATCTTCGAATAGCCGGCTCCTCCGCTCGAAAACGCCCCTTTGAACTTGGCCTCCAACGAGACGACCTCGGATTCATAGCTATCCAAAGCGCTCACGACATCGGCTTTTGCGCTGATGTCTTGAGCAAGCTTCGTCACATCGTAACCTTTGCCATCCACAGTCAAGTTGCTGATCGCCGTCACTTCTTGACGCCCTTGCGAAGCGGTCACGGTGTCGGCTTTAAATGAGATGATATCTCCTACACTAAGCGGAGGTGTTGTTGTGCTCGGATCGACGGCCACAAACAACGCAGGGCCATCTTGGGTGGCTTGCACAAAAAAGCCCGCACCATCGGTTGCAGAAGCCCCCGGCATCAAGGGCTTCAAGTAAGTCACTGCCACCTTCTTGATATCCCCCGCTGTACCGC
>CAUJFU010000020.1 GCA_963169055.1 Myxococcota bacterium
GAAGGAGCGGCGCGCCGAGCAAGAGACACTCTCTGCTGGCATTGATCTTCTTGCCGATGGCGGCGTGGGGGGCGCAAGCCCTGGGTTGGTGGGCTTATAGCGTGCCGATCGCAGCGTTTGGCGTGATCCCTTTCGTCGAGCTGTTTTTGTCGGGTTCGACGGTGAATATGAACGAAGAAGAAGAAACCAAAGCCCTGAGCAACGTGTGGTACGACGTGATGGTGTACTCGATCGTGCCGCTGCATTACGGGCTGGTGTTTTTTTATTTGTGGCGGGTGTCGAAAGGTGAGATGGGTTGGGCGCATCTGATCGGTGCGACGTGGAGCGTTGGCCTTGCGTGCGGAGCCTACGGGATCAACGTCGGACACGAACTCGGCCACCGCAAAAAACTCCACGAGCAATGGATGGCGCAAGCTTTGTTGTTGACCGCGATGTATATGCACTTTTTCATCGAACACAACCGAGGGCATCACACCCGCGTCGCCACCAAAGAAGATCCTGCCTCTGCTCGCTACGGTGAGATGCTTTACACTTTTTGGTTTCGCTCGATCTGGCAAGGCTTTTGGTCGGCATGGGAACTCGAAAACCATCGCCTCGAAAAACGCGATCTGCCTTGGTGGAGCCTTCAAAACCAGATGATGCGCTTTCAATTGATTCAGCTGGCTTTTGTGTTGGGGATCTTCTTTGTGCTTGGTTGGCAAGCGACGATTGCCTTTTTGACGGTGGCACTTGTGGGTGTCCTGCTGCTCGAAACGGTCAATTACATCGAACACTACGGCCTTGAACGCCGCATGCAAGAAAACGGTCGCTACGAACGCCCTCTCCCCATCCATTCTTGGAACTCTGATCACCCGCTTGGACGCATCATCCTTTTTGAACTCACTCGTCACTCAGATCACCACGCCCACGCATCGCGACACTACCAAGTCCTCCGTCACTTCGACGAAAGCCCACAACTCCCCACAGGATACCCCGGGATGATGATCCTTGCATTATTCCCCCCGTTATGGTTTTTTGTCATGCGCCGCCACATCGAAAAGCACCGCCAACAACTGTCCGGTGCGCTTCCTGCACAGGCTTCCCCAGAAGCGATCGTGGCCTAGGGGCGTATGATCGCCACAGATCAAAGATCCCCTTTCTCTTCGCCAAAAGCCCCACAACAAACGCCGGAAACACTCTCCCACGTCTCGTGCGTTTGCCTCGATCGGCCTCAACGACACCCTGCTCGGCAAGGACTCACCGCGAAGATCTCCGATTCTCCTAAACTAGACTCTCCTGTGCTTGCCTACGCTCGCCAACCACCAGAAAGACCCTACGATGCCCAAGATTGTGGATCATGATCAACGTCGCGAAGAACTCCTGACCACCAGCTTCGCCCTGTTTGCACAGCGCGGTTATGCTGCGGTCACCATGCGCGAACTTGCCCGTGAACTCGACGTTTCCACAGGCTTGCTCTATTACTACTTCCCCAACAAAGAAGCTCTCTTTGAGCAGATGTTCACCTTGATGTCGCGCCGCGATGTCTCCCGCGTCACCGCCGAACTCGACGCCACCATCCCCATCTCCGACAAACTCAGCATCCTCTTTAAATACCTCGCCAAAAACGAAAGCCATTTCCAAAACTTGCTCTTGATGGCGCTTGACTTTCACAGGCAAAACGTAGAACACGGAAGAGACCATGTTCTCCAAGACATTGTGAAGATCTACAGCGACGCCATCGAAGATCGACTCAACCTTCACGGCACGCATTTCGGCAGTGTGATCTTTAGCTTCCTTTGTGGGATGTTCTTCCAACGCTACCTCGCACCCGACATTAGCTCCATCGAAGAACACCGCCTTTTGATCCAACAACTCTTGCAAGGACTGGCGTTCTCTAACCCACCACTGCCCGACGCAGTCAACCACAAGAGACACGCATGAACGCACCCCAAAACAACCAGACTCCTGTACAACCCGCACAACCCAGTTTTCTTTCTCGGCTCCCTTGGATCGCAGGCAGCTTCCTTGTTGGCGCTGCGATCACCGTCGTCGTGATGATGATCTCGGGCGATGCCGGTCGTAAAAACCTCACGGATGTCGTACAAAAAGGTCTTCAGAGCGGCCTCACCGCCATCATCACCACTCTGTTTACCTACTTCCTCGTCAATCGGCACTTGCGCAAACGTGAGCGCGAATCTGACAACATCACCGTCAGCTATCTTGCCGAGATGTTCAGCCGTTTGCGCGATATCACGGGATACTACAACCCCGAAACCCTCCCCGAAGAAGAAGGCGAACTCAGCGAGATCATCGCTTGGCTGCGTGAATACGAATCGACCCCCAAAGAACGCCGCCAAAAGTCCGATCGCGCCGAACTCGAAGATCTGCTCTTCCGTTTGCGCGGCATCCCTTCCGTTCTCCAAGCCGGACAAGTCCGTATCAATTTTATCCGCGATGTCACCGCTCGCATCGAAGCCCTTCTCGGTGTCTGTAGCCCCGTCGTCGCTTCAGGCATCCCCGACTGCATCGATCAATTGACCTACGATCTGCGCGAAGTCATCGAAGATCTCTCCTACGCCGAACGCGGATACCTCGAACTTGAGCGCATCCACCGCTACGCTGGACGACGCAACCTCCCTCAACACGAGATCGCCGATATCCTCGAACGCATCGCCGTTGGCATCACCGCCCTCTACGACGACCTCACCGAATCCTTTGCGGAATTCAAAAAAGAACCCCTCCCAAACTTCCTTGCTACACTTCCTGCCCACGCTCTCGAATCTTACAACGCCACCATCGAAGGTCTCAAAGGCGACGAAGAAGCCGCTTAACCGCCCCATCCCCCCACAACGTTGACAATCTTTTTACAAACCGATGACATCCACCTCACCCATGACGGCGCGATCTCGGCTACCTCTGATCGCGAGGAAGAACCTCTTCCTGTACAACCATCTCTCAAAGAGGAAGGAGATCACCATGACCTCGCCACATCCCATGCTTCGGCTGTTTGGCTTCTTGTTCTTGGCTTGCTTGGCCTATGACGCACCGCTTCATGCCGAGCCATCGGCCCCGCCGTTGCACCTTGATATCGCCGTCAGCCACCCATACCTCCGCCCCCACACTCACCAACGCATCTACCTCAAAGTCGGCGTCAAAGGCGGACTCCTTCCCTCCGCCAAAAAGCGCGCCCCGCTCAATCTCGCAGTTGTCATCGATCGTTCAGGTTCGATGAGCGGAGAACGCATTGCCCGCGCCAAACAAGCCGCTCGGATGCTTGTTTCGATGCTCCAACCTGACGATATCCTTGCGATCGTCACTTACGATTCGAGCGTTCACGTCCTTGTTCCCGCCACCAAAGTGACGGACAAAGAAGATATCATCCGCAAGATCAACAGCATCCAAGCCAACGGATTTACCGCCCTGTTTGGTGGTGTCAGCAAAGGACTGGCCGAAGTCCGCAAGTTCCTCCACAAAGAGCGCGTCAATCGCGTCATCCTGCTTTCGGACGGACTCGCCAACGTCGGCCCTCGCTCTCCCAATGCCCTCGGTCGCCTCGGAGAAGCCAGCGCCAAAGAAGGTATCTCTATCACCACCATCGGCATCGGACTCGGATACAACGAAGATTTGATGACACAGCTTGCACGACGCAGCGACGGAAATCACGGATTTGCTCGCGATGCCAGCGAGCTTGATCGCATCTTTCGCGCAGAACTCGGTGATATCACCACCGTCATCGCACAACAAGTCCAAGTCACCATCCGCTGCGCCCCCGGTATCCGACCGATTCGCGTCCTCGACCGCCCCGCCGAGATCCGTGACAACGTCGTCTTCACCTCCTTTAACCAACTCTACAGCAACCAACACAAATATCTGCTGCTCGAAATCGAACCACCCATCGGAAATAGCGAACAACCCAAAGATATCGCGCACGTCGATGTCTCCTTCCTCGATATGCAAAGCCGCCAACGCACCCACACCAAGGGCCAAACCGCTTTGCGCTACACCCTTGACGAACGCACCGTCCAACAACACCTGCGCCGTGATGTCTTGATCGAAGTTCACGAAGCCCTTGGCAACGAAGCCAACCAACGCGCCGTCACCATGCGCGACAAAGGCCAGCTTGAAAACGCCCGTAAACTCTTGCTTGAAAATGCCCTGCGCCTCCAACAAATGGCCAATCGACTCGGTTCCAAACGACTCAAACGCTCCAGTGAATCGAATATCCAAGACGCCAAAAACCTCCAAGGCCAACAGTGGCAAAATCAACGCAAAGTCATGCGCAAACGCCAGTACCAGATCCAAAACCAAACCAACTGGTGATCTCGACTCGTCGGTTTGTTTTCGTGGGGTTTCACCCCACACCCCACACCCTTAGCACAGCCCCCTTGACCCCATATCGGCGAAGAAATCGGTTATTTTCCAGACGAACGACTCTGTCGCTTCAAGCGGCGCGAACACGGGGTTTTTAGCCAACCGCGTAACTCCTAGCAAAGAAGCACCGAGGAGTTTATGAACCGAACACGCACACTCGCCTTGCTTGCCTTGATCTTGCTTCCGCTGCTTTTGCTCGGATGGCTCGGGCTGCGCGTCGGTTATGAAGACCAAACCCGCCACCAACAAGACATCTACAACCTCCTACGCGCCCGCCTTGAAGACCATAAAGAGCGCATCCAACAAGCCACCCTCCGCGTCGAACGACAACTCCTCCACATCCTCGATACGTGGGACGGACAACACACCACCCTCTTCCAATGGCAACGCAACCTCCCGCTGGTTCGCCAATGTTTCTGGCTCGATCAAGAAGCCCGACTCCGCTATCCCTCTCCCCTCCGACCCCAAACCCCTCAAGAACGCGACTTCCTCGACCGCACCCGCACTCTCTGGGCAGGAACGGCTGTTCTTCAACCGCCTAACTCTCCCGAAGATCCGCCCACACAATCCACCGCACCACACAACCGCTCAGCGAATCGAAACCAGAAGATCCCTCAAACATCAGCGAAACATCCCTATACATCGGCAAATCGATCTCAAGCTTCAAATCGAGTTCAAGCTTCAAATCCATTTCAAGCCCCAAACACAAGCATCGCGCAAACATCGGCAAAAAATCCCGATACATCGGCGTATCAAGCTCGGCCCCCAAACAACAACGATGCGCAAACACAAACCTATCCGACGAAGCGGCCCTCCAACCAAGGCGACAGTTTGCAGATGTTAGCGCGTACCCATCGCCACGGCTGGCTGGTTTGGTACTGGGCAGAAGGCTTGCATCTGTTGTTTTGGAAACGCACGCCACAACAAGAGATCGTGGGCGTAGAAGTCGATCGCGTGGTGCTGTTGTCCAACCTCACCGCACAACTGCCCGATAACACACGCACCCAAGGCCACCAAACAGGAAGGATGATGTTGTTGGATGGGCGCGGAAACATCGTATACCAGTGGGGAAAAGGCATCGCAGCTTACAAGAAACGTCCGCTTGTACAGATCCCTTTGTCCTATCCGCTACATTCGTGGAGCCTCGCCTACAATGGCCCTGAAGCCACGCAGATCCAAGCCGCCACAGGGCGCTACCTCTATGGCGTACTACTCCAATGGTTGGCCGTCGCCGTATTGCTCGTTCTGCTCGGGCTTTACGTCTTTGTTGAGTGGTCTCGTGATACCCGCGAGGCCGCACAGCGCGTCAGCTTTGTCACGCAAGTCTCCCATGAACTCAAAACCCCCCTCACCAACATCCGCCTCTACGCCGAACTCCTCGAAAACCGCGTCCCCAAAGAAGATCCCCGCGCACAACGGCACATTCGCGTCATCGTCGAAGAAAGCCAACGCCTCTCCCGCCTGATCCACAACATCCTCACTTTTTCCCGACAACAGAGACAAAAACACTCGCTTCACCCCACCTCTTGCGATCCAAACGCGATCCTTCAACGCACCCTTGAACAATTCGCCCCAACCTTCGCCACCAAAAACATCGTCATCGAAACCGAAACCTCCGATGCCCCGTTCGTGTTCGCAGATCCCGATGCCATCGAACAGATCCTTGGGAATCTACTCAACAACGTTGAAAAATACGCAGCCGAGGGCGAATGGCTCGGGATCCGCTTTGTAAAAGAGGCTCCCGAATTTCTCCGCATCGAGATCCAAGACAACGGCCCCGGCATCCCCGCAACGTTTCGTGAACACATCTTCCATCCCTTTTTCCGCCTGAGCGGAAAGTTATCGGATGGTGTGACAGGCACAGGGATCGGCCTCACCATCGCCCGCGAACTTGCCCGACAGATGGGCGGCGACCTCCGTCTTCTCCCACGCCAACAAGGTGCCTGCTTTGCACTCCTCCTCCCCACCCACCAAGAGGCCGACACATGAAGATCCTGATCGCCGAAGATGATCCCCATATCCGCGCAGGGATCGTCGAACTTCTCGAAGAAGAAGGTTACACACTTGTCGAAGCTCGCGATGGACAAGACGCCATCGAGGCATTCCAACGCCATGCTCCCGATCTCGTCATCCTCGATATCATGATGCCCCGTCACAACGGCTACGATGTGTGCCGTACCATCCGAAAAAACAACGCACACACGCCCGTCCTGTTTTTAAGCGCAAAGGCCGAAGAGATCGACAAAGTCATCGGCCTCGAATTGGGGGCCGACGACTACATCGCCAAACCCTTCGGAACCAAGGAACTGATCGCTCGTATCCGCGCTCTCTTTCGTCGCATCCAAGAACCCGCCCCCACCAAAATCACTTCGCCGATCTCTGCAACCCCCTTCACGATGCACGATCTTCATATCTTTCCTGCCGAACTACGAGCACGACGGCACACACAAGAAATCGAGATCAGCCCACGCGATCTCCATATCCTTCTGCTTTTGCACCAACAACAAGGAAAAGTCGTCGACCGCAACACCCTCTTCGATATCTGTTGGGGCATGGACTACACCCCCAACAGCCGCACTCTCGATCAACACATCTCCCAATTGCGCAAAAAAATTGAAACCGATCCCCGATCCCCCTCCATTATCCGCACCGTCCACGGTGTCGGATATCGTTATGACCCCTAACGCCTGTGCCTCCCCCAAATGGCGAACGCCTCACATATTGTCGTACTTCCATTGAATCGCCCAAAACAAGTACAAAATCGACGCAAAGATCACCGCCACCATCAAGATCGCCAAAAAGATCATCGCCGTACCACGCCCTTTGATCCGAATCCCTTCTTCCTTGGTGAACTCATCCAAACGCGCTTGATCTCGCCGATAACCCAAGAACATCCACAAAAACATCCCCAACAACACAAACGACCCTAGCCCGCCCAAAGTCATCAACGTTCGACGGCGAAAATCATGCTGATAACGCCGCAAACTGGAAAGCCGATCTTTGGAGGAATCGTACAACAAAGAAGGCGGCGTAAAGCGCGCCTTTGCAAAAGAGAAGATCGCACGCGCCCATACTTCGAGAGCTTGTGGACGGCTTGGCGATGGGAAAGATTCGATCTCCAACAAACGCATCCCATCCCCTCGCTCCACAAGATGTTTTCGCAACGCACCGCGCAATGCCTGTTCGTCCGATGCCCCGACGTACAGCAAGCGTGCGTCGTACACTTCGCCCGGGAAATAAAATTCGGTATACACTTGGAGCGTGATCAGCCCCTTGATCCCTTTGGGAATTTTTAGAGAAACCTCACTCCGTCCGTCCTGCAACGTTCGCTGCGTGGACCACAAACGCCGACCATGTCGAACAAGATCGATATGCAATGGTGCGGTTGTCTGAAGGCTATCGACCCGCACAAACAACACTCCCTCTTCCGCCACCAAGACCTGACGCGGCTCCGCCATCATCTGATAACCTTCGGTCTTCATCTCGATGGCCTGTTGTGATCTGCCCCAACGACCCCACACCGTCGTATCAAAACCCACACGGAAAAATTGTGGAACATACGGAAAACGCACGATCCCTTGCACTTCTTTGGCTGGATACGTCCCCAAACGCGACATCCCTTCGCGCAGTTCGAGCCACACCCGATGCGAGGGCGTTTCCCATACCACCGTATCCGCCTTTTGGTCAGGCGCTTCCATCTTCCGTGTAGGCTCCGCAAAAGGATCCAGTAGTGTCCTGCGTTGTACACCTGCATCGGGAGATGCAAACAGCCGCACCACCGCTTTCGAGGATGAGTGCTGCACAGGAAACACAGGAAGTACAGGTCTTGAGGTCGATAGCCCCGTAAGGTTGGACGGTTTGGAGGTCGATACCCCTGTAGAATGGGACGGTATTGAGGGCGACAGCCCCGTGAGGCTGGACGGTTTGGAGGTCGATACCCCTGTAGAATGGGACGGTTTGGAAGTCGGTCGCCCTGTCGTCTGGGATGGTTTAGAGGATGGAAAGCCCGCAGGATTCGAGGTTTTTGAGGTGGTGGATTCTTGGCGAGGAGGGCGAGTAGGCATGGGGGTGTTGCGTTGTTGCACCCAAGCATAGATACGGTTCGGAAGATCCGAGATCAGAGAGCGGCCTTCTGCAACAAAACGGACACGGAAGGGAGAAGAAGGCGATTCTGGGGCCGCCCAGAGTGGCTGGCTGCTTTCTTTGGTGTAGCGGCCTTGTGCTTGGGTCGCGTCAACCAATTCAACAGACCGCTCTAAGGTCTCTTCGCCTGTGGGGCCATGGACACGGATGCGTAAGGTGTATGTACCAAGCGGCCAACGCGGGATATGGAGGTTGGCGACCAACACATCTTGTTCAGTTCGCCCATGAAAGATCTGAACATCACGGTGAGGAGCGACCAACCAAAACGTGCCTTGTACACCGCGCAAAAACGCTGTGCTTTCGGCTTCAAAGATCGCCAAACGAAAACTGGCCCGCTCGCCCACCACAAGACGTGATGGCCCGTAGACTTGGCTTGCAAACCGCACATCACGCACCATCACCATCGTCATAATGCCCAAGGCCAGCAACGTAAAAAAACCCAAACCGTACCCCAGATAGCGCACTGCAGGCGGAAAAGTACCTTCGCGATCATTACGGATGTCTCGCAACATCCGAGCGATATCCTCTTCGTCTTCTTGGTGTGCGCGCAGCAATCCCCCTGTCTTGGGGCGCTTTCCCTCGGTGGGAGGTTGGCCCGTTGGTGGGGTGGGCGATTGGCCCGTTGATGAGGCGGAAAGATCGGCTTCTTTCTCTCGCACAGCGCCCAACTCGTCCTGTTTGCGATCCATCTGTTCTTCCTAAGGTTCTTCGGGGGCCTCTTAAAAATGACCCCTTGTTTGCGTCACTTGACGCACCTATGCTAACCAAGCGCTTTTTGGATGCAACAAGAAACTTCTCGTTCGCATCCACATCCTTCCGCTCCGAAGACAACGCATCCCCCCAAACGCCTACAGGATACGATGCGCAGATACCTCCCACTTCTTTTTTTCGCATGGGTTTTGCCTTGGCTCTTGGGCGTGGTCAACTCGTCTCATGCTTACACATTCTTTGTCGAGGAAACACCGTCCAAAAGGCATCACGTCAGTTATTGGCCCTACCAACAAGGCCCTATACCTTTTTGGATCGACTCCGATCCTTTTACGCTCGAAGAACAACGCTTTTCCTCCCTTGTCCAAATCGCCTTTCAATACTGGACCCGAGCTTCAGGAACCGCCCTGCGCGTCCAGCTCAACACACTCCCGATCGACATCAACGCCACCAACATCGCACAATCAAGCCGCATCGATGACCAACGGCCCGATATCCTCCTTGAACATGACGGAAAGATCCTCGAAAGTCTCGGACTGGACGCCGAATATGTTTTGGGGATCGGCGTCCCGATCGTCGAACAAAACCAACAAGGCGCTCTCACCGGCCCGTTTGGAGGCAAGATCGTTGACGCCCTTGTGCTGATCAACACGGCTCGCCTCCCCAAAGCCGCTCGCCTCCAACGCCTGCTGATCCACGAGATCGGTCATGCCCTTGGCATCGGACACACCAACGTCGTCCACCTGCCCAACGCCGAAAAACTCCCCGCCATGTTTTTTGACACAGGGGTCCAACAAAGCCTCCCCACCCCTCACGCCGATGATATGGCCGCGATCAGTAGCCTTTATCCAAACCCAGACTACGAACAACACTACGGAGCCATCGAAGGCGAAGTCCAACGCGCTGATCGAACGCCTGTGTTTGGAGCCGTCGTGATCGCCGAACCCACCGACGGTTCCGCTCCGATCGCTGCATGGAGCGATCCTGACGGGCGGTTCGGATTGTACGGACTCCCGCCCAATACTTATACGCTCCATACACGCGCTCTTTCGGGTGATCGCTTCTTGTTTTCGATGGACCCTGCCCTTCACGTTGGCGGCATCTACAAAAAAGCCACACGCAGCTTTTGCCCCGAATCGTATAACGATCTTCCCTTCCTTCAATGTCGCATCCAACCCACCCAAAGCACCCCCGTCACCGTCCGCGCAGGACAACGTCAAACAGGCTTGATCATCCGAGAAGATCAGGGAAATCCTTCCCCTGCGTTGCTTTGCCGCATCGGTGCATCGCCACAACTTCCCGAACACCCTGCCCAATTCCCTCCCGAAGTCCCCAACCAAGGGCTGCGCAACACGATCTGTCCCCCCGATGAACCGCCACAAGAAAACCTCGCCGCTGATGCTTCCGAACCTTCCATAACAGAGAAAACCGAGCCTTCCCCCGAAGCTTCGACGATCGAAACACACGATCAACCTCCCGATCTCACCGAGATCTCAGGATGCCGATGCAGCTCTGGCCCTCAAGCGCCGTCGTTGTGGCTTGCTTTGCTCTTGTTCATACTTTTGGCCTTGCGTTCACGCCGATTCATGCTTTTGGCCTTGCGTTCGCGCCGATGCTACCGCGACATCCGCAAGACCTCGGTGTGGTCGGCATTTGTGTTATGCTTGTTTCTTCCTTCCGCTTCTTCGGCGCTCACCGTACGCAAACCGCCCTTTACAACGATGGCCCAACGAGCGCAGGTGATCGTACGCGCCCGCGCCATCGCACAAAACACCTTGCCTTCGCAGCCATTGCCCTTGCTTCGCACGACTTTTTCCTTGGTCGAGTGCCTCAAAGGTCCGTGTGCTCAAACCTTTTCGCTCTCGCTTCCAGCGCCGCGATATGGACGTTATCGACTCTTTACCTCAGGAATACCGCGTTTTTCTCTCGCCCAAGAATACATCCTTTTCGTCCGTCCAAATCATCGCCAGAGGCCGATCCTTGTGGGCCTTTCCTTTGGTGTGTTCGATGTACAACCTGATCCTCAACAACACCTCCGCTCACGCGGCTCTTTTTTTGCGCCTCTCCCACTCACAACGTTCCGCCGCCTGCTTGATCGTGCCTTGCATCCGAGGTCTCCCGCCACATCACGACCCACATCACGAAGCCTCCCCACCTCTCGCCCACGCTCTCACCCAACCCCCCCGATGCTCCGAGCCCATCACACCACGCCGATTATCCGCGATCTGCGCGCCCACTTTCCCGCAAGATCGCGGCCCCTCGCTGCGATTCCTCGATTATCCGCGTTCTGTGCGTCCACTTTCCCGCAAGATCGCGGCATTTCGCTGTAATGCTTCGCAAAGGCGCTCGATATCTTGCGTGTCGTGGAAGAATCCAACAGACACCCGCAGCGACGGCGGATTCGCAGGGACCGAGCGCAAGATCATCCCTTCTTTTTCTAACACGGCGGTCATCGCCGCAGGTGCCACCCCTTCCATCCGAAAAGCCAACAAGCTCGCTTCTTTGCCCACAGGTGTCGCCACCGTCACGCCTTCGATCGATTCTAGTGCCTCCCGAACCTTCGGAACCATCGCGGCGATCCGCGCAAAGATCCACGGCCAACCCACCTCCGCTTCCAAAAACTCAAGCGACGCCACCAATCCCTCTAACAACGGGCGAAAACGCCCTCCCGCCAGATAACGACCTGCCCCCTCCGTCGGTACATAATACGGAGCCGTCTGATCGTACCAGCCTGCATTCCGCATCGAAAACGTCCCCACGAAGGTGGGTTGGAGGCGCGATTGCCAAGCCCTATCCACAAACAACACCCCCGTCCCTTCGGGCCCACAGAGCCATTTCTGACAAGGAGCCGCCAAAAAATCGATCTGAAGCGCTTTCACATCCAACGGAAACACCCCCAGCGATTGTGCCGCATCGACGAGCAACGGAATCCCCCGCGCTCGGCACATCGGCCCCACCGCCTCGATCGCAAAGCGACGTCCGTCCAGATACGACACATGCGACAACGCCACCAGTCGCGTATGCGGAGATATCGCCTGTTCCAACAACGCCGCATCTTCTTGGGCATCACCACGAAACGGCAGATAGCGCACGTCCACCCCAAATCTCCGATGGATCTGCGCCAACGGTGCCAACAGGCCCATGTGTTCTTGATCGGACGTGATGATCTGATCTCCCGCTTGCCAAGGCAGTCCCCACAAAACGATGTTCATCCCTTCGGTGGTGTTTTGCGTCCAGATCACCTCCTCTTCTGCGGCCCCCAACAACGGGGCCAACAGCGCGTGAAGATGGGCTTGGCGCTTTAAGAAACGCAGATAGCCTGAGATCGCAGAACGCCCCACCAAAAGCTCCTGTTCTTGGGCTTCTTGGAGCGCTTGAAGACTTCGCAACGGCAACGGGCCACACGTCCCGCTGTTCCAATATCCACCCTCTCGCAACACAGGAAAAGCGCCGCGCATACGCGACCATGCTCCCGCATCTTGCGCATGATCCATCGCTTCTTTGCTTCGCTTGCTCAACGTCTCTACCCTTTCCAACGTCTGTCTTGTCTCACCACCATCCAGCGCGCTGACCGCTTCTTGCATAACCACACGCACAAGGTATCTTGTTTCCGTCTATTTGGGTGTGTTTTCTTTATTCATCGACAGGCAAAAAAATGAAGAAACGAAGCGGATTGTTTTGGTGGATCGCGATGGGGTTCGTGGGATGGGGACTTGGGTCCTGTGGCTCTCCTTCGACAGCACCTTCCTCACAAGCCCAAGAGGCCGCCCGAACGCCCACCGGCTTGTTTTTTGGTTATCCCACCGATGGGAAGTTCACAACCGAAAACTTCTACAACTTCCCTTTTCCACACACCTTGCGCATCAAAGAAAATGGAACGCCCGACCTCGCCTTCTTTCCTGTCCCAAAGCGTGTCCAAAAATGTCCGCTCCCTCCAAGCAAAGACGCTTTTGTCGGCCAACTGATCGGCGCTTATGAACCCGACGACTTCCTCCGTAATCTGGTCAAGCAAGCCAACAACGGCGCTGTCGGCGCAGGTAACAACCCAACCGTGTACTTGCGCTTTAATCGTCCCCTCGCGGCTCGCTCCTTCCCACCCGTCGAAGCCACCCTACATGACACGAGCCCCGCTTTTCTCGTCAACATCGAACCCAACTCACCCCGCCTCGGCCAGCGCCTTCCGATCCGCGCCTACCCCCAACTGCGCACCCGCTTTGCCCCCGACTTTCTCACCGCCTTTCGGCCAGAACCCGGCTTTTCTCTCGCTCCCAACGAACATTATGCGTTCGTGTTGACCCGTTCGATCCGAGACGAAGAGGGATGGCCTCTTGCGCCCATGCCCTTGCTCGACACCTTGAACGCCCAAACCGCTCCCACCACTCCCCATCTCAAAGCCTTGTGGGACGCCTATCAACCCTTCTGGGCTTTTCTTAAAAACAAAACCTCCCTCAAACCCGAAGATATCGCCGCTGTCAGCGTGTTTCGCGGTGGCGATCCGCTCCAAGAACAACGAAAGATCGTTCAATTCTTGCGCGAAAAACTCCCTTCCCCCACACCACCCAAAGATATCACTTGCACCGATCCCGGAGCCACCCGCGCTTATCTCCTGTGCAAAGGAACCTACACCTCCCCCAATTTCCAGTTCGGCGACCCTCCTTATCTTGACGAAAAAACAGGCTTTTTCAGTTATGAAAAAGACGGTACGCCGCTTTACAAGATGGAAGAGCTGCGATTTGCCCTTGCTTGGCCCAAAAGCGCTTTTGAGGACGGAGCGCTTCGCGAACGCCCCCTTCCAATCGTTCTTTACGCACACGGAACGGGCGGCGACTATCAAAGCTTCATCAGCGACAACACCGCAGAACGCCTCGCTCGGATGGGCGTCGTCAGCTTGGGTATCGATCAGGTCATGCACGGCAACCGTGGCCGAAAACTTGGCAGCGTGGACCTCGACTTTCTATTCTTTAACGCCCTCAATCTCCCCGCCGCCCGCGATAACGTCCGTCAATCCGCGCTCGATTATCATTGGCTGGTTCGCCTGATGCAGACCTTCACACTTGCCCACGACGGACACAACCTGCGCATCGACCCCAAGCGGATCTGGTTTATGGGCCACAGCCAAGGCGGCTTGATCGGGCCGCTGTTTCTGGCTTTTGAACACAAAGTCCCTGCCGCTTTCCTTTCGGCTCCCGGGGCCTTGCTTGTCGGAATGCTTCTGAGCAAAAACGAACCCAAAGACCCCATCGAGATCCCCGCCGTGATCAATTATCTCGTCTGCGATGGTGATGCCGCCAAAACTCCCTTCCACCCGGTCTTTTCTGTTCTCCAAAGCCTTCTCGATCCCGCCGATCCCGTCAACTATGGCCCCCTGATCCTCGCCGAAGACCGCCCTCCCATGCAGTTCTTTATGACCAAAGGAAACACCGACAACTACGCTCCGCCCGCTGTCTTCGATCCTCTTGCCGTTGCCATGAAACTCCCGATGTTCGGCCCTCCACAAGACAACCTCCTCGGACTCACTTTGCGCGGCGTCCCCACCTACCCCCTCCCCGTCAACGGAAACCTTACACACCCATCGGGAACTCCCATCACTGCGGGTTTTACACAGCACCAAGAATGCAAATACTCCAGCGGTGGCCTCTGCGACGGCCACTTTGTCGCCTTCCACAACCCCGATGCCTTGCGCAATTGGCAAAGCTTCTTCCGCTCCCTCACCAACCGCACCACCGCCGAAGTCCACTAAAACCACGCATCCTCGAAAACAACACCCATCCTCTCTTCATCGAAATAGGCGGTAGCATGGGGGTAAAGATCGATATCTTTGCTTGACAAGCGCCAAAAGACAAAGCACTCTTCTTTTTGGGTCAACGAACCGAAAAAAGAAGAGTGAAGGAATGTCACCGAAGATTGTCGATAAAGAGCAGAGAAGAGAGAGTATTTTGGGCGCAGCCTTTTTGATCTTTAGTCAGAAAGGTTATCACAGCACAAAACTGGCGGATATCGCACAGGCTGCGGGGATTGGGCAGGGGACGTTGTATTATTATTTTCCAACGAAGGAAGAGATCTTTTGGGGGGTATATGAGCGGATGATGGGGCGTCTCGAAGAAGAAACCCGCACACGCTTGGCCAGTTTGGAGAGTCCCAAAGCCCGAATGGAAGCTCTTGTACGGGGGATCTTTGAATCGTTCCCAGAGATCCGCCCACCTTGGCTCAACGAAGCAGAAGAAGAACGTTGGCGCGTGACCACAGGATTTTTTCAAGTGATGATGGAATTTTGGCTACAAGCCGAACGCAGCGGCCATCAAAAAGAATTTTTCCAGCGTTTGTCTTTACACCAAAATGCCGTCTTCAGCGTGATCAAGCTGGCCTTGACGGAGGCTCGGTCACCTTGGTCTGCGGAGCTTGATCTGGACGTGGTGGCACACTTGTTAATCGCTTTGCGCGATGGATTGGGGCTGCAACTACGCCTCGGATTGATCGCCTCCGATGGAAAGATGTTCGAGCGCATCCATCAGTTTTTGATGTCCTTTGTGGGCAAAGAATACAACAGCTAATCGATGGTGGGCTTTGGCGGTGTTAGCGGTCTGCGAACTCATGGACACGGAAGCCTTCGGCTTCGGCGGCAAAGAGGATCTTTCCAGCGATCAGGATGTCGCGGATCGTAAAGCTGCGAAGCTCGGTGGCAGCGTATTTTGTGGGGGCGGTAAAGCTCTTTGTAAA
>CAUJFU010000021.1 GCA_963169055.1 Myxococcota bacterium
GAGGGGCAAGCGCTCCCATTTGCGGTGCCAGTAAAGTTGAATAAGGGCTTCGATCTTGTAGGCGATACCGGCGACGTGTGCGCCGCGTTCGCGCAGACGCGACGGGGTTTTCATCTCGCCGAACTGGATATTTTCGAGAGCAGGGGCTTCTTGGACTTCTTCGTCGTATTCTTTTTTGGTGCGCGTGGCCCACGTCATATAGAGGTTGATCCCGCAGAGGATCGCGCCCGTGAGATAGAGGGTTCCGCCGAGAGCGCGGCCCCAGTAGAAGTAACGGATGTTCATGACGGTATCGACAAAATCAGGGTAGGCGAGTAGGCCGGTTTTGGGGTCAAAAGCGCGCCACATCAAGCCTTGGGTGATGCCTGCGACGTACATCGAAACGATATAAAGCAAGATGCCGATGGTTCCGATCCAAAAGTGGATCTCGACCCATTGGGGCTTCCAGATCGGGTTTTGGAACAAGCGAGGCATCAACCAGTACACCATACCAAAGGCCAAAAAGCCGTTCCATCCGAGTGTTCCGTTGTGAACGTGACCGATGATCCAATCGGTATAATGGCCGAGAGCGTTGACGGATTTGATGGAGAGCAAGGGGCCTTCAAAGGTGGACATACCGTAGAAGGTGATGGCGACGACCATGAATTTGAGGACGGGATCACGGGCGACTTTGTGCCATGCGCCGCGCAAGGTGAGCAAGCCGTTGATCATGCCACCCCACGAGGGCATCCACAACATGATGGAGAAGACCATCCCAAGGGTACTCGCCCATCCCGGGAGTGCGGTGTAATGAAGGTGGTGGGGACCAGCCCAGATATAGAGGAAGATCAGGGTCCAGAAATGGAGGATCGAAAGGCGATAGGAGTAGACGGGCCGTTCAGCGGCTTTGGGCATAAAGTAGTACATCATGCCCAAGAAAGGCGTGGTTAGGACAAAAGCGACGGCGTTGTGTCCGTACCACCACTGCATAAAAGCGTCTTGAACCCCCGAATAAATGGGATAACTTTTGGTCAAGCTGACGGGGATGACAAGGTTGTTGAAGATATGAAGCATCGCGACGGCGATCAGCGAAGCGATATAAAACCAGATCGCGACGTAGAGGTGGCGCTCGCGGCGGATACGGATGGTCAAGAAAAAGTTGATGGAGAAGATCACCCAAACCGCTGTGATCAGGAGATCCACCCACCACTCAAGTTCCGCATACTCCTTGGATTGGGTGATGCCGAGCGGGAGGGTGATGGCGGCGATCACGATGATCAACTGCCAACCCCAGAAGTGGATGTTGCTCATCAGGTCGCTAAACATGCGTGTTTTGAGCAAGCGTTGGCTGGAGTAGTACATTCCGGCAAAAACGGCGTTGCAAGCAAAAGCAAAGATCACGGCGTTGGTGTGAAGGGGACGGAGGCGGCCAAAGGTCAGCCACGGGATCTCAAGGTTGAGCCACGGCAAGACGAGTTGAAAGGCGACGATCAATCCGACAAGCATCCCCACGATCCCCCAAAGGACTGTGGCGAAGACGAATTTTCGTGTGATATCATCGTCATAAACAAACTTTTCGAGCCGTTGTGATTCAGCTACATGTTCCATCGGATTCCTCGGTGTTTGTGTTCGCAAGACGAAGTCCGTGTGTGCGGCGGCGAACTGTGGGCGTTTGAAAGGGGTGCGAATTCATGGGGTGGAAGTGACAAGCGTCAGGGGATGGGATTTTCGATCTCGTCAAGGAGGGCGTCGAGATCAGCGACGGCAGCAGATTGGCGGTCAAAGAGGGCGACCTCGTCCTTTTCGAGAGCGCGGATCGCTCGAGACAAAGTTTCGGGTCGGATGGCGAGCATCGAAGCCATATCTTGGCGGGAGATCGGGAGATCGATGGTCAAGACGCCGTCGTCACCAACATGTCCGTAGTGTTCTTTGAGAGAAAGCAGCAGATGCGCGAGTCGTGTACGGACAGGGAGCGTGGACATCTTCATTTTTTCGTCTTCGGACTCGCCAAGGTCGGTGGCAAGGCGAGAAAGATACTCGTAGCCGAACTGGAGGTTTTTAAGCAAGATATCGCGGACAAAGTCGCGGGGAATAAAGCAGATGCGGCAAGCCGTCACAGCCTCTGCGGAGACGGAGTATTCTGTGTTGGAGAAAAAGGCGCGGTAGCCGAGGGTTTGTCCATCATGGGCCAGCTTGATCACGACGCTGTTTCCGTGGATATCGATCTTTCGCAGCGCAACCGTTCCAGCTTCGATGCAGTAAAGGCCCATACATGGGTTGCCTTGATAGAAGATCACTTGGCCGGGTTGGTAGGTATTGCAGGATTTAACGGTGTTGAGGTCTCGGAGCTGCTCTTCGTCAAGGACTTTCCATTGGTTATGAAGGCGTTTGTCGCAAGACAGACAAGCGGGGCTGCTGTTGCGTCCTGCTTGCCATGAAAGGTCTTTTTGTTCTTTGGTGCGGTGCATGGTGGGTCTCTCCGCTGGGGGTGGAGTTCTGGGGGCGCGGTGGGGATGCTCGGATCTGTCGCTTTGAAGGCGACACAACAGGGACGCCGCTCCCAGTTTCTTTCCTTGGGATGTCTTTGTACCTGTGGGAGGTACGTCTTTCGGGGTTGGGAAGGCCGTTTCGAGGAGCTTTGTGTCAACACCCAACGCCCGCCAGCATACGGATCGACGCTGCTTCGTCAAGCGCCCAAACGAACGGAGTTATTTTTGAGAGGAGAGAAGGGACGGCGTTTTTAACGAGAAGAGGGATCACAGCGGAGTACAGGGCGAGAGAAAGCCTCGAAGGATTGGGAGGGTTGTTGGGTGTAGGGGGGGGGTTGGCGCAGGGCGTGGCGTGGTGTGGCGGGGGGTTGACGGCGTGGGCTTTGTGGGGTGGTGGTGGGCAAAGGGGTGGGACCAGCAAGGCCAAGGAAACATTGTTTGTGCCAAAAGAAAGCAAGATCGCCGTGTAAGGGAGAGTAGCATCCCGGGCAAAAAGGGCCGGGTGTTTCTGCGTCGGCATGCCAGTAGGCCATTTGTTTCATTTCTTCGAGTGTCATCGGCAAAACTCCTGTCCAAGAGGCTGGGTGGCCCGTCGTGGTGGGCCTTTCACGTTGGAGCATAGAGGAGCCTATAAACAATCGCAAAAAAGATGAAAATTATGCCTGTTATCTATTGAACAAGCATAGAGATTTTGATGAAAGCAAATCGAGTAGAGAGCGAAACGCAGGCTGCGGGGGGAGGACGGCGGGAAGGTATGGTGGGGGGGTTAGGCTTTGCGAGCGGGGCGTGCGTATTTGCGTTGGAAGCGCTCGAGACGGCCTGCGGTATCGACGAAGCGTTGGCTACCGCCGTTCCAGAAGGGGTGAGTGTAAGCGCTGACGGAGAGGGGGATCACGTAGTGATCGACGCCGTTGATGCTTTTGACTTCGTTGCTTTTCATGGTGGAACGGGTGACGAGTTCCCAGTCGCCGTCGGTAAAGATCACGTGATTGTATTTGGGATGGATATCTGTTTTCATGAGAAACTCCTTTGGGGTATGTAAGCAAGGTGTAAGACCTTGAAATCTGTGTGAAATGGAGAATTATCGCCATCAACAGGGGGGCAAGGCGAGCGAATAGATAGGCAAAAGAGGGGGGATTTGTCAAGGTGATTTTGTGGTGGGAGGAAGTAGCGTTTGAGGAGAGATCGGATCAACAGCCGTCGTTTGGGGTTGAACGGAGCCGATCATGCGACGGTTTGATGTTGGGAGGAGTGTATGGTGTCAAGCGAGAAAAAGAGCGAAGAGGGTTCGAGCAAGAAACTGGTGATCGGCGATCAGGAAGGGCGTGTCAAAAGCGTCGGTGGATGGGAGCTTTTCGCGAATACGTTGGACGAGCGCCCCGGTCGCACCGTGGTGGATGTGTTTGTTGAGGGAGAGGTCGAAGAAGCCGTCATTGGGGCAGATATGGGGGGAAGGACGGTTTTTGATGTGGAGGAGGTAGGAAAGACGGTCTTGGAAGGGGGAGACGTTGCGTTTGAGACGACGGACGAGAACGTTATTTCGGTGGGGGAGGGCGTTGTGGAGGGGAGTGCGACGGATGGGAAAACGAGAGGCGCGAGCCAGACGGTGCGAGCGAAGCAGTTGCGACGTTATCGAGACGGGGTTTTGACAACGGCGAAGGGAGATCGTCGTGTGTTGCAGGGGGATGAGCAGCAAGCGTTTGCGTTGCCGTATTCTTCGACCGATGTGATCGGTCGTTTGGGGGCTTATGATCTGCTTGGTGAGATCGGAGAAGGGGGGATGGGGAAGGTTTACAAGGCGTATTCGCTGAACCTTTGCCGTTTTTGTGCGATCAAAGTGATGAAGGTTGGGAAACAGATCAACGAAGCGACGATCTTGCGATTTCAAAATGAGGCGATGCTTGCGGGAAGATTGCGGCATCCGAATATCATTTCGGTGTTTGATGCGGGCGAAGAGCCGGGGACGTTTTATTTTGTGATGGATTGGATCGAGGGGAAGACGTTTCAAGATCTGATCGACGAAGAGAGCGATGAGGCGATGAGGCGGGGGCTACAGATCTTGAGCAAGTGTTGTCGAGCGTTGGATTATGCGCATCGACGGGGGATTGTGCATCGCGACGTCAAGCCAGACAATATCTTGATCGATCAACAAGGCGAGCCGTACATCATGGATTTTGGGATCGCCAAAGATCGCGAACAAGGGCTGAATTTGACGGCGACCAAAGCGACGATGGGAACGCCGTATTATATGTCGCCAGAGCAGGCGAACGGAGAAGTGCAGAATGTGGGCCCGTTGAGCGATGTGTATTCGTTGGGAGCGACGATGTTCCACTTGTTGACGGGTCGGGTGCCGTTTGTGGGAGATACGTTGTTTTCGTTGATGATGCAGGTGATCTCAAACGAGGTGGAGGTGCCGTCAGAGGTGGCGCGGCGGGTCTTGGGGCGGAAGATTCCGCAAGAATTGGACGTGCTGTGTTTGAAAGCGATGGAGAAGGAGGCGGGGCGGCGTTATGCGTCGGCTGCGGATTTTGCGGATGATATCGATGCGTATCTTGCGGAAAGGCCGATCAAAGCGCACCCATTGACACGCGCAGAGCGATTTCAAAAGCTGATGCGTCGGAACCGTGCGGTCTTTGCGGGGGTTGCGTCGGTGTTGGGTTTGCTGTTGGTGATGGTGTTGGCGTTTGGTTCGCTGTTGGTGTTCAATCTGCACAACACGGGACAGGCATTGCGGGATCAAGATCGCAAGGCAGCGTTGGATCAAGCGGCCACGCTTCAACGAGCGATTGCGGCCAATATGGTCGAGGGGCGGGCTGATATCGTGCGGGAGTTGGTTTCAAAGCTCCGAAAAGACCAGACCATCGCATCGATCGAAGTGGTTCGTTTGGACAAGACGTATGCGTACACGGATCTTTCGACGCGGCAGTTTGTGGAAAAACGCTTGTCTGATCCGAAGGTTCTTGAATGGATCAAGCAGAAACATCCGAAGCTATTGTCCAAAGTCAGCGAACTCAAGCGCATCGGTTTTTTGAATATCGATCAAGCGCACAAAGGATGGTTGGCGCAAAAGAAGTCGTCTTTTGGAGTCGAAAAGGATCGTTGGAACGATGCGTTGACAAAGGAGAAAGCCGTTTCTTTTATGGAGTTGTTTGGGGGCAAGAAGGTGTTGACGGTGTATTGGCCAGTTCCGAATGGAAAGCCCTGTCAAGCGTGTCATGGAGAGACGGGGAAGGCTGTGTATGCGGGTTATGGCTGGGCGGGTACGTCCCAATTGAGGAAGAGCAATCGGGTGCGTGCGGTGTTGGTGGTGAGGCGAACGCAGGAGGATGTGGAGCAGCGGATCGCAGAGAATCGACGGTCGTTTGTGGGGATTGGGTTGGCGGCGACATTTGGTTTGTTGTGTTTGTTGTTTTTGTTCACAAAGCTGTTCGATATCGGGCCAAAGCCCTTGTCGTTTGGTGTGCGAAAGAGGAGCGTGGGGAAGTAGGTTGGGTGCGAGGGAGGAGCGTTGGATTGATCGGATGGCAGCGTGGGGAGGGGTGGATGGAGGCAGACGACGGCAGCGAGAGGAGTTGGGTGGAGGGAGGGGTGTAGGGATCGATCAGGGCCAAGAGAGGAGGAAAGAAAGGGGGCGATGGAGGCGGTCACGCCATGCTTTTTCGTTGTGGATGGCGTTTGGTTCGACGTAATGGAGTAGGTTGAGATCATCGAGGTAGCCGAGTTGTCGCATGGTGTCTCGCATCTGGAGGGTGACTTGGTAGTT
>CAUJFU010000022.1 GCA_963169055.1 Myxococcota bacterium
GTGTGAGGGGCCGTGATCGTGCGAGTGCCAGTGCTCTTGTGAGTGGCCGTGATCGGGTGAGTGTCCGTGCTCGTGTGCGTGGCTGTGATCGTGCGCGGGGCCGTGATCATGCGAGTGGCCGTGGCCGTGATGATGGCCGTGATCGGCGAGAGGAAGATCTTTGTAGTAGGCTTCGGCTTTTTGATAGAGATCCCAAAGCGCGTCAAAAGTGTACATGCCGAGGCTGTGCCCGTCGGACCAATACATCTTGATAGCGTAACGTCCAATCGGCTCCCAACGCAGGAGGCGAATAAAGTCGATATGATCGGTTGTGGGCTGTACGTTGGCGCCGTGTCCACCGCGACAACGAGCGCAGGGACATTCACGCCGCAGATGCAAAAGCTCGTAAGTACAGCATTCTTTGTTGTTCCATTGGATCGTCAGATAACGATCATCGAAGGAGATGGTTTCAGGAGAGGGTAACATCGAAGCCTCGTGGGTGTGTTGGATGGACGGTGTGTGGGGGAATGCCGCCCTGTTTGCGAAGACACCGTCCTACGAGAGAAACTCTTTCATATAACCGTAGTCGGGAGTGAAATGGCCCTTCCAGAGGATGGTTGCGCGATGAAGAGGGCCGGGTAAACGAGCCTCTAGGAAGTCGGCTTGTAAGTCGGCTTGCAACAAGCCGGGCAGAAAAGGATGAAGATCGGCAGCAAACTGAACCGAAGCATCGGCGGAAAACTCGCAAGGAAGGTTGGTGACGGCCATCACAACGACGCCGGGGGTTTGGTGTCCGAGATGGATCACTTGGGTTGCGGGGTTGTAGGTAAAGAGCGGTTGGTCGATCCATGTTTCTTGGGAAAACTCGACGGCACCGTTGGGATCACAAGAGATATCACCGATCACCTTGAGGGTATCGTACTTTTGAGCGGTTTGTTGCATGAGGTCGTAGGTGACAAGACGAGGATAACGAGGCGACCAGATGACGCAGTTCATCAGAAGCGTGACATAGGGCAATACGGCGTCCAGATTGGATTCGTACATCTCGGGTTGGACGAGATAGTGTTTGAATTTCTCTTGCTCGGTCCATTGGTTCCAGACTTGGGGGGAGAGTTCGGCGTTGGCTTTCAGACGGTACATCTCATGGACTTCGAGGACAAGTTTGTAGACTTTTTTGCGCGATCCGTGGGCGAAGACATAGGGTAGATCAGCGATGGTGATCTGTTCGTGAGGCAAGAGATCGTACATGACTTGGCAGCCTTGGCTGGTTTTTCCGCGCCCAAGGATGCAAGTAATCAGCGGAGGCAACGTTGCGGGAGTTCCGTGTTTGCGGATCACGTCGCTGACTTCGTTGCGAAGGAGAGATTTGAGAGCATCGAGGCCACCGCCGTGGATGGTTTGGGGGACACGCGAGAAAGGATTGGGATGGCCAAGCCATTCGAGGCGCATCCCAAGCGCCCACAAGGTGTCGATCATTCCGGCATATCCGGCAAAATAAGTAAATGCCGTCAAGAACCGCACACCCGATTCGTTGGTGATCAGTTCGTAATCGATCAAGCTACATCGGCGCTCAGCAAATGTTTTGAGCATCTTGCGATTTTTTTTCTGGCCTTTGTGGGTATGCGAAAAAAGCAGATACAATTTGTCAGGAAGGATGCTATCGATATCAACTTCTTTGAGTCCAAAGATGATATCTGCGGAGTGCAGGTCTTCTTGGAGGGAGGCTCCCACACGAGCGTAATCTTGATCGGGAAAGATACGTTTGTTTTCGTGTGTTTGCGGCGAATGTGCGGGCTGAACCAGCAAAGAATGCCCAAGTTCTGTGATCTCTTGTGCGATTGCGGGCGTCACCGCAGCACGCTGTTCACCTTTTTTGTCGAGATCTTCTCGACGGAGGGCGATCGTCTTCATGATCAAAAAAACCTTCCGTTTTCAGGCCCAAGCAGCCACACGCGGCGCAGGGTCGATGGATCCAAACGCGAGGAGCGATGGATCGGCGAATGAAAGGCTGCAACATACACAAAGTTTCCTTGGATGTCGACGCTGCGATGCAAAAGACATCCTTAGCGAAACACAAAGGGGATGGAGAGATGACCGAGAAGAAAGAAGACAAGACCAGCGATCTTCCTTCGTTTGATCCGCAAGGTACAGAGAGCATCAAGGAGATCCCTGTGCGCTTTTTGTTGGGGGGTTTGTTGAGGTTGAGCGCGGAAGGTCGATGGTCTTTTCAAGGCGAATGGATCGAGCATATGGGGGTGTGCCAATTTTTGCAACGCCAGATGCGCCGAACTGCCGAGGGAACCTACTGGGTGATCAATGGTCCGCAACGGGTGACGGTCGAGATCGAAGATGCCCCGTACCTGATCCGCGAAGTGTACGAGCAAGACGACGTTTTGTGGGGGCGACTCAGCGATGGAAGCCGAGAGATCTTGCGGTTGGAGTGTTTGCATGCCTCGGCAGATGCGGTGTTGTACGCGGAGGTCAAATTCGGAGAGGCCGGCGCAAGCGAAGGAGTAGGACACCGCGCACGATTTTCTCGCGAAGCCCTCGCGCAGATCAGCGAGTGGCTAGAAGAGGACTCAGGGGGCCGCCTTGGGGTGAGGTATCGAGATCAATTTTACCCACTATTGAGTGAGAAAAGGTCGGACTAGCGGGCCCAATGGCCGTATTGGAGTTCGATGCGATAGCGTTCAAAGCGAGGGGCTTGTGGATCGCTGAGAGAAAAGGGGCGGTTTTGGCTGGGGCGCAGATCGGGGAGCGAAAAGTCCTTGTGGCCGATCTCTTCTTTACCTTTCATGTAGATGATCCGAAGAGAAAGACCCTTCATGGTTTTGGGGGCGTGATTGGCGGCGTAGCCTGTGGCGCGAAAGGTGCGTTTGAAGACGAGATCGAGGGTGCTTCCGCTGAGGCGAGTAAACTTCAAGAACGGGCGCATATCTGCTGAAAGGTTCGGAGGATCGGCGGGTTGGGGTTCGAGCAACATGGTTCCGCGTTGGTGATCCATTGTAAAGAGGAAGCGTTGCAGGATATTGAGCCCGAGAAGTCCGACGACATCGCGTTGATCGTCAGCGCAAGCATCACACAAGACAAACGCCACATCTTTGATTCGATAGGGTCCAAGCTTGATCTCGCGCAGCAAGCCCACGCGTGTACGTATTTTTCCATTGGCAGTTTGGAGAACCATCACAGGGGCATCACGCGGGGGGAGCGCCCCCAGTCGTTCGGCAGTTGTGCGCGAGAGGGTGAGATAGGAGGCTCCCGTATCGAGCAAGAAGCGCAAAGACTCATCACCCAAGCGCAAAGGGACCACCGCAGAAGTACCATAGCGGATATACTTGATCGCGACACGCGGATGCGGCGAGGCGGTATGTTGGGGGGTTGGGGCGTCTGTTTGAGGGGAGGGCGTTGCGGTGGCTGAAGAAGGCGAAGGATCGGCAGCATCGGGGCGTGGAGGGGCAGCGGGTTGGGCTGGCTGGGCATCCCGCAAGGGGAAACGCTCGATAGGAGGGGCGAGATCGCGGATCGGAGGCGGAGTAAGATTGGGCGGGGTGGAGGGCGTTGTGGGCGAGGCTTGTTGTTTGGCGAGGGGAGATTGTGGCGTGGGAGGAGGCTCTTCGCGGACGATCGGGAGGGGGCGCCCTTCTTCTTCGAGGAGGTAGGCCATCTGTCGAACGATCTTGCGCCCGGTACGCAAGACGGGATGGTGTTCGTTGATTTGAAAAAGCTGTGCAACTTGGCGGCTAAAGGGCCAATGACCATGACGCAACAGCGCCGAGGCGGTGTCGTGAGGCAAGACAAGGATCAAGGCCAACAGCAACATGGCGTTGTTGGTCAGCGTGGTTGAGAAGAAGGTTTCGCGGAAAGTGGCGCGGCGATTCCACAAGCGCCGAAGCCCTAGAACAAGCGCGTTCAACAACAAAGAAGGCAACAAAACGACCGCTGTCCCAACGAGTAAAAGCAGAAAGATCGCGTCCGACTTGGTCCATGAAACCCACAACGCCCCCGCACACAAGACGATCAGCCCCGAAGTCGCAACACACGCCAAAAAGATCAGGAAGATCGCGATCACGCCTCCCAATCCCAGTTCACGCTCGTGCTCGTTTTTCATCGAAAAACCTCGATTATTCGGCCTTTTCGTGGATCGATGCCCTTTTGCGAAGATGGACATCCGAACAAGGCCCCATCCATAAGGTGCGCAAGCAAACGGCGAAAGACAGTACATCTGTTTCGAGACGCGGCCCGCCTCGCGTAGTGTAGGCAATGGCGGTGTCGATGGCAAGTTTCGCCTCTTGCTTCTTACAAAGCAGGGCCTCGGAGGATTGGGCGTGTCACGTTTGAGATGTGGACGGCGAGTTTCGCCTCTTGCTTCTCACCAAAGAGAAGGCTACCCTCGCGATTTCCATGGAAGTGAAAGCAAAGGCGAAGGACGATGGCCAAAAAGAGCGAGAGTGGCGAGTTAACCGCAAAGCAATTGCTTACGCAGATCAAAAAAGGCGATCCCTGCGGGCCGCTGTGTTATTTGTACGGCGACGATCCCTACCTGTTGCAAGAAGTGGTGGAGGCCCTGCGCGAACAGATCCATCCCGCGTTCAAAGACTTCAATCTGCATCAATTTAGCGGTGCAGAGAGCGAAGGGCGGCAGATCGTTGCCGCAGCGAATCAGCTTCCTGTGATGGATCGGCAGACGTTGGTATTGGTTCGAGAACCCGATCAGATCACCAAAGAAAGTTGGGACGAGATGAAGGAGTACCTCAAGTCTCCCTCGCCGACCACTTGTCTGGTGTTTGTCGATCCCAATCGCAAGCCCTCTGTTCCCGGCAATACTTCTGCGGGAAAAGCCCTCAAGCCTTACCAATTCGGCGCCCTACGGCCATTTGAAAACAAGATGCCTGCTTGGGTGTTGGAACGTGCGCGTCACCACAAGCTCAAGATGTCGATGCCTGTGGCAGAACATTTGATCGACCTGTTAGGAGCGGAGATGGCCGCGCTAGAGCATGCGATGGCACGGATCGCGTTGTATTTAGGCGGTCAAGGCGAAGTTGGCCATGAGATCCTCGACGAAGTGATCGTGGCGCAGCGAGCGTACAATATCTTCGAT
>CAUJFU010000023.1 GCA_963169055.1 Myxococcota bacterium
AGGGGCGGTTCGCGAACCGCCCACGCCCGAACATGGGCCTTTTTCGTATCGAACTGCGTAAGTCCTATCAAAGTAAAAAGTTTAACCGCATCCGCAGACGAATGGAATTAGTTGGACCAAGTGCCCCCTGTGGCTGCCCAACCACAGGGCGTTTACGCGCTCTCCTTCGATCACACACCGCTCGGATATCGTATCATCCCCCACATCACCACCCTCACCAACAAACGCTGCCTCTCTTGTGCGCTAAACTTTCGTCAGAAGCTCCGCTGTATGGATATGTGAGATCTGATTAAAGGAGACCATCCCACGGCCTTTATGGGATACTGCGATCTCCGAGATAGAGGCGTTGTAGAGCTGCCAACTCAGATCCATGATCGCTTCGGCAGGGATCTGGTAACACAACCCGACCGCCGCGCTGATCGTGCCTGCGGAAGTGAATACCGCCACACGTTTGCCGTGGCCTTCGGTGCGATGGATGGTATCGATCGCATCCTGCACCCCTTCCAAAAATCGTGAAAACGGCCCAACTTCGGGAAGATGGATCTCCCCACGAATCCACATGTGTATGCTTTGAATGAAGGCGCGCATCCCAACTCGCGGATCGCCCTTTTGCCCGGCAGCACGCGCCAAAAAAGCCTCGCGGATCGCTTCGTCTTGTTCCATCAGTTGCGGTAGTGCGTGTTGAAACACAGCAAGCCCGCCATGCTCGTTGAGTCCCGCCAGTTCGGTCACTTCAGGCCAAGGTAATCCCTGCTCTCGGTACACTTGCTCGATCACCTCCATCGTCTCGCGCTGACGACGCAATGGCCCCCGATACACCGCATCGATCTGCACACCCCACTTGGCCCAATACTCCCCCAACAAACGCGCTTGTTGTTTGCCCGTCTCCGAAAGTCGATCATAATCCCCGCTCATAAAGTCTGCGGCCTTGCCATGCCGCACCAACATCACCGTACTCATCTATCGTCTCCGTGCTTCGTTCCTTGTGGTACTCGCCGATGGGTTGGGGGTTTGTGGGGCGCTGCCCCATACGCGCTAGGTTAAGCCATGGTTGGCCGCCACCCCTAACACTCGGACACTTCGTATGTAAAGCCCATCCAGCGGGGGGTCTCTGGCATGGGCAGATTTCGTATCACCCCACAGGCATCGGGTGAAGAAAAGAGACTGAACTGTCATACCGATACGAAAAAGGCCGTTGTTGCCTGCGCGGGCGGTTCCCGAACCGCCCCTACCACGGCTTGATTCTTCACGCTTTCCCTTTTCCACTGCCTCATACGACATCCGCAGGTTGTCTGCTCGTACACAGCGATCAACATCCCCGTGAATCGGGCAAGGGCGTATGCCATACGCCCCACCCTTCCACCACACCCTACACGGAGGTCGTATCCTCCGTCTTTTTATGCATATTTGCGTGTGCTTTGTCTACGATTCTTTCGTTGCATCCGTCTTCGAGACAAGGCCATGTTTGCGTAGGGGCGGTTCGCGAACCGCCCGTGTATCGGGACATCGAGCCGCGAACGGACATGGGGGGCCGACAAAAGAAAGAGCGAGCATCCTCGACTCTACGAAGTTTCCACCTTAACAAGGCGCGTATGGGGCGCTGCCCCAAACCCCGCAAGGGACCATCGGCCCCTTGACCCCGTGTTGACGAAGAGAGTGCAGGTTTTTCAAACCAACATCTCTACCGCTTGGTGTACCGCGAACACGGCTTTTCTGTCTATAACATCGCTCCTGTCGCATAGACCTTGCTTCTTCCGCGTCTTCCGTGTTTTTCGTATTTTTCGTGTCTTCCGTGGACTCTTCTTGTTTTTTAGGCAGGTACTTTTGCAGGAACGACGGAGACAATCGAGTCACCTTGGTCGAGCGTCAAGCGGATCTCGCCTAAGAAGGGGCCTTGTGGGCCACGAAACGGTTCGAGGGGGCGAACGCTTCCGCGAGCAAGCAGCTTTTTGGCTTCGGAAGGTGCGATCTGCGATCCTTCTACAGTATAGGGGATCATGGTGTGGCATCCTTCGCGCCAACGGCTGCATCCCCATGCTTGACGCCCTGAGATCAGCGAGCCTTGGTGGCATCGAGGGCAAGCCCCCAAAGCCTCGTTGTGGCCTTGGGTTGGCTGTTTTGGTGGAGTGTCTTGCGCGACCATTGCGATGGGTTGAGTGGCAGTTTTTTGTGTGTAGATCTCGGCTGTTTTAGAGACCGAAGGTTTTTGGATTTGGCTGGAAACGGCGGTAGATTGGGGAGATCCGGCTGCATCATTTGAAGAATCGGCGCTTGTGCGTTTGGTTTGCAAGATATCCGCAATCAACGCGCCTTTTGGTGGGGGAAGAAGGGTGTCTTTGGAAGAGGCTTTTCTGTTTTTTTTGGCCGAAGGCAAAGACCCTGTAGATAGGGCAGTTTCCGCAGTAGCTTTTCGCTGCGAGGGAGTTTCCACATCGGCTTTTTGGGGCGAGGGAGTTTTCGCAGCGGCTTTTTGGGGCGATAAAGTTTCCACATCGGCTTTTCGCGGCGATGAAGTTTTTGCAGCGGCTTTTTGGGGCGATGAAGTTTCCGCAGTTGTGTTTGAAGAAGGGGATGGTTTTGCGGAGTCTTGGGTCGTTTGGGTCGTTTGGATGGATTGGGTCGCTTTGGTTGTTTTGGCGGATTGAGTGGTTTGGGTCGTGTTTCGAAAAGATGGTGTTTCTGCGCTGCGCTGGGTATCGGAAAAGTCGAACTTGACTTGAAGTTGATCATCAAGGATCAGGCGGGCTTCAAACGGCTGTTGGGTTTTGCTGACAAAGCCCTTGAGTACACGGGTTTTACGTTTGGTGATCAGTTCGCGAACCATCGCGTTGGATAACTTTTTGCCCTTGATCTCGGCAAAGACACGAAAGCCACAACCCATCTCTGGCGGTTTTCCGATACAAGCAAAGACTTTTGGGAACACTTTGATCTTTCCCCCACACGATGGACAAGCGCAAAGCATATCGTCATCGTTGCTTGGCTCGGATACATCGGCGTCTTCAAGGCTCTCTTCGCGTTGAGCGGTTGGGATGGTTTGGGTTTTTTGGGCTTTGGAGGCGCTTGATGGTGGGGCTTTGGACGGCTTGGCTTTTTGGGCCTTGGGATCGTTGTTTTTGTGGGTCGTCGAAGAGGCTTTGTCGTCTGACGCGATCTCTTCGCTGTTTGCGGCAGAAGCTTGTGCGCCTGCAACGGCGAGCCGTTGGATCGGTGCTTGTCGGATCCCATCGATCAGACGCTGGACATAAGCCCGTACTTTTTGATCGAAGTCTTCGGCACGTTCTTCACCGCGAGCGATCCGAGAAAGAAAGGCTTCCCATTGTCCCGTCAATTGGGGAGAACGCAATGATTGTGCGGGGATGGCGTCGATGAGCTGCATCCCTGTTTCGCTAGGACAGAGGGACTTGCCTTTTCGCAAGATATAGTTGCGAGAGAGCAAGGTTTCGATGATGCTTGCGCGGGTGGCGGGAGTCCCGAGTCCGCTATCTTTGAGGGCTTGTTGGAGATCTTCGTCCTCCAAGAGTTTTCCGGCTCCTTCCATCGCGGCGAGTAGGCTTGCTTCGGTGTAACGAGGGGGAGGCTGCGTTTTTTTCTTGAGCAGTTCAGCCGCCAAAAGCGCGACCAGCTCGCCCTTTTTGAGCGGGGGCAAGATCCCTTGTTCGTCGTCTTCTTTGTCTTGGGAATCTTCGCCCTCGTCTTCTTTGCCCTTTTTTTGGGGCTTTCCGCCGACATCATCTTGGAATCCTGCGACTTCTCGCCAGCCCGAATTCACGACGACTTTCCCGCGTGTTAAAAACAGTTCCCCAGCGATCTCCGTGATCACACGGGTCTTTTCAAACACGGCGTCTGGGAAAAAAGCTCCAAGAAAACGGCGGACAACAAGATCATAGATTTTGCGCTCATCGGGGGTAAGTTGTGCGAGGTTGGCTTTGCGAGTGGTGGGGATGATCGCGTGGTGGTCGGAGACTTTGGCATCGTTAAAGACGCGCTTTGGCATCGGCAGCTTGCCTTGCGTACGCAAGAATTGGATGAACGGATCGTAGGGTGGTTGATCGAGTGCTTTCATGGTCTTGTTCATCTCGCCTTGCATATCTTTCGAGAGGAACATCGAATCTGTACGAGGATAAGTGAGCACCTTGTGTTTTTCGTACAAAGATTGTGCGATCTCTAGGGTACGTGCGGCAGAAAAACCGTAGCGTTTATTGGCTGTACGCTGTAAACGATTGAGGTCAAACAACAGCGGAGGAGGTTCTTTGACTTGTTTTCGTTCGACTTTGGCGATTGTGCCTTGCTGTCCTTCGATGCGTGCGATCACGTCCAGCGCATCTTGTTCTTTGTCGAAGCGGTCGATCTGTTGGGGTTCTTGCTCGCCTTCTTGTTTTTGCAAACGAAACCAACGCCCGCGATAATTTCCTGCGTTGGCTTGGAAGTCGGCTTCGATCTGCCAGTAATCTTGGGGGACAAAGTGCAAGATCTCTTTTTCGCGATCCACGATCAAAGCCAACGTTGGGGTTTGAACACGACCGACCGAAAAGAGCGGAGCTTGCGCGCCTTGTGGAACTGCGCTGCGCACCCGCAGCGTCATCGCTCGTGTGGCGTTAAGACCCACCAGCCAGTCCGCCTCTGAGCGACAACGTGCAGCATCCCACAACGGATCCAACTGCGCCCCTTGTCGCAAACGCGCAAACCCTTGTTGGATGGCTTCGTCTGTCATACTCGATATCCACAAGCGCTCGATCGGCCCCTGATAACCGGCCAATTGTGCAGCATAGCGAAAGATCAGCTCCCCTTCACGCCCCGCATCACAAGCGTTAACAACAGAATGGACATCTTTTCGCTTCAACAAACGCTCGACCACATCGAACTGATCGCGGGTTTGCTCGTTCGCTCGGAGCTTAAACCGCGCTGGAAGCATCGGTAGCACCTGCATCGACCAACGTTTCCATGAGGGATCGTACTCGTGCGGTTCACACAACTGCACAAGGTGGCCCACACACCACGTCACCAGCCAACCGTTGCCTTCGATGTAGCCTTTGTGCTTTTGTGCCGCCCCCAACACACGGGCAAGATCCCGCGCAACCGAGGGTTTTTCTGCGATCACCAACCTTGTCATCACTTCTCCTTGTCGCACAATGCGTCATCACAAACCGCCCGACTGTTCGAGGATTCCCCTTCGCTTCTGGGTGTTTGTTTTTACGCTTGTGCATCTTGACTTGCTCAAGGCAGGATAAGGCGGGATTGTGCCACAACGCGTCACAAACTTTCAGTGCGTCGATCCTCGCGCAAGATTCAGGGATTCAGCACTTTTTTGTAGGCATCCAACACCAGCACCGATCCATAACGCCGCTCAAGGCTACGGATACCAAAGTGGTAACGCGCCACACGTTGAAAATGATCCGCAAACGCCGCGTTGACAAATCCCCCACCCAACGCCCCGATCAAAGGCAGCGCTTGAGCAAAGAACTTTTGCGACACCACCACACCAAAGCGATTGGCGATCTGCGCAAGCAAAACCAAAACACGAGGCGCGGTTCCTTTGGCGACCGCCTCCGCAAGTTCACGCGCAGAAACACGCGCCATAAAGCCGGATGCTTCGCGCAAAAGCACTGTCAACGAAGTGCGGCTCGTCAGATACGCACTATCCATCGAAGCTTGCGCATCAGGCGGGCCTCCGTGACTAAGAACAGCGAGACACTCCAACTGTACGGCAGGATCGCGGATATCTTCGCCATAAGACTGCGCGATCGAGGCGATCGAGCGCATGATCACGCCTGTGGAAAAAGGAAGCTCCACGGCCAGCCCCATGACTCCCAAAGCTCCGCCCAAAGCACCCGATACAGCGGTTGCAAGGGTGTGCAAGGTCGGTGTCCAATCGGCATCAGGCAGCGGTTCGGTGGGTGTGTCGACTTGTTCGGGAAGTGTCATAACAGCCACCTCAAGGGCTTTTTCGAGGGCTTTGTGGGCGGCTTGGTGGGCCACTTCGGGAAGTTGCGCCACCAGCCACTCCAACGGCTTTCCCAGCCGTTCCGCAACGCGCATCAAAAAAGACGGATGCTCTAGGTACTGCGCAGCTTCGGAAAGAAAGGCTTGCTCTTGTTGCGTCCAAGGCCCCACACCAGAAGATGCGTGAGAGGCATCGAAGGCGGGTAGTTGGTGTTCGGCTCCGATCTCGGGATGCGCGGGGAGCGCGTAGGTTTCAGCAGAAGCGTGTGCTTGGAGTTGGTGATCGGCTTCGATATGTGGATGGGGAGAAAGCTTATGCGCATCGTCTGGCGTAGGATGTGGCGATAGCTCTAGGGGTTTAGGAGATTCTTCGGGTGGTGCGAGTTGGTGATCGACTTCGGTGTGTGGGTGGGGAGCAAGCTTGTGCGCATCGTCTGGCATCGGATGTGGCGGTAGCTCTAGGGCCTTGTGTTGTTCGTGAGCAGGTAGCTGGTGATCTGTCCCAAAACCTGCGGGTTGGTGTGATGTGTTCGGTTGAATCACGTCTTGGCGTTTGTGTTTTTTTGAACTTGTCATGCAAGCCCCCTTGATGGAAGACAGGTATCGAAACAAAAAAAGACATCGGAAAAACTGTTTATACGAAATTCTGCCATTATGTGACCGCAAAATGTAGAGGCAGCCCCCTGTGGCCCAACCACCGAGCGATTACAACGGATCGCATGGATCCTTTGTGTACACTTCTCACGGGTATCGTATGACTCTGACAAGTGACGCGGTTGGCCAAAACCCCCCGTGTTCGCACCGTTGCAAGCGAGAGAGTCGTCTGTTTGGAAAACTTGCGATCTCCTCGCCCTTTCGGGGTCAAGGGGGCTTTGCTCCCTTGCGGGGTTTGGGGCAGCGCCCCACAAAATACGCCGAACAGCATCGCTCCTTTCGAAGTGATCGATTTAAGGAAGAGAAGGCATCGAAAGAGTGGTGCGAGCATGGGCGGTGGTGATCGAAGACAGCGTCTTCTCATCGAGCCGCTTTTTGATGGAAAAAAGCGCTTGTTCGCGCACTTGTTCGACGATGGTTCGGTCGAATTCGTGTGATTCAAGCCAATAAACCATGGGTTCGGGTTCCCAAAGATACGTCTGTCCATCCATCTCGACCAATTCTTGCGCAACAAGCTGTGTGGCTTCTCGCAAAGGAATACCCGCAAGATCGCGGATCAGCGCCTCAAAACGACCCTGACGCGCAGGATCGACAAACCGAAAGTCCGCACGCATCGCATAAGCGATATGGTACCACGCAGGACGGAGCATCACACCTTTGAGGCCCAACCGCTCGGCCATCCGCAACAACATCTCACCCGCTTCACGCGCCAAACCCAAGCCGGGTTTTTCTTGCCCCGGAAGCTGCGGTCGTTCCGAACCAAAGGTTGCCATCCCATGACGAAGCGTCAACCAATGAATGTACAACACCGACACGTTTTCGGCTTCTTGCTTTTCGACCACAAGCTCCGCGATCAGATGCTCGGCCCCCCCGCCCTCCGCGTACACCCGCATCCGATCACCGACGCTGGTTCGGTCGATCACCACACGCGGCGCACCATACCCCAAGCGTCGAACGTGATCACTGAGACCGTACCGAAACAAGGCGTATTCGATGCCTTCGGCTGTATAAAAGTCCAACAGTCGGTAGTGTTGAGAAGAGGGCATCCCCAAAGCCTCGGCCAGATCATCGTTGGTGATCCACGCCTCGCCTTCGAGGGATTCGCTCGTAATCTTTTGTGCAATGCGTGTAAATCGCGCACGCAAGGGATCATACGTCTCTGGGATCAGGGTCTCTGTGTCCAACGCCAACGCCATCCCTGTCCCTGCCAACAGCTTCCATGTGTCGCGGTGGTATCCGCCCCCCGGCACCCACACCGAAGGGATCCCTGCCATCGCCTTTTTCACAGCCAAGTCACGCTTACGCGCTCCTGCAAGCGTCATCCCCAACATCCCCAACATATCGCCCGCCAAGACATCGCCACCCGCGATCACAAAAGCCAGCGCAGGCCGAGGCATCCGCGCCAAAAGCCTTTCTAGCGCATCAAGATACACATGATCCTCCGCCCTGCGCGGCAAGACGGTTTCATCCACGCAAGGCAGCGGCCCCCAATCCGAACCAGAGAGCGAACCCACCCAAACCAGCGGATCGTTGACGAGACAATCGGCCAAACCATCGGGTGGATGGGCGTCAAAGTCCAATACGACGATCTGTTCAGCAAAACCTTCACTGCGCAAAACCGCGATCGCAATCGCGATATCATTGAGGACACAAAAGCCCCCACCACTCGATGGGCTCGCATGATGAAAACCGCCAAGCAAGTTGAGCGTCGCAGAACGCGTATCCAACGCCTCTTTGGCAGCCGCCAACGTCCCACCACAGGCAAGACGGATCGAGCGCATCACTTCATCCACAGGGATCAGATGCGCATCGACCGCAAAGATCCGCGCCAACGCCTCGGGCTGTGACAAAGATTCCAAGTACGCGCATGTATGTACTCGGGCGATATCACGATAACGAACCCGCACAGGCTCCCGAACATCCGACAGATCCACCACGCGACGTTCCAACAAATACCAGATCGCAAAGTCCGCACGTCTTGGTTCCAAACCCGTCGCTACATCCAGTTGCGCCACAGGCAACCGATACGCAGGTGTGTACCACACCGGCAAGGTGCGCCGATGCCACCACCGATGAACTTGATTGCTCCATGCTTGCCACCAACGCTGCACTGCCATTAGCGCCACTCCGAACTCACCACAAGATACCAACCCACCGACTCCAAGGGCGTGTAAGCCCACAACTCCGAGACCACTCCTTGGCGTTCCACGAGATAAGAAGTCTTATTCTTTTTCGCCATCTGTTTCAGCAACGCTTCCTTGTGAAAACGCGGAAGATCCAAGCTCTTCTTCGTGGTTCTCTGCACAAAGCGCGGCAGTTGCACAAAAGCACGCGCCATCACACGCCCACGCGCATCGACCAACACAGCATCCCGCGCCCACGGCAGCCCGCGTGCGATCTGCCCAAGATGCGCAGTCATCTCATTGAGCCGAATCTTGATCCCTGCAGCCCCCAAAAAGCGCTTGTCTTTGTCCAAGATCGCTGTGCTGCACACCAACGTGGCTTGGGCGGACTTGTGTACGCTCACAAACGGATCGCTCCACAAAAATCCCCGACGCGCCGAAGTATGCGCGAACCAGTCGCGCTCTCTTGGATCGTATTCATCGGGATATCCGCTTCTTCCCGGATAGCTCACTTCGATCCCTTCCTGCGTCGCCACAAAAGACGAAGATATCGGAAACCCACTGCGCAACATCACCTCGTGGCTTCGTTTTTTGGCCCCATCTACCGAAAATTCTTCACTTTGAAATACCGTGTCGTACAAGGCCCCACGCAACAACATCAATCGTTGCAAAAGAGCCTGAAATGGCCGATCTTTTTTGGCCCGCTCAAAGCGCAGTTTTGCGCTCGGTGCCAGCTTGATCACAGGCCATTCGAGACTGACAGAGTCCTGATAAAACATCGACTTTTGAAGATCTTTGGGCGTAAAGTCCTCGCTCAAATAAAACTTCTGCTGTTTTTGCGTTTCGCTCGGCAGCAGCGCGATCTGCGCAGAGGCCGCCAACTGGCCCAACAGCCGCTCAGCTTGGTAGAAAAAGCGATCCAGCTTGAGCCCACTCTGGTAAAGCTCCGTCAATCGGCGCAACAGCTCGGCTTGTTCTTTGCGTTCTTCTAGCTTGGCTTCTTGTTGTCGGCTCAGATACCAAAAGTTGATCCCTCCCCCCAACGAAGCCAAGATCACCACCAACGCAAACAGCACCGCCCGACGACGCGCCAAGAATCGACCGACACGCCGAAACACCGACCACGGCGCTGCTTTGATCGGCTCGTTTCGCAAAAAGTGCCGCAAGTCTTCCGCCAGATCTTGCACCGACGCATACCGATCTTTGATCTCCAGCGCACAAGCTTTTCGGATGATCGCCACCAGATCCGACGGGATTTTTTCTTGCTTCGGATAGTTCGGCGTCATCGGCGCGATATCTCCCGTATTCACCTTGTTTAAGACCACCACAAGGTTATCGCCCTCAAACGCTTTCTTCAAAAACACCAACTCAAAGAGGATCGCCCCAAGCGCAAACAGATCACTGCGGCCGTCCATCTGATCGAT
This sequence comes from Myxococcota bacterium, assembly GCA_963169055.1. GTDB lineage: Bacteria > Myxococcota_C > UBA6777 > UBA6777 > UBA6777 > JAKLKB01. The sequence continues at coordinate 10,142 of CAUJFU010000023.1, forward strand.
CGCTCCCCGCGCTTGTTCGGGCGACATATAGTTGGGCGTGCCGATCAATTGGCCGATCCGCGTTGAAAACTCCCCCCCATGCGACGGCATGATCGAGATCTGGTCTTGCGCTTCTTGCATCAGGCGCGCAACCCCCCAATCCACCACATACACCTCGCCAAACGGCCCGATCATCACGTTCCCGGGCTTGAGATCGCGATGCAAGATCCCCTTGTTGTGCGCATAAGCCATCGCGTCGCAAACCTTCAAAAAATGCTCCAGCCGCTGCTCTAGCGACAACGATTCCGAGATCTCCTCGCCTTTCTCATACGCCTTGCGCACCGACAAGATCAAAGAAGCCAAGGTATCGCCCTCGATGATCTTCATCGTGTACGCAGGCAGACCGTCCACCCCTTTCACCAACTGGTACACAGGTACGATACTTGGGTGCGAAAGCTGCGCAGTCACCCGCGCCTCCCGCAAAAATCGCCCCATCGCTTCTTGATCATGGCGCAACGTCGGCTTCAATTGCTTAAACGCCACGTTTCGCCCCAACGTGTCTTCCCACGCATTAAAGACGTACCCCATCCCCCCTTCGCCAATCGACTCCACAACCCGATGATGCGGGTCTTCCAACACCCACTCCCCCTCCTGTACCGCACGGCGACCCGGCTTTTGCCCCTTGGGTTGGGCTTTTGCGCCTTGCGCCTTGGGTTGCGCCATCAACGTCGGTAAAAAAGCCTCCACAGGAGCCTCGTCTTCATCCTCCTCCGCTGCTTTCGATACCTTCGCCAAACCTCCCGAAGATGCGCTATTTTTGGCCACCACCGCAGCCTTGGGATCAGACGCTGCAACCTTCAAAACCGCAGGCGACGCCTCTGTGGGCTTTGACGCCGCAAATGGCGAGACGTAATCCGCCCCCATCATCGTCGCACCGTCCAATTCATCGTCCTCGCCAACATCCAAACCACCCGCTCCCCCCGCAACACGCGATTGAAACGACGCAGCCTGCCACGCGATCCGCAACGACTGTACCATCGGCCTCGTCAATACGCCTTCCGCCTCCAGATACACCAAGAACCCTTCGATATCTTCGCGCCCTTGCGCCCCCCGATAAGACGCATACCATGCCGGCATCTTCGGCTGTAACTCCGCGCTCACCACCCGCAAAAACGCTTCCCACACCTGCATCCGATCCTCCATCCCTCGTTCTCTCCAAAAACCAGATCACACAAACCCACCTTATACCCCGAGATGCCCCTACCCGCAACGCTTCCCTCAACCCTTCCCCTAAAAACTTTCCCTGCCCACGAACTTTTCTTTTCTACCCCCGTAACGCAAACCACGCTTCAAGCGAAAACCAAACGCTTCAAAGAAACAGAAGAAAAAAACGAACTCCTTTGAAGACTCTTTCGTAGCCAAGATCGAAACAAAAAGAAAAAAGAAAAAGAAAAAAATCTGAACTTTCTTTTTTCTCACGCGTCAACAAGCCATCAAACACAAAGATCCACCACACGATGAAAGGACTGGGAACCATGACACGCAAAAAATTCTTCCAATCGCTCCCCCGCACCGCTCCCCAAAAACCCGTCCACATCAATATCCAACCCATCCGTATCCCAAGCGATGCCGCTGCTTTGCCTCATCCTTTGCTCGGCCTACCGCTCGGCCTATCGCTCCGCCCAACGGCTCAACCCGAACACGCACAACGCAAACACAACCCTCTTGTGGCTCAACACACCCAAAAAGGCCATGGCTTGGCCCTCCAAGCACCATCGCACGCCAACGCGCAAGAACTCCAACAAGAACTTCGTGGTGCGCAAGAACTTCATGGTGCGTTGCTCCTTGCCGATCTTCCCTTCGCAGGCGATCTGACCCTTGCCCGCTTGGATGAGGCCAAAGCACCCGATAGACCGCAGGATCTGTCCGACGAACCGTACGTCCGACCACCGCCTGCGTGAATACACAGGCGGTTTTTTTTTGCGCTTTTTCTGGGGTCGAAAGCCCACGGTGGGCTGCCTGACTGTCTATCAGGTGTTAGCGGGTTCGACTCCCGTCGGCCTCGAA